>CAIMUM010000001.1 GCA_903844685.1 uncultured Dehalococcoidia bacterium
CTATAGTTACCTCGGATGGTATCCTGGTGCCTTTGCCTACCAGCGTAATACCGGTTTTAAGGTAATCAGGTTCCTCCTTATTAGGTGTGAAATCATCGCCGGCGCCGATGTGGCAGCCGCGGCTGACCCATACCTGCTTATCGATGATGCATTTTTCAATGACTGTGCCGCGGCCGATGGTTGTATCTTCGAAGATGATGGAATCTTTCACCACGGCGTCTTCTTCGATGAAAACCCGGGGGGAAATAATCGAATCGATCACCGTGCCATTAACGATGGCGCCGTTACAGATCAAGGCCCGGTTGATACTGGCGTGCGGTCCCAATTTAGCCGGAGGATACCCCTGGACGATTGTCCGTATCTCGTTCTCAGGGTTATAGAGGTTCAATTCCGGCAGGTCTGCCATCAGGTCCATATTGGCCTGCCAGTAGGCCTCCACGGTGCCCACGTCGCGCCAGTACCCGCGGAACCTGAAACCATAAACCTGGTATTTGCTGATCAGGCTGGGCAGCACATCACGGCCGAAATCATGGCCGGTTTCACTGCCGGACGTTTCCTCCAGCGCATCTATCAGCACCTTTTTATTGAATATGTATATGCCCATCGAGGCCAGCCGGCTCTTGGCATTCCTGGGCTTCTCCTCAAAATTTACAATACGCTCGTTATGATCCAGCGTTATGATGCCGAACCGCGAAGTATCTTCATGCGGTACCTCGTATACCGCTACTGAGACATCAGCCTGGCGGTTGCGGTGGGAGGCCAGCATCTGGTCATAACGCATACTGTATATGTGGTCGGCTGACAAAACCAATATCTCATCTACACGCTGGTCGATAATGTAATAAAGGTTCTGGTACACTGCATCTGCTGTGCCTTTGTACCAATTCCGCTGCGAACGGCTGAGGAAAGGCTGCAGCATCACAATCCCACCCCTCTCCCGGTCCATATCCCACGGCCTGCCCACTCCCACATGTTGCGCGAGCGAACGCGGGTTGAACTGCGTCAGCACTGCCACGTTATATATTCCCGAGTTAGCGCAGTTGCTCAGCGTGAAATCGATGATGCGGTATTTCCCGCCGAAGGGAACGGCCGGCTTGGCGCGCTCCGCAGCCAAAACGCTCAAACGCTCACTTGCGCCACCGGCCAGGATAACGGCCAAAACCCTTCTCATATCTTATATCGCTCCATACTTCACACCAATTTTAACCAAATACCGGGCAATTGTCGACAGCTATAAATCAGCGGACACGTTCAAATTACACCAAACCACTCATGCCCTATTTACAAAGTTCGATGACCAGCAGGTCAAGCGCCAGGTCGTCCTCATATTTCCCGGTTTTGATCGCCACGTCTGTATCCAGCAGAGCGTGAAAAGCTTTGCGCAGCCTGGCCATGGTAAATATCCTAGCTTGCTTGAACGTTTTATCCAGCGGATATCTGGGATGCAGACCCAGGCGTTCCCGTATCTCCGGTTGCGGCAGGCCCTGGAGCTCCTTGACGCGCAGGATAATAGTCAATTGCCTTTCGATCATGCTGAGTATCTGCTGCGGCGCAGTTCCGTACAGCAGCATCCTGTGCAGCATAAGCTGCGCCTCCTTGATCCTTCCCTCCAGCACAGCATCCACCAGTGCAAAGATGTTCTCCTCCCTGGCGAAGCTGGTAATGGCCCTGACATCCGTTTCACTTATCTCCCGGTCCTGGCAATATGTCATCAGCTTATTCATCTCCCCTGACAACGACCATAAATCGCCGCCGATGTAGTCCGCCAGCAGGGCCACAGCCGCAGGGGATACCCTGGCGCCATTGGTTAAAGCATAGTCTTTTATCCAGGCGATCAGTTCCCTGCCTTTCATCTCGCTCAATTGCATCACCTTGTCGGCCACGGGTGAAAGCGCTTTGACCAGCGGGTTGGCAGACCTGGTATCAAGGTCCGGTTCAAACATGACAAGCACGGTAGATGCAGGCATACCTTTAATAAAGTCACTTAACCCCTGCCATTCTTTGAGGTTCTGGTTGCCATCATCACCACTGCCACCATTGGCACGCGTCTGTTTTTCTCCGGACTGGAAGCGCTTAAGCAGTCCTTCCACAACGATAAGCCTGCTGGGCGCCATAAAAGGTACCACGTTACACACATCGCTGAGCGCCCTGGTGGTCAGCTTGCGGCCATCAAGCAATGTGGTATTAACCGATACCATGTCCGGGCTGCCCAAACCGGCCTTAATATCATTCAAAGCCGCCTGGCAGCGGTAGTTGTCATCTCCATAAATTATATAAAACATCTTGCTCCGTTATCTGCGTGATTAAACCTTACTTGCCCGGCTGATTATTAATTGTATAATAATGAGGGGAAATACAGTACCCCGATTCATGTCTCAGTGGAGGTAATATGCTGGTTAAGAAATTATTGGGCAAGGAAGTTATCGGTTCAGGCGGTGACAAAATCGGGAAAATTTCCGACCTGGAGATAGATTTAGTATCGGCTAAAGTAAAAAATGCGGTGATTAGCTCCGGATTTAATAAGAGATATAAAATCAAACTTGAAGACATCATCACGGCAGGCGATACGGTGATCTTAAGGCTGAGCGAGAATGACCTTAAAAAGGCCGCTGAAAAGTCCAAAAAATAACTACGCTGTTAAATACAAGGTCCGCCACATGGCGGATTAGCCACACATCCTGTATACCGTTATCATTTATCCTGTAACCGCATAACCGGAGGATTATTTTGCTGAGTCAAGAAAAAATTAAAGAGGCGCTTGCCGACGTGCTTGTCCCCGGCATCCGGCGCAGCCTTACCGACTTAAACCTGGTCCAGGATATAGAACTTGGCGGCGGCAAGGTGAAAATTACACTGGCCTCGACAGCGCTCGATGAAGACGCACAAAGATGGGTGAAAGAAAAGGCGGCGTCCGTGGTTAAACAAATCGCTGATAACACTACTACAGAGGTAGTTTTTAGCGAAAAAAGGCCTCTTGAGATAAACCGTGTCAAGCATGTCATCGCGGTCATGAGCGGCAAAGGCGGTGTGGGCAAGTCGCTGGTCACCGCCCTGACGGCCATCCTGCTCAACAGGCAGGGCTTCAGCGTCGGCATCCTCGACGCCGATATCACCGGGCCCAGTATACCGAAAATGTTTGGGATATCGTCGCGCCCCAGGGGCAGCGAGAGCGGGATATTGCCTGTGCTATCAGCCAACGGTATAGAGATCATCTCGATTAACCTCTTCCTGCCCGGCGATGACGAGGCGGTAATCTGGAGGGGGCCTTTGATCGGCAAGGCTATCACACAGTTCTGGGAAGACGTGCTGTGGGGCAACCTCGATTACCTGATCGTTGACCTGCCGCCCGGTACTGCCGATGCGCCGCTGACGGCGCTGCAGGTATTGCCGGTCAGCGGGGCTATCATAGTATTTACGCCTCAGGACCTGACCACCATGATCGTTAAAAAAGCCGTCAAGATGGCACAGCAGATGGATAAAAAAGTCCTCGGCGTTGTCGAGAATATGAGCTTCCTTTATGTCCCCGAGCTCAAGAAACAGATCGACATCTTCGGTAAAAGCCGCGGGGAAGAAATGTCCAGAGCAGCAGGGGCGCCGCTGCTGGCACGTATACCTATCGACCCTGAACTCGCGACCCTTTGCGATGAGGGCCACATCGAGAGATACGCTGCAGAGATTCTCACAACTTACCGCGATGCATTATTAAAGGCCATCCCGCCGGCATAAGTTAAAGAAATAAAAGTGACATAAGCGGTTGTGCTGTGCAGGACGGCCGGGCAAACCCGTCCCTTGATTTAAAACTCCTGAAAATATATACTTCTTGGGCAATCCGGCAAAGGTATATCTCCTTTTATTAGCTTTGCTGCAAGTTCACTGGAGGCATTTATGACTTTTAACCCGTTTGAGCAAGAGGAAGAGGAAATCGAAGGGTCCATGGACCTTGAGATGATACGTGACGACCTGGCGGCTGAGCTTAAATCTATTAACGAATATGAAGCACAGGTGGAGATGCTCGATAGCGAGGAAGCGGCAGACGCGATCGAGCAGATCCTGGAAGGTAAGAAGGTACACGCAGCCAAGCTGATCAAGCTGTTGAAATTGCTTGATCCGGTACAGGCTGAAAAATTGAATAACGAATTAAGGTAGAAAGAGAAATGGCGCATAAACCCAAGCTTAAAGCAGCAAAAAAGAACCGTGGCAAGACCAAGAGCCACAAGCGTAACATCGTCAAAAAGATAACCGCGTAAATTTACGGTGGAGACACCAGCTTGAAGGTACTGGTTATCGGCAACGGGGCAAGGGAACATGCTCTGGCATGGAAGATTGCCCGCAGTCCGCATGTCGATGGCATCTATGCCATCCCGGGGAACGCCGGGACGGCCGGCATCGCCCATAATATCGCTATATCATCATCTGATCTACCCGCGATCGTCGAGAAAGCGCAGGAGTTGCATATCGGCCTGGTGGTAGTCGGCCCGGAAGCGCCGCTGGCTGCCGGCATAACGGACCGCTTCAATCAATCCGGCATACCCGTATTCGGCCCATCGGGATCCGCCGCCCGCCTTGAATCAAGCAAAGCCTTCGCCCGCGAGTTGATGGTAGCCCACGGCATACCCTGCGCCGCCGGCAGGGAATTCACCGATTATGAGCAAGCTAAAAGCTACCTCAAAAAGCAACGTGCTCCCATAGTCGTCAAGGCCGATGGCCTGGCAGCGGGCAAAGGTGTAACAGTGGCTGAGACCATTGATGAGGCTTTGTTTGCGCTCGATTCCATGATGAAGGCCAGGGTTTTCGGAGCGGCCGGCGACCGTGTAATAATCGAGGAATGCCTGACCGGCAGGGAGGTCAGCCTGCTGGCCTTTAGCGACGGCAAGACTGTAATTCCCATGGTGCCGGCCTGCGATTACAAGCGCGTATTCGATGGCGATGCCGGACCCAATACCGGCGGCATGGGCAGCTACAGCCCGCCGGGTTTCTTCGATAAAGGCATGGTTAAGCATGTGACAGCCACAATCATCAAGCCCGTTGTAGACGCCATGGCAGCGCAGGGTTCGCCCTACAAAGGTGTACTGTATACGGGACTGATTTTGACCGGCCAGGGTCCGAAGGTACTGGAGTTCAACGCCAGGTTCGGCGACCCTGAAACCCAGGCCATCCTGCCACGTCTGAAGACAGACCTGATAGATATCATGCTGGCAACCGTAAACGGTACGCTGGATAAGATCAAAATAGAATGGAGCGGCGACGCCTGCGCCGGCGTTGTGCTGGCATCGGGCGGCTACCCGGGTGAGTACCAAACCGGCCAGGTTATCAGCGTCTCTGACAATCTCGAGCAGGACGTCAATATTTTTTACGCGGGCGCCAAAAAGCGCCCTGACGGCCGGATAGTGACGGACGGGGGAAGGGTGCTTACCGTCGCCGCTACCGGCAAGACGCTGAAAGCTGCCAGGGACAAGGCATACCGCAATATAAAATATGTTAATTTTAAAGGCATGCATTACCGCACCGATATTGCGGAGCGGGAGGTGAATTGATGGCCAGGGTGGGCATAGTTATCGGCAGCAAAACGGACGAACAATTCATTCAACCGGCGCTGGATATACTGGGCGAATTCAAAATCGATTTCGACCTGTCAATCCTGTCGGCGCACCGCAAACCGGACAGTGTCCGCCAGTACGCGATTGAAGCCGCTTCGCGGGGTTATGAGGTGATTATCGCGGCGGCGGGCAGCGCGGCCCACCTGCCCGGCGTGATCGCCTCCTGGACAACCCTGCCGGTCATAGGCGTGCCCCTTCCCACCAGCGACCTCAAGGGCATCGACTCGCTTTACTCCATCATCCAGATGCCGGGCGGCGTGCCGGTAGCCTGCGTGGGCATCGGCACGGCCGGGGCCAAGAATGCCGCCCTGCTGGCAGCGCAGATGCTCTCGATCAAATACGAGCCGGTAAGAAAGCTTTTCGCGGATTACAAGCGCAGGCTGGCTGAATCGTGAGGGAAGGTAGAGATGATTGAACGTTACTCACGTCCACGCATGAAAAAAATCTGGTCTGAAAAAAACAAGTTCGATAAATGGCTGCAGGTGGAGATCGCGGTCTGCGAGGCCTGGTCTGATGAGGGCCGCATACCACGCAAATCTCTGGCCAATATCAGGAAGGCCACGGTCAACTTCGAGAGGATGTCTGAGATATTCAAGGTTACCCACCACGATGTCACGGCTTTTCTCAACGCCGTGGGCGAAACGGTGGGCGAGGACTCCCGCTTCATCCACCTCGGCCTCACCTCCTCGGACATCATGGATACGGCGCAGGCCCTGCAGATGAAAGAGGCCGCCGGCCTGTTGCTGGAAGACGTCGAAGCGCTGATCAGGGTATTGGAGGACAGTGCGCTTTCCCATAAGGATACGCTGATGATCGGCCGCACGCACGGCGTTCACGCCGAGCCGATCACCTTCGGGCTTAAGCTGGCCCTGTGGGCACAGGAGATGAGGCGGAATCATACAAGGTTGCTGGAAGCGAAGAAGGTTATCAGCGTGGGCAAGATCTCCGGCGCCGTCGGCACCTACGCCACTGTACCACCCGGGATCGAAGCAAAGGCCTGTCAGGCGCTGGGTTTAGAGCACGCACCGGTATCCAACCAGGTTATCCAGCGGGACCGGCATGCCCAGTTCGTCGCCACGCTGGCCATCACCGCCAGTTCATTGGACAAGTTCGCCACGGAGATAAGGGCATTGCAGCGCACCGAGGTGCTGGAAGTGGAGGAGCCTTTTTCATCCGGGCAGACCGGATCTTCAGCCATGCCGCACAAGCGCAACCCCGAGTTGTGCGAGCGTGTCTGCGGGTTAGCAAGGCTGATAAGAGGCCACGCCGTCACGGCGCTCGAGAATGTGGCGCTCTGGCATGAACGCGATATCAGCCATTCGTCCAACGAACGCGTCATACTCCCCGATTCCTGCCTGGCGCTCGATTACATATTGAACATCTTTACAGGAGTCATGCAAGGACTGCAGGTCTACCCCGAAAACATGAAGCGCAACCTCGAGATTACCCAGGGCCTGGTCTTTTCTCAAAACGTCATGCTGGCGCTGGTGGGCAAAGGCCTCAGCAGGCAAGAAGCTTATAAGCTGACGCAGCGCAACGCCATGCAGGCCTGGAAAACACGCACCCCGTTCCTGAAACTGCTGAAGGCTGATAACGAGGTTATGCAACATTTGAATTCAAAGGAGCTGGCATCCATCTTCGATTACCGCCATTTTGTCAAGCATGTCGATACTATCTTTGAGCGGCTTGGCCTGCTCAAGAGTAAAAATAGGACCGCAACAAAAAAATAGGAGTTATGTATTGAATACTGTACTTGATACCGCACTCAGGCTACCGCTCTTTGGCAAAGGCAAGGTCAGGGATACTTACGTCACGGGCAACCACCTGTTGATGATAGCTACGGACCGTATCTCAGCTTTCGATGTGGTTTTGCCCACCGGGATACCTGATAAAGGCATCGTTTTAAACCAGCTCTCCGTTTTCTGGTTCGGCAAGACTTACCACATCATGCATAATCACCTGGTGGAGTCGGTGGAAAGCCAGCGTGCCCTGGCCAAATACACCATCGGCAAAACGCCTTTGCCGGAGTGGCTGCGGGGGCGCTCGATGGTCGTGCTTAAGGCCGAGCGCATCCCGGTTGAATGCGTTGTACGCGGGTATATCTCTGGTTCGGCCTGGGCTGAATATAAGAAATCTGGGACCATCAGCGGGCATAAAGCTCCCTCCGGCCTGAAAGAGAGCCAGCAGCTCCCCGAGCCGCTATTCACACCCACCACCAAGGCCCAGACCGGTCATGACATACCGTTAAAGCCCAGGCAGCTTATCGACCTGGTCGGGGAAAAAACAGCCCGTAAGCTTGAGGAAAAAAGCCTGGCTTTATACATTTTTGCGCGGGATTACGCCATTGAACGCGGCATCATCATCGCGGATACCAAGTTTGAATTCGGCTATTACGATAGGGAGCTAATCTTGATCGACGAGGCGCTCACTCCTGATTCCAGCCGTTTCTGGGACGCCGGGCTTTATGAGATGGGTCAAACCCAGGCCAGCTATGATAAGCAACCGGTCCGGGACTGGCTGGTTAAGTCCCGCTGGGACAAAAAGGCTGCGGCGCCGGCGCTGCCTCCCGCCGTCATAGAGGCCACCGCGGAACGCTACCGGGACGCCTACTACTTTTTGACCGGGAGGAAGCTGAAAAATGTATATAGCTAAAGTTTATATAACGCTCAAGCCCACCGTAAATGACCCGCAGGGCCTGACCATCCGGGGGGCGCTGCACACCCTCGGCTTCTCCACGGTGCAGGAGGTGCGGGCCGGCAAGTATATTGAGATCAAAATAGAAGAAAACGACCTGGTCAAAGCCCGCGCCGAAGTGCAGGACATGTGCAAGAAGCTGCTGGCCAACACCGTCATCGAGAACTTCCGCTTCGAGCTTGAACCGTTGAAAGCTCCTTAAGCGGTCAGGGCAGGGTGTATTTCACCCTCAGCAGCGCGCCGTCGAGGCAAAGCTGGTCGGCTTGACTGTCCCAGTTGGTAGATGTGAAGAACTGCACCCTGAATTGACATCTCGACTGCGTGTTATTCATCAATTGCTGTACTACGTTGTTACCGTTGCTGTCCAGCGTTACGTCAAGCGTGAGCGGAGTATCGGCCGTCTCCGTCAATTTCAAGTTCCCGGCCGGAGCTGCCGTCGACTCATAGGCGATCCTGCCCGCGCTCTCTAAGGACCCGTATTGATATAGATAAACCTCCAGCGCCCCCATATTGCCCCAGTTAGCCTTGCTGTAAGTCGGAGTGCCCAGCGCCGTATTACCGGTCAGATCAAGCACCGCCTCCGAGATAACTGCAGTGGGCGGAAGCGACGTAATGTCGAAGCTGAGAAAAGCGCGGCTGGCAAAGTTTGCCGCATTGTCGCCGGCGCAAACCGCGCTGGATTTCGTATAGGTGGCAGAGCTTTTTACCAGAGACCCGCTTTCGGCCTGGACCAGGCTGAGAGTTACAACACGTTCCCCCTGTGGTGTGACGGTAAATGAATTAGTAACAGGCTGGTTTGATGCCGCGATTACACTACCTGGTACAACGGTAAAAGCGGCTGTAGCCGGCGGTTGTACTTTATCGGGGCCGGGCTCAGCCGGGAAAGGCCGGATATAAATACAACCCGGCATTATTACCAGCGCAATGGCAAGCGCTATGAGAAGCTGTCGCATGACGCGTCCTCCGTAAATACAGAATTCGATACCCTGATACAAAAAACGGAAAAAGTCCCGTAAAGTTTATCCGGGTAAAATGTGGCTGCCCGGCCTAATCGGGAAGAATATATCGCACGGTCAGCTTGGGATTACCGGAACCGATATCCAAATAGTTGGCTGAGGTTTGATACGTGTTAGATTGATATCCACCATTTGTATAGTCCTGGCGGCTATAGTAATAGTATTTTTCGAACTGCATCCGCACCTGGAAGCGGTTATCACCCGCATCGACGCGTTTCTGAACGGCAGTGACGAAGTCCGGCGAGGTAAAGGGTTTATCCGGCACCATGGTCGACACGACATTGTAACTCCAGCTATACAAATACCCTGCAGGTACGATTACCATGTAGTCGTTCGGTCGCAGAGAGCTGCCGTATTGCTGATTATAGATATCAAGTGCTCCCTGCCAGGGGAAGGGCGAATTTACGACAACAGTATTGGTAAGGTCAAGGTCAACGGTTTTAATAATCGCGCCCTGCGGGACAGCGGAAAGGTCAAAGCTGAGGAACCCCTGCATCTGCACCTGCATCTCATTTTCGCCTACCATGACTTCATCCAGCACCACCTTATCTTTTCGCACCGTGCCGTCCTCGGCGGCTATGGAATACAAAACCAGCGTGTAAAGATGCAGCGGGGTGACGGTTACCTTGGTGCTGGCGGTTACTACGCCTTCGTCATTTCGGCCAAAGATGGTGTAAACGGTATCTTGTAGCGGCTGTACCGTCCGGCTGCCGCTCATGGAAACGTCACCTATATCCGGGTCGATTCTAACGCTGCCATAGCCGGAAACGTCCCAGCTAAGATTGGTCCAATCACCTTCCGTGATATTCGGGGGAGTCGCCGTGAAGACCCTGACGGACATCTTCTCGGGGCCGCCGGGGATAAGGATGCTTACATTGGTGCCCACCTCGTCGGACCAGTTGCCGTAGTTATCCTGCGCCCTGAACCAGATGGTATGCGTTCCCGCGGTCAGCTTATCCGTCTCAAATGAGGCGAGCTGGCTGAGGTTACCGTTGATACTGGAGCGCCAGGTGTACGCAACAACCTGTCCGGTTGATGATACTGCATGCCCGGTAAACGACACTTTTTCGCCGACAAACACCTGAGGGGCTGAAACCGAATCGATATAAGCCAACGGGGCCAATTTGGTATTCACTGCCGGCCGCGCGCAACCCGCAATCATGACCATACCTAACAGTATGGCTAAAGCAGCCTTCTTCAAATTGACACCTCCATATACGTTATGTATATCACAATCTAACATTGTAGTCACAGCTTGTCAATATGTTTGACCCTGCCCGACTTTGAGAAAAAAGCGCGCATAAGTTATTATAATTCAAGTATGCAAAGGCTTAAGGTACCGGATTGGCTATTCTCCATAGCTGTTATTCTGGTAACAATGTCCATTGCGCTGGTACTGCGCATCGCCTTACCCTGGGATAGCGTGTTTTCGGCTGTTGGCATCAAGCTCCCCGGGGTTGACGCTTATTATTATATGCGCCTGGTTGACAACCTGGTGGTAAATTTCCCTTATTTAAACGTATTCGATCCTTACATAATTTACCCGGGTGGTGACTTTATCACGCGTGTCCCCACGTTTTTCGCCTACGTCCTGGCGGGGACTGTCAGGCTATTGGGAGGCTCTGCGCCGGATCAGCATACCGTTGACAGTATCGCGGTCCTTGTGCCACCCCTGCTGGGCGCCCTCTCGGTGATACCGGTCTTTTTTATCGGCCGTGCGCTGGTAAACCGCTGGGCAGGCCTCGTGGCAGCCCTGTTTTTTTCCATAATGCCGGGTGAGTTACTAACGCGCACTATGCTTGGCAACACCGACCACCACTGTGCCGAGATCTTCCTCACCACATTTTTCAGCATGTTTTTTATCCTGGCCATCCAGCATGGCCGCCGCTTCACTTACGCGTTGCTACTCAAAGGCCAATTCCCCCCTGCCAGCAAGCATATCCCTTACAGCATGCTGGCCGGTCTCCTGTTTGGGCTCTATTTAGTAACCTGGCAGGGCGCGGCAATGTTCATTTTCATTATTTTCATCTATTTCATTTTGCAGTTTATCTGCGACCACCTGCGGGGCTTACCCACTGATTACCTGAGCAAGATCGCAATCACCTGCTTTCTGGTAGCCCTGCTGATAACGTTGCCGTTCTACCGTGACAGGATGACATTTATCAGCCTGGCAGCCGTTATTTTATGCCCGGTAGCTCTGAATATTATCTCTAACATAATGTCCCATCTGAAACTCAAGCGCACATGGTTTCCCGCCGTAGTAGCCGCTCTCGGGCTACTGGGCGGGTTGCTGGCCTGGCTGGTGATGCCGGAGACCTTCAAATCGGTTGCCGGCAATATTGCTTATATATTCAACTGGCGCATGGAGCAGAATGTAGTTAGCGAGATGAAGCCGCTTTTCTTACCCGGTGGTTTTTTTACCCCCGATGTAGCCTGGCAAGAACTTGGACTGGTGCTCTACAGCGGACTGGCCGGATTGGCGTTGCTCGGCTACAGGGCGGTGCGAAAGGGGCTGCCAGAACAGATCTACTTCGCGGTTTTAGCACTGGTGATGCTGCTGGCCTCATTCGCCATGATCCGCTTTATAGCTTACGCCGCGGTCGTACTGGCAGTTTTGACCGGGTACCTGGCGGGCTACATAGTCTCTGCACTATCCGCCAATAATTCTCCAGTGCCTGTCAGAGGTAAAAAAAATAAGACGGCGGCAGACAAACCGGCGCGGATCAGGCCTGCTCAAAAGGCCTGGCTGATCGTCACTGCTCTGGCTGTCATAGCTATTGCGGTCCCTGCCGCTGTGAGCGCTGTTAACGGGGCAGACCATCCATCGCATACCCCACCCGACTCATGGATGCAGGCTATGGACTGGCTCCGGCAAAATTCCCCTGAACCTTTCGGTAATGCCCATGATTATTACAATATTTACAGCGTGCCCAAACCCGGGGAAAGCTACGAATACCCTCCTGAAATGTACAGTGTAGCAGGGTGGATCGACTACGGTTACTGGATAACCAGGATAGCCCACCGTGTGCCGGTGAATAATCCTGCCCAGTGGCTTACCGGCATTTGCAGCTTTTACACAGCCCAGGGACAGGCTGAAGCGGACACGCAAATGGCAGCCTGGAAAGCCCGTTATGTCATCATCGACAACCGTGTCGCTTCGCCCAATGACAAATTCTACGCCGTTGCCAACCTTATCAATAAAAAGGAATCCGATTTCTACGAGCTGTGCTGGCAGAAAAAAGACGGCAAATACGTGCCGCGCCTGGTTTTCTACCCCGAATATTACCGTTCTATGCTGATACGGCTATATAATTTCGATGGACAGGAGGTAATTCCCCACAGTACGACAGTCATGTCCTATACGATGCAGCAGATGCCCGACGGACAGGAATTCAAAGAGATAACCGGCTTGAAAAGCTTTGGTAGTTATGAGGAAGCATCAGCCTATATTACCGGGCAAAAACAGGGAAGTTACTCGATAATAGGCGCTGACCCGCTGGCCAGCCCGGTTCCATTGGAAGCGCTTAAGGGCTACAGCCTGGCCTACCAGTCAACGCAGAAGGCCAGCGCGGGCGGCACAGTACCGATGCCCGAGGTCAAAATCTTCGCATACCGGTCCTCGTCCAATGAATAGCCTCCAGCCCAAGGTTTCGGTTATCATCGTCAACTACAACGGCATTGCCTACTTAGATGCCTGCCTGTCCTCGGTTCTGCAGCAGGAATACCAGGATTATGAGGTTATCCTGGTTGATAACGCCTCCACAGACGGCAGCCTGGAATATGTCCGCCGCAAATATCCCATACTGATTTTCGTCGAAAATAAAGAGAATTCAGGCTACGCCGGTGGTATAAACAGCGGGTTGGCCCGGGCAAATGGCAAATACATCTCTCCGCTCAATATGGATACCGAGGCTGAACCGGGTTGGCTTGCAAATATGGTAGGCTATTTGGAAGCACAACCCCAGGCAGGCGCCGTTTGCCCCAAGGTACTTATCCTTGGACAACCGGCTATGATAAATTGCACAGGCTTGAATGTCCACTTCTCCGGCCTGGGCTTCTGCCGCCATTTGCATGAGCCTGATACGGGCAATAGTCAGCCACAGAAAGTGAAAGGCATCAGCGGCTGCTCCTACCTGATAAGAAAAAAGCTTTTCACGCGCATGGGCGGGGCGCCTGCCTACTGCTTCATGTACAACGACGACGTGGTCATTTCCTGGCTGCTGGCGCTGATGGGATACGACATGTACTGTTTGCCCTCATCGATCATCTATCACAGGTACCGCCTAAGCATGACCCCTGAGAAATTCTTCCACCTGGAGAAGAACCGCCTTTACCTCATCTTATCCACCTTTAAATGGCCCACGCTGCTGCTGCTTTCTCCACTGCTGATTATTATCGAAGCTATGGTCGTGGCCTATAGCGTCGTCAAGGGCTGGCCTTATCCACGCTCCAAATTCGGGGCCTACCTGGCTACGTTCCAGGAGAGAAAAGAAATAGTGCACCTGCGACGTTTCTATGCTGGCCTGCGTTGTGTGTCTGATTGGACATTGCTGAAAAAGCTTAGCTGGAACCTTGAATGGAGACAGCTCTTTGGTATAGTACGCTTCCGCCTGCGTGGAGACGGCCGTGGATGACCTCCCCACCATTAGCATCATCATCGTTAACTGGAACGGGAGTATCTTTTTACCTGTTTGCCTCATGTCCCTGGCCGCATTGGACTACCCAGGGGAGAAAATAGAGGTCATCATGGTGGATAACAACTCGACCGACGGCTCGCAGGACTACGTAAGCAATAATCACCCTATTGTCAAGATCATTCAGTTGGATAAGAATTATGGCTTCTGCAAGCCCAATAATGAGGGCGCCAGGGCCGCCGAGGGAGAATACCTGGTTTTTCTCAATAACGATACCGAGGTCACGCCTGGATGGCTGCGCGAGTTGGTGCGTCCAGCACTGGCCGATCCAGCGGTTATCTGCTGCGCCTCGAAGATGCTCTATTTCGATAGGCGCGATACCATCAATACCGCCGGCGGCAAAATCACCATCATCGGAGGGGGCTTTTACCGCGGCTATGGCGATAAGGACGGCATAAAATACGCTGAGCCGGGTTTCACCGGCTTCGGTTGCGCAGCCGGCGTGCTGGTGCGCCGTGATTTCTTCCTCTCCATCGGCGGTTTTGACGAGGACTACTTTGCCGCCTGCGAGGAGCACGACCTGGGCTGGCGCGCCTGGCTTTATGGCCATAAGGTGGCCTATGCGCCGGGCGCAGTCATGTATCACCGTGAAAGCGGGACATTCGGCAGCCGCAGCAATTTCGATCCCGCCAAGGTTTACCTCAATACACGTAACCGCCTTTATAACATGGTCAAGAACCTGCAGGCCGGCAATATCCTGCGCGCAATGATAATATATTTTGCGTTCAACATCTACCGTTCACTAAGGATGCTTTTAGCCGGCAACCTGGCTGCAGTCGGTGCCGTGTGCCGCGGGCACATCGATTTCATCGCCAAGCTGGGCAAAACGCTGGAAAAACGGCGGCATGTGCAAAAAAGCCGCAAGCGCAGCGATGCCGAGCTCTACCGGTTGGGCGTTATTGCAACCTTTAAACAGAGCTTGGCCGAGGAAATGCGGCTTAACCGGGTGGCTAAGGACTCCTATTACATAGCAGCAAAGAGCAAATGACTACCATAGATACCAGTATCATCATACTTACCAAAAATGGAGGGGCCAATTTCCCTCAGATACTCGGGCGCGTCTACAGCCAGCAGTACGCAGGCAACTACGAGGTCATTGTCATAGATTCCGGCTCTACCGATGCAACGATTGAAGAGGCGCAAAAATATCCCGTCAGAATGGTAGAGATCAAACCCGAAGAATTTCACCATGGGCATACCCGCAACCTCGGTGCTGAACTGGCGCAGGGGCAATATTTGGTTTATATCACACAGGACGCGCTGCCTCTAAGTAATTACTGGCTTCAGAAGCTGACAAACAACTTTACAGAGCCGCAGGTCGCTATGGTAATCGGCCGGCAAATAGCCTGGGAGCACACTAAACCTCCGGAGAAGTTCTTTTACTTTTATAATTTCCCTGATTTCAAAATCGTGATAAAATCAGGGGCTGACAACTATTACCATGATAATGTTTTTATATCGGATGTTAACTCAGCCTACAGGAAAGAGATATTGAGACAGTACAGGTTCTCCGAAAGTATCGTTATGGCGGAGGACAAGGAATTAGCGGCACGCGTCTTGGCAGGCGGGCTGTCAATTGTATATGAGCCCGGTGCAGCGGTATACCACTCACATGACCAGACGATAAAATCCGCGTTTGAAAAATCGCTTGATTACGGACTTTCACTTAGGCAAGGCGCCTCGGCACTTCCCAAATCCAATAAACCATTGGTCATCCGGGTAATGAATTACCTTGGCGCCGAGATACGTTTTTTAAATAAAAGCAAATCCTGGCAGTGGTTGCCCTATTCAATTATATATGAGATGAGCAAATACGCGGGCTTATTCCTGGGTAAGGCGAGCCTGGTCAAGGGACCGATGGCCAGGAGAATGGGACATCTAAATGATTAACCTGTGGCATTACCGGGAACTTATCGGCAATCTCACCATTGTGGACCTGAAAAACCGGTACCAGAATACGGCTCTTGGTTTTATCTGGTCACTTCTCAGCCCTTTACTGCTGGCCCTCGTTCTTTACTTCGTTTTCAGGTTTCTGTGGGGCCAGGGACCTGACTTCCCCGCCTACCTGCTGGTCGGATTAATGACCTGGCGTTTCTTTGCCAACGGGACTACATCGTCTCTCTATTCGATAGTCAGTAAAGCCAGCCTGGTAACCAAGGTTTCCATACCCAGGAAAATCATCGTCCTGAGCAACGTTCTTTCCAACCTGATCAGCTCGCTGCTTGAATTTATCGTCATTATTCCCATCCTGTTTATGGTTGCCGGCAAGTTACCACTGACCATTTTGTTATTCCCCCTGGTATTCCTCATATACTTCTGGTTCGCCTACGGAATCGGTCTATTCCTGGCTGCCCTGTATGTCTATATACGTGATTTTAACCAGGTCTGGGAAGTGCTGATCAACGTGCTCTTCTTCCTTTCCCCCATTGTCTACCCGATGGTCCAGATATCTGAAAAAACAATGCCATTCTATTTGCTTAATCCTATGACAGATTTCATTATTATTTACCGCGATTTGATGATCTACGGTAATCTGCCTTCACTATACAACCTGGCCATAGTTGGGATTGCGTCCCTATCAGCCTATATAATCGGCAGTCTTACTTTTCTTAAGTTACAGCGCCGCTTTGCCGAGGAAGTCTGATGGAATCAATAGTTGTAGACAATATATCCAAGCGCTACAGGATACCCCACCATAAAAAAACCACGCTCTTTCAAAACCTGGTCGGCCTCATCAAACAGCAGTCAAACTATGAAGAATTATGGGCACTGAAGGATGTAAGCTTTGAGGTCGAACGAGGCCAGGCCTTCGGCATCATCGGAAGAAACGGATCAGGCAAATCCACACTGTTAAAAATGCTGGCCAGGGTCTTATACCCGGATAGTGGGTCGGTGATAATCAACGGAAAGATCGCTTCTTTCCTGGAGTTGGGAGTAGGTTTTCAACCTGAACTGAGCGCCCGAGAGAATGTTTATATTTACTCTTCCATATTAGGTGTAAACCGCAAGGAAACCCAGCGGATATACGAAGACATATTGGAATTTGCCGAGTTAAAAAAATTTGAGGATATGAAACTGAAAAATTTCTCCTCCGGCATGCTGATGCGGCTGGCCTTTTCCACCGCCGTGCACACCGATCCCGATATCATGCTTATCGACGAGGTGCTTGCAGTAGGTGACGAGTTATTCCAGAAAAAATGCATGGAGAAGATACATGAATTTAAACAGCAGGATAAAACCATTATCTTCGTGTCACATGCCCTGGATGTTGTAAACCAGGTCTGTGAAACTGCCATGCTGATAGATGGCGGACACGTCATATATATAGGTCATACTGATGAGGTTATCCGCAACTATCTATATATGCTTGATCACCAGCGTTCTATGCCGTCAGCCGCTTCCATCGCCGACGGCACTAGGTTTATAGATTCGTTTCAATCGAATGGTAATTTAGCCTTCCCGGAGTCAACTAAATCCGAGAAAATCATCGGCGCCGGAGTTGATGCTGATGCCGATGCGCTTTGCGCGGCCTATTATTTCGTTCTATCCAGATTTAGCCCTGATAAATCGGGGGCTGTAAACCAAATACGAATTAGATGCTCTTCCCCGGGAAATGTGAAGCTGGCTTTTTATATGGATTATAATGGTGAACCGGGGATGCTACTGAATGCTGTTCACACCAGCATCGCGGTAGACACCGGCTGGAATAATATATCTTTTCCCTTAACTTTAGTATCTGTCGATCAATATTACTGGCTGGCATTTTGCTCTGACGCCGACATTGTCAACGCCAAAACTACCTCGAACTTTACCAGGAGGTTTAAGCAAGCCACTTTCCATACATTCACATTTCCCAATCCGGCTGGATCAGGATTCACAACGGACACATCCCACTATGATCTGATCACCGGTTGGGGATAACGAGGTAGCCGGGATGCATTTAAGTTCTTATAAAAACATGCAGGCATTTGCTGAAAAATATTTATTGGGTCTTGGTGACAATAGATTAGAAATTTTAGACATCGGCAGCCAGGATATAAATGGATCGTATAAGCAAATTTTTGAAAAGGCCCAATGGCATTATACAGGAGCAGACATAGCCCCTGGTGAAAATGTAGACCTGATCCTTAAGAACATGTACAACTGGGGCAATATCAGATCTAACTCATATGATGTTGTTATCTCGGGGCAGACATTTGAGCATATCGAATATTTCTGGTTCACCATCATGGAAATATCCCGTATTCTTAAAACAGGTGGCCTGTGCTGCATAATTGCGCCGTCCAGCGGTGACGAACATAAATATCCGGTAGATTGCTGGCGGTTTTACCCGGATGGTTTTAAATCGTTGGCCGAGTACGCTGGACTACAAGTCATCACTATTTACACTCAATGGTCAAAAGAACTTTATCCTGATTATGATTCAATGTGGAAAGATACCGTACTTATATGCCGCAAACGCCAACTTATGTTTGCAAAGCGGTTGAAACTTTATTTAAAAAACAGGCTGTCCACATTGCTGGCCATACACTTCGATTTAAAATAAATTGTATAATTATCTGCGTTTAGCCGGTAAATACTATGGCAAATCACAAACAAATTAAAAACTTTAATCCATTCGATCATCCGATTTGTTTTTCGACGCCGCGGAGAATGACACTTGGCACCACGGCCTGGCATCAGCACATTCCGTTTGCCATGGCGCTGGTTGACCTTGCCAAGCCACGAATACTGGTTGAGCTTGGCACTCACTATGGCGATTCATATTGTGCCTTTTGTCAGGCTGTGGATGAATTGAAAATAGCTACGTCCTGTTATGCAGTGGATACATGGGCAGGTGATTTGCAGTCAGGTCCGTATGGCCCCGAGGTACTGGAGGATTTGAAAAGTCATCATGACCCGCTTTACAGCAGTTTTTCCCGCCTGATTCAGAGCACATTCGATGAGGCGGTCGGACATTTCAACGACGCTTCAATTGGCATATTGCATATCGATGGTTATCACACTTACGATTCGGTAAAGCATGATTTCGAAACCTGGAGGCCGAAAATGAAGGCCAATGGGATAGTTCTGCTTCATGATACTAACGTGAGGGAGAGGGATTTTGGCATCAGAAGATTTTGGGAAGAGATTCAAGTAAAAGGCCCGCATTTCGAGTTTTTAAACAGTCATGGTTTGGGGATCCTGGCACTCGGTGAAAATTATCCACGGGCACTACGTTTTTTATTTGAGGCAAATGAATCCGCAACAATAAAAATACGCGAGTTTTTCTTTTTCGTGGCTAACCTGGAGGGGTTATCCGATACTCTCCAAATAAAGGGGCAACAGCTGCAGAATCGAGATATCCATATCGGCAACCTGGACAGGCTTATCCAAGACCGTGAACAGCGGCTTTCCAATAAAGATATTGAAATCGAGACCCTGGTCCAAAAGGTAAATGAGAGGTGGCTGGATATAGGCGCCATCGGCCAGCAGTTACAATATAAAGAGTCCGAGATCATTAGTTTAAACAAGACCATTGAAATACGCGACCAATCGCTTGTCAATAAAGATGTGGAAATCCAAACACTCGTCCAAAAGACCCATGAGTTATCTAACATCATCGCGGAAAGGGACAAGCTGATTCAGCAGATAATGAGCGGAATTATCATGCGGTTGATGACCCGTTATAAGTTGGCAGTTGAGAAAGTATTGCATCCTGAAACTAAACTGCGTCGCTACTATGATTTTGCATCAGCGGGGCTTAAGACCATAGCGACAGAGGGCCCGGGCAGTTTCTGGCGAAAATTTAGACATTACCGTTCTCTGCGCAAAAAGAACTCGCGCATCAAAATTAAACCCTTGAAATTGAAGCCTCTTATAGAGGATCCGCAAAAATCTGTCGCAGCAATTGATAAAACGGTTTCCATCGTTATACCGACCAAAAATGCCGGCATTGATTTTGATTTCACTCTCGGGAAGATCAGAAATCAAAAGGGAATCAGGGAAATCGAAATTATCGTTGTTGACAGCGGATCAACTGATAATACGATTGAAGTCGCTATTAAATATGCAGCAATGGTCCACAGCATTGATCCGTCTGATTTTAACCACGGATTGACCAGAAATTACGGCGCCGGACAATCTCATGGCGAATATGTCTTATTTATGGTTCAGGACGCCATGCCAATCGGTGATTACTGGCTTCACGATATGCTGCATGTGCTGGAAGGTGATAATAAAATAGCGGCTGTAACATGCCGGCAGGTGCCGCGGAGTGATGCCGATTTATTCGCCTGCGCTTCACTATGCAATCATAACCGGGCTTTAATATTTTCACGTGATGGAGTCGCATCTACATCTGCCAAATTTGACGACCTGTCGCCTATTGACAAACGAAGGTTAGCTGGCCTCGATAACGTTTGCTCTATGATACGTAAGGACGTTTTTGATAAATTTAAATTCACGAATATTCGATATGGAGAAGACCTGGAGCTCGGACTTAAAATACGTGCGGCTGGATATAGTTGGGCATTTTTATACTGGACAGCGGTCATTCATTCTCACAATAGGAGTGCCGATTACCTGTTGAAAAGGGGATATGTCGATGCTAAATTATTGGCGGAAATATTATCATACGAACCACCCGATCAATACGTTGATTATCTCGATGTAATGGATGTGGTCGGCTGTCTGAGGATCTTATACGCCGCAATAAATTTATCGGTAGTGGCATTGGGGACATATGATGATAACGTCAAAGATACGCTACAGAGATTTAAATCATTTGTTCAGGCTAATTTAAATAGTGGCCCGACACGGCTTAAGAATTTTGAAAGGTCGGGGCGTTACCTGGATGGCATTTTTGACGATATGATTAAACTAACCGGTACCGGCGATCTCAAACCAAATGATTCGCTTACACAAAGCTACTTCGATTCAATTGATCACTTTGCTGGATATGTCAGAGCGTATAAATCGGTCAAGGAAAAGGAAGGTCAGTTTGTTGATGCCCTATATAAGATCTTCGCCATCATAGCTGGCCACGCATTAGCTGATTATTACTTGCTTATGTCCAGAGGTGGTGGGGTAAACGAATCGCTGACGTATATTAATAGTCTCCTTTCAGAGGGAGTGTAATGAACATTCTATTTGCCCTGCATCAATTTTTCCCCAAACATTACACCGGCACTGAAAGGCTTGTCCTGAATTTGAGCAAACAAATGCAAAGGATGGGGCATTCCGTAAATATACTCACCTACGGGATAACCGAAGATGAAGGTTTCACCCAGCACGATAGCGGATTTTATATCAAAGAATATGAGTACCAGGGCGTACCGGTTATTTCCATCAGGCATGAACTGATTACCGCCGAAAGTGACCTGACCATTTTTGATTTAACCATGGAAAAGATCGTAGGGAAGAATATTTCCCATGCTAAATTTGATATTGTTCATGTCTGCCATGCTATGCGAATCGGAGTAATCATAAAGGTAGCCAGGCAGAAGAATATCCCGATTGTTTTAACGCTGACAGATTTCTGGCTTATGTGCCCGAAAGGAATTGCAGTTACACCAGACGGGCAATTATGTCTCAATTCTGAGAACGGTAACAAATGCCTCAGCAAGTGTTATGAAAGTAATCTGAAAAGCAGGATGAAGCGGCGGGTTCATGACCTTGCAGAGGTAAACAAATCTGTTGATTGTGTGGTCTCCGCAACAAAATTCTTGAAGCAGGTTTATGCACATAGCAGCTTTTCCTCTGAAATTAAATTGATTCCATTTGGTAAAGACTATAGCAACGTCAGGAGCAATCAGAAAACTTATGCTGCACACAGTGACATAACCCTGGGTTTTATGAGTACCATGGTAGAGCATAAGGGTGCTCACGTCTTAATCAATGCTTTTAATATGGTAAAAATGGGTAATATCAAATTAAAAATATATGGGGATTATTTCGGTCAGACCCATTACTATAACATACTCAAAGATATGGCCCAGGATAATCGCAATATAGAGTTCTGCGGCGCCTACAAGTATGAGGATATGGCTGATATATTGGATGACATTGATGTCCTTGTCGTACCATCCACCTGGTGGGAGAATTCTCCGCTCGTTCTGCTCAGGGCTTTGGCTCACAAAGTGCCTGCCATCGTCTCTGATTTAGGCGGGATGACAGAGGTTATTACCGATGGAGAAAATGGGTTTACCTTTGAGGCGGGCAATGCTGAATCACTGGCAAAGGTCCTGCGGAAAATCGGGCAGGATCCCGTTATTTTAAACGAGTTGAAAGCCCGCATACAACCACCCCCACGCATAGAAGAAGAGGCTTTTGCTTACGAAAAGATCTATGCAGGTTTAATACGAAAAAAAGAGTTATACTAAAGAAATTCAAGAGTCGGGTCTTTTCCACAAATATTTAGGACGTATAAAAGGCAACGCGCATGACGACATGTTTGGTATTTGGTGGCGGGGGGTTTTTAGGATCACATATCGCACGGGGATTAATTGAAAAAGGATACAATGTCCGAGTCTTCGACAGTTTTCCGGCTGGTATGGCCAACCTGGAAACTATCAGGGATAGACTTGAGATCATCAAAGGTGATTTCCTAAACGAACAGGATGTGAGCAATGCACTGGAAGATGTTGATTATCTTTTCCATTACATCTCTACGACTGTGCCGGCCACTGCTAAGAAAGACCCTGTTTACGATATTGAGTCTAATGTCATCGGATCAATCAAATTATTTCAGCAGGCCATCAATCATAAAATCAGAAGGATCATTTTTTCATCTTCCGGTGGAACGGTTTATGGGGAACCGCTTAGCCTCCCCATACGTGAAACCGATCCCCTTAATCCGGCTGAGCCCTACGCGATTGCCAAAGCGGCTATCGAAAGATATTTGCAGTACTTTTATAATACATATGGTTTGGATTACAATATTATCAGGTACTCAAATCCTTACGGCGAGGGGCAAAACCCTCACGGCCAGCAGGGTGTGATACCTATTTTTTTAAATAAAATCAGGCAGGGTGAACGCCCCATCATTTACGGTGACGGCTCAATGATCAGGGACTATATCTATATTACAGACGCCGTTAATGCAACCATTGCAGTTATTGAGAAACAGACAAATGAGAGGCTATTCAACGTGGGCAGTGGAGAAGGCACATCCATAAATCAGTTGATAGACATCATGTCAATTATCACCGGTAAAAAGATACAGCCGGAATATGTAAAAAATGGCAGAGCTTATATACAGAGGATCGTGCTTGACATCTCGAAAGTACGCGGTGAGGTAGGTTGGAAACCTCGAACAAATCTACAAGATGGCATGAAAAAAACCTGGGACTGGATTAACCGTCTTCCTTGAAACGATGCCCGGATATACCAGGAAGCTTCTCAGATATGTTGAAATCGCTGCTTTCCGTAGTTAAGAATGGCTATATCTATGGGACTGTAGCCATTGCTTACCTGGTTTTCATTACTTTCCCCGGCTTTTACATTCCCATTGGCATTGGCCTTGATAAGTCGTGGCAGTACGCAATCAATTACCTGCCAAACTCACCTTACCTGTATGGCATGGATGTAGTCTTCACCTACGGCCCGCTCGGCTTTTTGTTGATCCCCCAAAACATCGGCAATAACCTGGCATTTTCAATGGTGTTCCAGGTCCTAATGCAGGTGCTATTCGCCCTGACATTATTATATTTCCTCTATAGGTCCAGGCATAAACTGCAGGTTGTATTATTCGTCATCTTATACCTGGTTATAGGGATAACGGTGTCCTGGCTGATGGGTGAATACAGCTTGTTGCTGACACTGGGGTTGCTGCTCTGCATTTCATTCGATAACAACAGGGTCTTCAAATATGGCAGCGCGAGCATAGGCGGCGCGCTGGCGGGCCTGCTGCTTTTCACCAAGTTCAATACGGGCGTAAGCGCACTGGCCATACTCGCGGTCTGGGGGATCGTCGTGGCAATCACGCGGAGGGGAAAGGGCTGGAAAATGTTGCTGGCCGGAGGTGGAACTTATCTTTTCACGGTCACTGTTATCGCACTGGCCGCCATGCAATCACCCGCTGCTATCGTCCAGTGGCTGGCATATTCACTTGAAATAGCCGGTGCGTATGGGGGAGCCATGAGCCTGGAAGGGTCAAACATATCCCTGTTCTTGGGTGTTTTATGCCTGGCTGTTTATGCGGCGCTGGTCCTCATCCTTTGGAGGCAGAAGGCAAAATCATTGTATGCCGCACTGATCTTCGCCCTGCCCGCTTTTCTCGTTTTCAAGCACGCTTTCTGCCGGCAGGACATCTGGCACGAGTTGTCTTTTTTTATGCTGCCGGCCATAGCGTGTGTTTTGCTTCTCAGTTCAGTCAGTAAGAAAGAGCTGATCACCTGCCTTGCCGGGTTCATCATCACCTATTCACTGGCCGTGGCCATTATCCACCCGGACGTAAGCAGGCTGCCGGTAAACCGGCTGCCGTCAAACCAGTTGCCGGTAAACCAGTTAATCGTCAAAACCCTGGATTTGACCGGGCAGGGAAAAAACTGGTCGTCTATAAGATCCGAACTGCGCGATAGCCTAAATATGCAGATCGACAGCAACAAAGATTTTCTCCTGGGAAAAGCGGCCTGGGCAAATATAAACTGCATGTTCAATTTCAGTGATCTGCGCAGGCGGATGGATGAGCAGGGCAGGGCAAACCTGGCTGCAGACCAATTGCCCTCGGACATGGTCAAGATAATTAAATCCGGCGGGGGCGTGATGGGCGTGATTCCCTGGGAGATCTGTTATTGCCCGGCTAACGGCCTGGACTGGAAGCCCATGTTCACCCTGCAATCATATGACACCTTTACATCGTCCTTGGACCTGAGGGATTCCGCCAATTACGCGGGTGAGAACGCTACCGCTTTCCTTATTGTGGACTTCGGTAATATAGACTACCGCAATATTCTGCTGGATGCGCCGGCATCCTGGTATCAAATCATATCTAACTATAATCTAGCCTACCAGGACGGTGCCGGCTGCCTGCTGCTGAAAAAGAAAGCCGGGTACTCCGTGGATACCCGTCGATCCGCCGGCAGCACCAGTGCAGCCGCCAATACGTGGATCGATATTCCGCAGACCAACAACCTGCTATTTGCCAGGGTGGATATGAAGTTAAGCCCGGCAGGTAGCCTGGCTAAAACTTTTTTCCGTGTGCCGCCGGTCTATATTGATTTGCTCTATACGAGCGGGACACCTATCTCGTACCGAATCACCCCTGATACTGCGCGAAACGGCCTGCTGATCAATTTTTTGCCCTACAGGGGTGAAGACTTGGCCGAGATCTTTAAAGGGGGTGCCCGCGACCGGGCGATCAAATTCAGGATCAACGGACCCGGCATGTCCAGCTATGGTGATAATATTACCGTAAGCTGGGAGGAATCCAACCGCCCCATAGAATTAAACCTGGTTAATCTCTCCGATATGGTTTACGCGGGAGAATTCTCGTCCTATAACATAGACAACATCTACAGCGACGTGTTTGGCGGCCTGCAGCAGGGGATGCAGGACACATACGTTTTTGAAGGTTTATCACCGGGCTCATCTATCGGTATTTACGGATGGGCTATCGACCAGGATGCAAAAAAGGCAGCGGGCGGAATGTTTATAACCCTTGACGATACCTATGATATCCCCGCGGTATACGGGGCCGACCGCAAGGATGTAGCGGATTACTTCAAGGATGACAATTACCGCTATTGTGGATATAGCGGCAGCATACCGGCCTCAGTACTGGATAAGGGAAGCCATACCCTGTCGTTCAAACTGGTCTCAAATGACAGCAAAAGCTATTATGTGTCGGACCGCAAAATAAATATTATCATTAAATGATAGTCCCTATTTATCAACGCAATATCAACGCGCTTTGTTTATCTAAATCAAGGGTGAGTGCTTGAGCAGTCCGGTAATATTCTTTCTTGTCGGCGGAAATAACCTTGATAGCTATAATATGCCGACCCGGACCGATAATTGAAGTTGCCGTAGAAGAATAAAAGCCCGAATATAAATAGTTACTATTATTATGATATTCGACTACATCCCGGCGGGGGATACCATAATAAACGGGGATTTCCATTTTACCGTCAATATCTAATACGACACCGCCTGCTACCGAACCACTATTTTTGTCGATTGCCCAGCCTGTTATGATGATCGCCTTCTCTTTTTCATTATTTGTGATTGCAGAAAGTTCGCCTTCTTTGAGAAGACTTCCGTTTACCGATTCAATTATGCAAACAGCTTCCTCATCTGCCTTCTTCAAATCTCCCAGTGATAAAACAGGTTGGCTGAATACGTTCAACTTGTACTCTTGCAATACCTGGCAGCCCTGCCGTACCGCCAAAGGTATACACTCTGCCTTGGTCAACGTATCATCACTCTGGAATTGGTACGTGGATGTATAATACGGTATTAGCTGTCTATCCAATGTTATTCTGGCGGTACTTACGCCGGTAAATAAAGAGCGATTTTCCAACGCTATGAAGAGCACCATCATGATTATCAGCGATTTGAAAATCAGCGAATTGGGGTTTATGAACTTCAGTTTCAACGATAATAACGCAAGGTATAAACCTATTACTCCAACTAAAGGCATAGTGATATACTTGCGTGACAGTACACTAAACTCTGGCCTCCCCAGTACTAACATTACTGCTGTAGCGCCGGAAAAAAGTATTAATGCTAAGAACGGCACATTATCCGGCCGATTTTTAGAATCGAAGATTATTGCCACGCCTGCATAAATAAATAGTATAAACAGGATACTCCCCACTGCAATGGCTCCGTCAGCATAGCTGTAGAAAGAGTTGCCGAGTGCTGCCAGCCAGTACACGAATGATTCCAAGGGTTGCTGAACGACATGTTCTGTATTTTGGTATGTGGCGAAATATACTACGCAGGTCGTTATTGCAGTCAAAAGCCAGATAGCGGCTGCAACAATATAAGAGTGCTTCTCCTCTTTGGGTTTTGAGCGGCATACCAGTAACAGTTGCAGAAACCCTATCGGCCAGATTAACAGGCCGTTGGCCAGGGAGAAACTGCCGGCTATAGCGGATAATATTGCAGCTCCCAAGCGCCAGTCGACTCCTTTGCATGTCTGTAACAAATATACTGAAAGCAAAAAACACAGCATTAGAAGAAAAAATATAAAATGAAAGCCAGTAAGAAGGTTGTCGACCTGGCGAAGCGTGAAGATGAGCCATGTGACCGGGATGAACCATGCGATCGACATCCGGCTTAAAGCCGGAGTAATTTTAAATATCCTGTAAAGCACAATAGCTGATAGTAGGATAAGTCCCCAGGAACAATACATCTCGAATTTGATGTTATATTGGGTAATAGTTCCAAGAGTTAGCATGATTATGCGCGGGAAAAATATCCTGTGCTCATTTTGCTGAGCAAACAGGTCAGCAATGGTCAGCGTTCCTAAATGTAATTTGTGGAACAGTGGAACGAAAAACCATTGATCCCCAATTACGGCATTTATCCCGTTGCGTATTATAAAAAGCAGGGTTATTACGGCAGGGACAACTATAAGGGAAATAACTAATAATTTACCGATAGAGTGCCTATGGTTATATATCCAGCTATAAATACTCATTTAATATCCACGGTCAAGACTTGAACAGGCTGGTAATACTCTTTCTTATCCGCTGAAATAACCTTGATAGCTATAACATGTCGGCCGGGGCCAATCACTGAGGCTGGCACTGACGCTTCAAAGCCGGAATATCGATAATTGTTATTTCCGTGGAAGTCAGCCACATCAGGCCGTTCCAGGCCATATAAAGCAGGTATCTCCAACCTCTCATCGACAGTTATAAACACGCCACCGGCTGCTTTAGCATTATTTTGATCAACCGCCCACCCCTGCAATGTCAATTGATCACCTTTAGCGACATCCAGGGACAGCAGTTTGGGCAGATCCTTTGACTGGCCATTTACCATGTCTATACTATGAAACGGTACTATGCTCAGAGGAGTGAGTCCTTCTGTAGATAAAACTGCCTCGCTGAAGACGTTCAGTTTATATTTAATTAATATTTCACTTCTCGCTCTCACTACTTCGGGCCAGGGATACAATTCAAGCAGGGTATCATCTGCCTGGTAATTTAAGGTAAGCAGGTGGTAAGCCGTTGCCCGCCTCGAAGCATATAAATCTTCACCGATTTGAAAGTACCCAATGGTAGCTACTGGCCCTGTGCCCGCTAATATCAGGTAGATCATAAACCCCCAGGTTAAGTACTTAATTATTGCATCTTTAATATCTACGGAAATTATCAGTGCGTAAAGACCGATAATTCCCGGGACCATCAGCGTAGTATAGCGTGACTCAAGCGCAGCGGCTATCCCCCAATCGGATCGAGACTCCACCAGGCCGGCGGCCATTAATACTGTGAAAAAAATCAGCGACAGGAACGGCCACCTTGAAGTCCAGGTCCTGGGATGGAAAATTACAACTGCGCTGATGATGACATACATCACCAGCAACAATAGACCCAGGCGGTATGCCGTTAAGGCATCTAAAGTCAACGGGCTGCCCAGCGCAGCCAGGCCGAACCTGGCAGCCATAGCAGGATGGTGGAAAAAAAATAGAGGGGCCGAAGCCTCTGGTGGCTGTTTATACTCCCAAAAATACAAAAGACAGGCTAATACACCGGCAATGATCCAAATGATAGTCTTCCAGATATCAAGTTTCCACCACTTTTGGTCTGTGGACTTGCTGGTAAGCATTATCTGGATTAACCCCACCGGCCAAATTAACAGCCCTGGCGCTGTCGAATACGTGCAGGCTAAACCGCACACGATCGCCAGCAGGAAACGCCAGTCAAAACGCTTGCTTTCCATCAGTAGATAGAAAGTTAAAACCAGGAGTAAGATTACCAGAAAGGTACCCAACTGGAATCCAAACAGCAGGTTCCAGAAAGGCCTTACGCTGAAAACCAGCCAGGATACCGGGATGAATTTGGCCAGCGTGATGCTGGACATGCCAAATAAACGCACAAACAGCTTCCACAGGATCAGGCATATAAGGCACAGCAGAAACCAGGAGAAGTACATCTCCGCCACTGTGTTGTAATGCGTGGCACTGCCCAGGGCAAGCATAACCCCCTGTGGGATGAAGACGCGGTGCTCATTATGCTGGGCAAATAAGTCGGCGGCTGACAGATTGCCAGAAAATAGCTTGCCGAAGAGCGGCACCAGTTCCCACTGGTCGGCCCAGACGCAATTTACGCCATATTTGGCTATAAAAAAAAGGTTCAGTATAGCCGGCAATATGATGAAAAATATTATCAGGGCGGTCGCACGCTGCGGAATTAACTTGGATCCGATAAATTGCCGCATATTCCTATTTGGTTTTAATATGACTCATTACAAGCTCATTTAATATCGATTGTGAGGATCTTAACGGGGCGGTAATAATCTTTACCGTCCGCTGAGATGACCTTAATTGATATATCATGCTGGCCTGGACCGATCAGTGAAGTAGCCAGCGCTACCTCAAAGCCAGAGTACCTATAATTATTATTCTTGTGAAATACTGCTATATCCGGCCGGTCAAGCCCATACAGGGCAGGCACTTCCAGTTTCCCGTCAATAACTACCAAAACGTTACCTGCCGCCTTGCCATTATTTTGATCGATAGCCCAGCCTTTTATTCTTAGAGTTTCAACACCAGCCAATTGAAGGGATACTGGCTCTTGCGATGGGGGCCGCTTGCCATTAACCTCTTCAATATAGAAAAGCGGCTCCGTACTCAATGGTTTGAGATCATTTCCCGGTAACAGTGGTCCACTGAATACATTCAGCTTATATTTAATCAGGGTCGGTACCTGCTCTCTTACAACGTCCGGCCAGGGCAACAATTTACCCAGGTTTTCATCAGATTGGTATTGATAGGTCTCCAGGTAGTATGCTGCCAACCGCCTCTCGGAATGCATGTTGTATCCTATGCTGAAATAAGCTGCAATATCTGTGACGAGCAGTCCACCCACTACCAAAGAACACAGGAAACCGGACAGGAAGTATTTATAATTTATATTCTGCAAATCAAGGGATATGGTTAACGCGTAGAGACCGATCACCCCCAATACGGTCATGGTTGCATACCGCGAAACCATTGCTGTACCCTCACCCCATTCAGCCCTTGTTATGGCCAACACACCGGCCACAGTCACGGCAAACAATACCAGGGAGAAAAAAGGGGATTTCAGCTTCCATGCCTGAGGTCTATAAAATAAAGCTATAGCCACGATAATATACAATATCAGCAAGAGCATCCCTATCGAAGCTGCTGTGTATTGGTCGATGTTCAGGGGGTTCCCGATAGCCACCAACCCGAACATGCCGGCTATACCGGGGTGCTGCAGGGAATACAGCGGGTTGACTGTGTGCTGTGGCTGCGTATAGCCGGTAAAATATAAAATATAAACCGCGATGCCCGTTATCGCCCAGGTGATAGATTTAACGATATCCAGTCCCCACAGCCTTTTAGCCTGGGTCCTGTCTGTTAAAAGTATCTGAATTAGTCCAATCGGCCATACCAGCAGGCCTCCCGCAAGGGAAAAAGTACTGGCAAGTCCACAAAGGATTGCCAGTCCGAACCGCCAGTCGAACCTCTTACTTTCTGCCAG
>CAIMUM010000002.1 GCA_903844685.1 uncultured Dehalococcoidia bacterium
CTCACGCGCACACCCCTCATGCCGTAGGCTTCCGCTAACTTGACGAAATCGGGGTTATAGAGCCGGGTGCCGAAATAACGCTTGTTGTAGATGAGCTCCTGCCACTGGCGTACCATGCCCAGCCAGCCGTTATTGAAGACGGCGATATTGATATCCAGGTCTTCCTGTACCATGGTGGCCAGCTCCTGCACGGTCATCTGGAAGCCGCCGTCGCCGGCTATGCACCAGACCGTTTCATGGGGGCAGCCCACCTTGGCCCCGATGGCCCCGGGCAACTCGAAACCCATTGTGCCCAGGCCGCCCGAGGAAACGAAGCTGTTGGGCTTGTCGTAGAAAAAATACTGCGCGGCCCACATCTGCGCCTGGCCAACGCCCGTGACTATGATGGTATCCCCTTTGGTGGCCTCGTATATCTGGCGGATGATGTATTGCGGCAGCACTCCTTCATGGTCGCGCACCTCGGTAGCCGGGTGCTGCGCCCGCCAATCGTCTAACTGCGACAGCCAGCCTATATGGTCACGTTTGACTATTTGCTTGTTAAGCACCTGCAGAACGTTTTTGACGTCGCCCACTATGGGCACTTCCACCTTGAGGTTTTTGCCTATCTCGGCCGCGTCCACATCGATATGCACGATGCGCGCCTGCGGCGCGAAGGTGCTCACGCCGCCCGTCGCCCGGTCGTCGAACCTCATGCCTATAGCGATCAGCAGGTCGGCGTTGTGTATGGCCTTATTGGCGTAGCCCATCCCGTGCATACCCAGCCATCCGTAGCTCAGCACGTGCGATTCAGGGAAGCACCCGATGCCCAGGAAGGTGGTGACCACCGGCAGCTGGGCGTTTTCGGCCAGCTCCTTGAGTTCAGCATAGGCACGCGCGATGTTGACGCCGTGGCCGGCGACTATCACGGGCCTCTCCGCCGAATTTACCAGATCAGCCGCCTTTTTTATCTGCGCCGGGTGGCCGAACAGTTTGGGCTTAAATCCCGGCAGGTCGATCTTGTCGGGGTAGATAAACTCGGTCCTGGCCTGGAAGACATCCCTGGGTATATCCAGCAGCACCGGGCCCGGCCTGCCTGTCAACGCCACATGCACAGCTTCCTTCACGCTCAGTGCCAGGTCGTCCACATCGAGCACGAGCTGGTTGTACTTGGTAATAGGCACCGTGATGCCTGTGATATCAATCTCCTGGAAGGCGTCCTTGCCGATAAAATGCGTGGGCACCTGTCCCGTTATGGAGAGCAGTGGTACCGAATCCAGGTAGGCGTTGGCGATGCCCGTCACCAGGTTGGTAGCGCCCGGCCCCGAGGTGGCCAGGCAGACGCCCACCTTGCCGGTGACCCTGGCATAGGCGTCGGCGGCATGCGCCGCGCCCTGCTCGTGCCTGACCAGGATATGCCGCAGCTGCGGGTAACGGGGCAGCGTATCGTAGAGGGGCAGCAGCACGCCTCCAGGGAAGCCGAAAATGACCTCGACCCCTTCCTTGATGAGGCATTCACATAATATCTCAGCGCCGGTCTTTATCATTTGCTAGATTATCTCCTAATCCTTGAATATCGCTCCCTCACTGGCCGGGCCGACCTGCGCTATATACCTCTTCAGGTAGCCTCCCTTGATGGACGACTTAAAGGCGGGCAGAGCTTTCAACCTCCTGCTTAATTCGGCGCCGCTTACCACGATATCTAATTTCCTGGCCGGTATATCTATATTGATTATATCACCGTTGCGCACCGCAGCAATCGGGCCGCGCTCCGCGGCTTCAGGTACAACGTGCCCGATGGCGGCGCCCCGTGTGCCGCCCGAGAAACGGCCGTCCGTGATCAGGGCTACCGCGCTGTCCAAACCCATGCCGCTCAGCAGCGAGGTCGGCGTGAGCATCTCACGCATGCCCGGTCCGCCGCGCGGTCCTTCGTAGCGTATCACCACCACGTCGCCTTTCCTGATCTTGCTGGCCAGGATGCCCCTGGTGGCATCCTCCTCGTTTTCAAAGACCCGCGCCGGCCCCCTGTGTACCATCATATTAGGCGCTACTGCGCCGCTCTTGACCACCGCGCCGCCCGGCGCCAGGTTGCCGAACAGGATGGCCAGTCCGCCCGTCTTCGAGAAAGGCCTGGTGAAAGGCCGGATAACTTCGTGGTCCCTGACACGGGCGCTTTTAAAGGTTGCGGAGAGCGGTTTAAGCGTGACTGTTTTGGATTTGCCGTTCAGCAATTTTGCTATCTCGTGCATCACGGCCGGTATACCGCCCGCCAGGTCCAGGTCCTCGATATGTACCTCGCTGGCCGGGCTGATCTTGCAAAGGTGCGGTACCCTGGCGCTTATCTCATTTATCAGTGAGAGCGGGAACCTGATGCCCGCCTCGTGGGCGATGGCCATGAAATGCAGCACCGAGTTTGTGCTGCCGCCCAGCGCCATGTCAATGGCGAAGGCGTTAGCGATTGATTCTTTGGTGATGATATCCCTCGGCCTGAGGTTACTCTCCAGTAAGGCCATGATTTGCCTGCCTGCCTGCCTAGCCAGGTGCAGCCTGCGCGAATCAACGGCAGGTATGGTGCCGCTGCCCGGCAGCGACATGCCCACTGCCTCGGTCAGGCAATTCATGGTGTTGGCCGTGTACATGCCCGAGCAGCTCCCGCAGCCCGGGCAGGCCGCTATCTCGATCTCTTCTAATTCAGCCTCGGTCATCTGCCCGTTGGCCACGCTGCCCACCGCGTTAAATACCGAGATAAGGTCAACTGACTGGCAGGATCCACCTTTATACAGCTTGCCGGCCAGCATCGGCCCGCCGCTGATAAAGATAGACGGCACATTCAGGCGGACGGAGGCCATCAGCATGCCCGGCACCACCTTGTCGCAGTTGGGTATAAAGACCAGCGCGTCGAACTGGTGCGCCTCGGCCATGATCTCCACCGAGTCGGCTATCAGCTCGCGGCTGGGCAGGCTGAACTTCATACCCGGGTGGTTCATGGCTATGCCGTCGCAGACGCCGATGGTGTTGAATTCGAAAGGGACGCCCCCGGCGGCGATAATGCCCGTCTTGACCGCGGCGGCGATGCTGTTGAGGTGCGTGTGCCCCGGGGCTATCTCGTTGAAGCTGTTCACCACACCGATGAAGGGCTTGTTAAAGTCGCTGCTCTGCACACCCACGGCCCTCAGCAGGGCTCGGTGCGGGGCCCTCTCGATACCCAGTTTGATGCTATGGCTTTTCATGTGACAGAATCCCCATCATTTAAATTCGTCAGGTTGCCCCGGCAGTTGCTGGTCAGGTACGCCGCAGGTTGTAGTAAACTATCACAGGTAATCGTTTATTGTCAAGCAAAAACGGCTTCCAGGAAGTAACTGAAGTCACTGTCAGGTATTGTTGACCTTCCCGCGGTTTTTAAATAGCCGTACGTTAGAGCCACGCTGCTCTCATCTCTTCCGTGGGAATGGCGCCCTTCCTCACTACAGTGAAAGGGTCGGCGGTAACATCCACTACCGTTGACTCAATGCCGCCCGGGCAGGTACCGCCGTCAATGATGAAATCCACCGTGTCACCTAACTGGTCACGGACTTCTTTTGCAGTCAGCGCCGCCGGACCGTTGTGCAGGTTGGCGCTGGTTCCCACCATGGGGCGCCCGAGTTCCTGTATCAGCCGCAGCGTTACGGGATGTCCGGGCAGGCGGACGGCTATTTTGCCGCTGCCGGCAAGGACGAGGCTGTTAAAGGCTGGCGCCTTTGCGAAGACGATGGTCAGGCTACCCGGCCAGAATTTATCCATCAATATCCTGGCTGCGGCGGGAATAAATTCAACCAATCCCCCCAGCTGCGAGGTTTCGGCTATCAGGACGGGCAGGGGCATGGTTAACGGCCGTTTTTTTATCAAGAAAACCCTGGTTACGGCCGCATTGTTAAATATATCTGCTCCCAAACCGTAAACCGTGTCGGTGGGGTAGGCCGCTATGCCGCCTGAGCGCATAATATCAGTAGCCTTTTTAACCTGTCCCAGCAGCGCCGGGGTTATTGTGGCCTGGAGTGAACCTTTTTCCATCTTATCCGGCAAACCTTAAGCAGGGAAATTGTACCTTAAAACATCACATTACATAAATGTGCGGCAGATTAGATATCAGATTTGGCCTGTGATATACTTCTTAAAATGGAAGAGGGTAACGAGAAGGCGGCCAGCCACCGCATCGTGGCCAGCGATGACATAGAGGTTTCCACTTACCTCGAGATAGCCAAGGAGAAACAGGGCGTACAGGCCTCGCCCAAGCCCGGAGATATACCTCACGGTGTCAGGGAGGCAGTGGCGATCATCGATTTCGGCTCGCAATACAGCCACCTCATAGCGCGCCGCGTGAGGGAGTGTAACGTTTACTGCGAACTTTTCCCCTATGATTCCCCCTTGAGCAAGATAATGTCGATCAAACCGCGCGGCTTCATCCTTTCGGGTGGTCCGGCCAGCGTGTATGAGAAGAATGCGCCCTTAACTCCGGTCGGGATCTACGAAAGCCACCTGCCGGTGCTGGGCATTTGCTACGGCATGCAGTCGATAACCCACCAGCTCGGCGGCACGGTTGCGCCCGGCAGCAAGCATGAATACGGCCAGGCTGTCCTGCATGTCAGTGACGAGAACTCGCCGCTTTTCAAGGATTTGGATAGCTCGCTGACGGTCTGGATGAGCCACGGCGATGAGATAATGGATATGCCGGCAGGCTTCCGCTCATCGGCTTACACGGAAAATTCGCCCAACGCCGTGATTACCGACGGCGGCAAGCTCTTCGGCCTGCAGTTCCATCCCGAGGTGGCGCATACGCCGCAGGGCAAGCAGATAATCAGGAATTTCCTCTTCAACATCTGCGGGTGCCGTGGCACCTGGACGCCCGGCAATTTTATCCATGAGAGCATCGCCTCAATAAAGGAGCAGGTAGGGGACGGCAGGGTTATCTGCGCGCTGTCGGGCGGAGTGGATTCTGCGGTGGCGGCCAAGCTGGTGCACGCCGCCATCGGCGACCATTTGACCTGCATCTTTGTCAATAACGGGCTGCTGCGGCGCGAGGAACCGGAAAGGGCGCTCGAAACCTTCCGCAAGAACCTCAGGATGAACGTGGTTTACGTGGATGCCACCGACCTCTTTCTCGACCAGTTAAAGGGAGTCATCGATCCCGAAAAAAAGAGGATCAGCATCGGCGGAGAGTTCATCAAGGTCTTTGAGAGCGAGGCCAAGAAATTGGGCAAGATAGATTTCCTTACCCAGGGCACCCTCTATCCCGACGTAATCGAGTCCGCCACGCCGGAGTCCAAGGCGGCGGCCAAGATCAAGACCCATCACAACGTGGGCGGGCTGCCCTCCAAGATGGCGTTGACCCTGATAGAACCCCTGCGCTATTTGTTCAAGGATGAGGTGCGGGAGGTGGGACTGGAGCTCGGTTTGCCTGAGGACATGGTCTGGCGGCAGCCGTTCCCGGGCCCCGGGCTGGCCATCCGCATCATCGGTGAAGTAACCCGGGAGCGGCTGGAGATATTGCGCGGCGCCGACTGGGTAGTCATGGACGAGATAAAAAAGGCCAAACTTTACCGGCAGATGTGGCAAACCTTCGCCATACTTACCGATGTGCACAGCGTGGGCGTGATGGGCGATTACCGGACCTATGGATACCTGGTGGCGGTGAGGGCGGTAACCAGCCAGGATGCCATGACCGCCGATTGGGCCAGGCTGCCCTATAACCTGCTGGCTACCGTATCGAACCGCATTGTCAACGAGGTTCCCGGAGTTAACCGCGTGGTTTACGACATCACCAGCAAGCCCCCTTCCACCATCGAGTGGGAGTAGGCCCTTACTTGATATGAAGATAGCTGCCATCGGCGACCCCCACGGCAACCTGGAGAAAATCACTAAAATCCCGCTTGACCATGTAGACCTGATACTGCTGACAGGTGACCTGGGGAAGACCGATATATTGCGCAGGCAGGCGCTGCAGTATCTCAACATCCCCAACCCGGGGCCAAAAGAAAAGCTCTCTCATGCAGAGGGTTTCCGGCAGGCCTTCCTGACCGCCCATGAAACGGTTCTCAAGCTGGCCGGTTACCTGGCCGGCTTCTGCCCGGTATTTATCGTGCGGGGAAACGCCGACCTGTCGAACTACGATACCAGGAAATTTTCGCGTACTTTCAGCATAGAGCTTCCTTTTCTCTACCAGGATTTGTCGGCTATCCGCGGGGTGCGCCTGATAGATAACCGCGTGGCCGATTTCAAAGGTTTAAGGATAGGCGGGATAAAGTATTTCACCGATATCTGCTGGGCCGAGGAATTCGAGCTTGCCGGCATCGAGAAGATACGCCGCAGGGCGCTGCAGGATACCGATAAAATTAACAGCGTGCTGGGGCGCTTCGGGCGTTTAGATATACTGCTTACCCATGTGCCTCCCTATGGTGTGCTGGACAGGGTTGATTCCGCCTTGATACCGCCCTCCTGGATAGGCAGGCATGCCGGCAGCAAAATTGTGCTGGAATATATTTTGCAGGAGCAGCCGGGCTACGTTTTCTGCGGTCACATACACGAAGGCGAAGGCTTTGAGAAACTGGGCAGGTCAGAGGTTTACAACCTGGGAATGGGCGGCTCTAAAATAGTCGAGCTATAATTTGACAAATAATTTCCCTCTGCATATACTTTCAGAGCATGCAAGAAATGAGCGACAGTTGATTTAAGCGTTTTCTTGGTGTATACTCTTACAGCTTGGTGAGTACACCAGGCTGTTTTGTTCTTTAACAATAGAATAGTGATATTGATGAATGGTGTCTAGTGTTCTAGTTGCAATGGCGCAGCAGGATACAGGCCGCGAGGTCTTGTGTTCATGCTGTTGTAGGTCAAAGATAATAAGGGCACAGGGTGGATGCCTTGGCGTTAACAGCCGATGACGGGCGCGGCTCGACTGCGATAAGCCCCGGTGAGATGTCCAGCTATCTTAAGCCGGGGATTCCCTAATGGGGCAACCCATCTGGCCAAAAGCCAGATACTCTATATGAGAGGATACCGGGGGAACTGAAACATCTTAGTACCCCGAGGAAAAGAAATCGAATGAGATTCCCGGAGTAGTGGCGAACGAAAGGGGAAGAGCCTAAACTTCGCCGGCTTAGTGGCCTTGAGGCCTATGCCGACGAGGAGTTGCAAGGTGCAGCGGATAGCGCTCAAGAGCTATCGCAGAGTAAAAAACTTTTTACTAAATCAAAGGTCCCTGGAAAGGGCCACCATAGTAGGTGATAGTCCTGTAGAATAAAAGTAAAAGGCTCTGGTTGCATTCTTAAGTACCACGGGACACGAGAAATCCTGTGGGAATCTGGGGTGACCACGCTCCAAGGCTAAATACTGTTAACGAC
>CAIMUM010000003.1 GCA_903844685.1 uncultured Dehalococcoidia bacterium
CCGCGGCAGCCACCTGCATTCGGCTGTCGCGCGCATACGCGACACAACCCAGATATTGATCGATGTATACCATGCCAGGAACTCCACGTACATACATCCCATCAAGGTCTGGAACCGCTATTCTTCGCAGATGTTCCTGCCTCATATAGTTTCGGATGACGGATGGCAGCCTGTCTCCATCAGCGGTGAGGCCGCCGCGGTATCCACCACGGCGCTCAAGCAGCCGCTCAGCAGCTCTATCACATCGGGCGCGCCCTGGGAGGTGGTCTATGACAGCTTGCTGATGCACCGCCGTGTCGGCAACACTGGCATAAGCTATACGCCGGAGATAGCCTCGTTAAAGCACGAATTGATATGCATGATGATCGGCGACCACCCATCTTTCAACAGGCTGGCGGACGAATACTTTACGATTGACGACCTGATCAATGTAAGGAACCGGTTGATCGGTACCGGCCGTATAGGCGGCAAGGCCGCCGGCATGCTGCTTTCGCGCAGGATACTGCTCAGCAGCAGCGGCGAATATGATTTTTCAAAGGTACTGGAGGCACACGACTCTTTTTATATAGGGTCAGACGTCTTTTTTACCTTCCTGGTAAAGAATAACCTCTTTCAATTGCGCATGCAGCTTACGCGCGATTCACAGATCAGCCACGAAGAATTCGATGAGGTTGAGCGCCGCTTCCTGGAAGGTCAATTCCCCGATGAGATTGTAGAGCAATTCCGCGATATGCTGGACTATTTCGGCCAGGCGCCAATCATCGTCCGTTCCAGCAGCCTGCTGGAGGACCGCTTCGGCAATGCCTTCGCCGGCAAGTACCGCAGCGAGTTCTGCGCCAACCAAGGCAGTCCCGAGGAACGCGCGCAAGCCTTTCTGCACGCGGTCAAGCTTGTCTATGCCAGCGCAATCAATCCCGACGCGCTATCCTACCGGCACAAGCAGGGACTGGGTGAAAACGACGAGCAGATGGCAATACTGGTGCAGCGCGTCTCAGGCATGCCTTACAAGGAATATTTCTTCCCGCCCCTGGCGGGTGTAGCTTTCTCCCGCAACCTTTATGCCTGGAGCAGCCGCATCGACCCTAATAAAGGCATGATACGCCTGGTATTCGGGTTGGGCACGCATGCCGTTAACCGCGTAGGAGGCGATTACACCCGTATCATAGCGGTCAGCCACCCGCAACTCAGGCCTGAAGCCGGTACCAGGATCATTAAATATTCACAGCATACGGCCGATGTTTTGGATCTCGGCAGCAACAGCTTTGAATCGGCACCCATTGCTGACCTGCTGGCGGACTGCGATTATCCCGACCTCAATCTCATTGCTTCACTGGTTGTGGACGGTTATACCCAGGAGATGGTCAGCGCCTGCCCTCATGGACAGGCGGACCACCTGGTACTGACTTTCAATAATTTTATCAACCGGACGCCCTTTATCAAATACATGGATGCCATGCTTGGCCGGCTGGAAGAGGCCTACCAGCAGCCAGTGGACACCGAATTTACGGCACGCATCGATCCAGAAGGCAACATCAAGATCAACCTTTTGCAATGCCGGTCACTACGCCTGCCCGGCACTGCGGGCCACGTGGAGTTCCCCGGGCATATACCCTCCGACCGTGTGCTGTTTACCTCCAACCGCTTCATCAGCGGCGGGGCGGTACACAACATCAAATATATCCTCTATATCGACCCTGATAAATACGCGGCGATTGAGTCGGAAGACGTTAAGAGGTCCCTGGGCAGGGCCGTCGGCCGCATCAACCGTCACCCTGCCATAGCCGGCAGCAAGATCATCATGATAGGACCCGGCCGTTGGGGCAGCAGTAATATCAACCTGGGCGTTAACGTGGGATATGCCGATATCGATAACACCTCGGTGCTGGTGGAGATGGCGCGGGAGGATAAAGGCCATGTTCCGGAGGTTTCTTACGGCACCCACTTCTTCCAGGACCTGGTGGAAGCGGGCATTTTGTACCTGCCGGTCTATCCCTCCGACCCCGAATCAAAATTCAATGAGAAGTTTTTTAGCGGAACAGCCAATGTGCTGGCAGAACTGACGCCGGAGTTAGCTGAATATTCTGAGATAATCGACCTCATCGATATCACCCGCAGTTCTGATGGCATGTACGCTCATATGCTGGCCGATCCCTCGGTTCACAGGGCTGTCTGCTTCCTGGATATCTGCTGCACCTGATGTAGCATCACCGTTTTGATAAGACCATAATCACAGTTTAGTACGATTCACCCTATCAGTATGCTTTGCCCTGTTGACAGACATTATTTTTCCTGATATTATTCGGCAATCGGTTGCCGTTATCCATAATAATATGGCTTTTGAAACACAGGACGTAGAGAGAAAAACCTATTCCATCCTCAGGGTTCTGGCCAATTCGGCCGAACCACTGGGATCCATTGTTATTGCACGTGCGCTCAAGGAGCTGGGTATCGAATTGGGAGAGAGAGCCGTGCGCTATCACCTCAAGCTGATGGACGAGCAGGGCCTGACTAATTTGGTCGGCCGCCGGGATGGCCGTGTCATCACCAGCATGGGACTGAAGGAACTCAAGCATGGCATGGTCAAGGACAAGGTGGGCTTTGCCATCTCGCGCATCGAACTGCTGGCTTTCCGCACCACTTTCGACCTGGAAAAACGCGCCGGGCTTATCCCTGTAAATATATCAATGATCAGGAAGCAGGACCTGCAAAAGGCCCTGCGCCTGATGAAACCGGTCATCTCC
>CAIMUM010000004.1 GCA_903844685.1 uncultured Dehalococcoidia bacterium
AGATCATTTCCAGTCAGCCGGCAGCCATGCAGTTGCGCTACCTGCAGACGCTGGTGGCCATATCGTCGGAACGTACCAATACGGTGGTTTTCCCACTGCCCATCGACCTGATAATGCCCCTGTTGAATAAACCGGGGTCGGATCAGAAAAAACTGACATAATGCTTATTCAATAACGGTAAACAAATGGCGGGGCTTCAGGCCCCGCCATGTCTATTTCTGATAGTTACGTCACCGGCTACTATCTCTCTGGTTGAGCCTTCGCTGAGCCGCACCACCAGGTTGCCCTGCCGGTTGACCCCTTCCGCCGTACCGGTGATCCTGCTACCGTGGAAATCCGCGCTGACCTTCCGTCCGATGGTGACCATATTACGAGACCATTCATCGATTATGCGGGCCGGTTCACCGATATTTATGTAGATAGCTTCAAGTTCCGTATAAAGGCTCAGCGCCACTTCAGCGACGGACAACTCGCGGCCAAGTTGCGCGGAGAGCGAGGTGGCTATATCCGCAATTTCGGGATAGTTGCCGGTATCGAAATTGACGTTTATGCCTATGCCGACGATGGAATACCTCAGTTCACCCGCCGTCAGGCTGTGCTCAATGAGTATACCGCAGGTTTTTTTCCCATCGATAAGCACATCGTTGGGCCATTTTATGCCGGCTTTAATGCCCAGCTTCCCCAGCGTGCGGTATACTGCCAAAGAGGAGATAGCCGGAAGCAGGTACACAGAGTCCAAAGTCGGTCTCAGGATGATGGAGGTGGCCAGTCCCCCCGCCGGTGAAAGCCACAGCCTGCCCATTCTGCCGCGTCCCGATCGCTGTTCTCCCGCTATCACCGCCGTGCCCTCAGCGGCGCCCTGCTCAGCCAGTTCCCTGGCTACATCCTGCGTTGAGGCGGTTATTTCCAGGTATTTTAATTCCCGCCCCATGAAACGTGTCTTGAGCTTGTCCTGCAAATACGCTTTAATATCAGGTGTACCGGCCATGACGGTAATAATATAACAGAGGGGCTGAACTGTGTATAATTTCTTTAGCCAACCGGATAATAGCCTATATTAGCGGAGTTGCAGATTATGGTTAACGCAGATTTAGAAGCCCTGGCTGAACAGGTAGCGGAGCTTATCCTGAAGTCAAAACGCATAGTCGTTTTCACAGGCGCCGGTATCAGCACCGAGTCGGGCATACCGGATTTCCGCGGCAAGGACGGCATCTGGACTAAGATGGATCCCGAAGATTTCACCATCCAGCGGTTCATCGCCCGGCCTGAAGTGAGGAAGATGCAGTGGAAGATGCTGGCTGAGGGAGGGCTGGTCAAAGACGTCAAGCCCAATGCCGCCCATTATGCCATCGCTGAGCTGGAAAAGCTGGGCAGGCTCGATTGCATAGTCACGCAGAATATCGATAACCTGCACCAGTTGGCGGGCAATTCCCCTGAGGTCATCTTTGAGCTGCACGGCAATATGCAGTTTGTGCGCTGTCTGGGCTGCCGCCGGCGCTGGCCTATGGCCGAGATACTCGCCAGGCTGGCCGTTGAGGAACTGCCGGTATGTGAGCACTGCCGGGGCATACTCAAGCCGGATGCCGTGTTTTTCGGTGAATCACTGCCGCAGGCAGTGCTCAGCGAAGCCGCCAGGCGGGCCGCGCAGAGCGACCTGTGCATCGTCATCGGCTCTACCCTGGTCGTGTACCCGGCCGCTCAAATACCCATTTATGCCTGCGACGCGGGCGCCAAACTCGTGATCATCAATATCGGCGCTACGCCCATGGATTCGAAGGCGGCTGTGCGCATCGAAGGCAAGGCCGGTGAAACTATGGCTAAAGTCCTGGAGTATGTGAAGAAGAAGTGAACGGGTCGTGCCGGCGCATCTAAAACTTTGCCATCAGCACTCGGAGTTAGTATAATCAGGCCGTTTAAAAACGGGTTGTCCCTGTAAAACGCATATGAAAGCTATTGTATTATCCGGAGGCAAGGGCACCAGGCTCAAGCCCATGACTCATACAACGGCCAAACAGCTTCTGCCTGTGGCCAATAAGCCCATCCTCTTCTACGTGCTCGACCAGATCGTGGAGAGCGGCATTGAGGATATCGGCATCATTATCTCCCCTGAAACCGGTGAGGAGATCAGGAAGGCGGTTGAGAACGGTCCCGGCTGGAAGGCTAAAATCACCTATATTGTCCAGGCCAGTCCGGCCGGCCTGGCGCACGCCGTGAAAACGGCGCAGGGATTCCTGGGGGATTCGCAGTTCCTCATGTTCCTGGGGGACAACCTGATACAGGACGGCGTCAAGAAATTTGTTGCCGAGTTCCAGAGTAAATCTCCAGACGCCTTAGTCCTTTTGAAGGAAGTAGAGGATGCCCGTCTTTTCGGCGTCGCTGAGTTGGACGAAAGCGGCAAGATACTCAGGCTGGTGGAGAAACCCAAGGAACCTAAGAGCAATCTGGCCCTGGTGGGCGCCTACCTCTTCAAGCCGGATATACATAAGGCCATCGGCCGCATCAAGCCGTCGGGGCGTGGTGAACTCGAGATAACCGATGCCATCCAGGAGATGCTTAATATGGGGCGCCGGGTGGACAGCCATATACTGCAGGGCTGGTGGTTGGATACCGGCAAGAAGGACGATATGCTGGAGGCCAACCGGGTGGTGCTGGATGACCTGCTCAAGCGCAGCATCGCCGGCGCCATCGATAAAGACAGCCATATAGAAGGCCGGGTAGCCATATCTGAGGGGACGGTTATCGAGAGCAGTACTGTCAGGGGTCCGGTAATCATCGCGGGAGATTGCAGAATAGTAAATTCTTTCGTCGGTCCATATACCAGCATCGATGCCGGAACAGTGATCGAGAACTCCTCCATACACCATTCCATCATACTCGGGAACTGCCGCATCCGGGACATGGAGAACCTCATCGACAGCATCATGGGCAGGAATACCAGCGTATCTAAGTGCAAAGCCATCTCCCGCTCCACCAAACTTTTTGTCGGGGACGATTCGTCGCTGGAGTTGTAAAATAAGAGGTCAAGACATGATTAAAGAATACTCGCTGGAAGGTATACGCTCCCATGACATCAACCTGCTGCCCGATGAGCGGGGCTTCTTTGCCGAGGTCATGCGCAGGGACTGGGGCAATTTTTTGCCGGATGATATCGTGCAGGCCAACCTGAGCTTCACATACCCTGGCGTCGTACGGGCCTGGCACCGGCATAACCGCGGCCAGGTCGATTACTTCCTGGTTTTGAAAGGCGCCTCCAAGATCTGTGCTTATGATGAAAAGTCGCGTAAGCTGGTGGAGGTTATCGCTAGCGGCGCGCGGCCGATGCTGCTGCGCGTGGAAGGGCGCTATTACCACGGTTTCAGGGCCATCGCCGACGAGCCGTCCCTGATGGTCTATTTCACCACCCGCCTGTACGACTACAAGGACCCCGACGAGGAGCGCATACCCTGGAACGACCCGCGCATCAAGCCGGTTGAGGTAAACGGCAATAAGGGCGACCCGCGCTGCGGTTTACCCTGGGACTGGTTTTATCCGCCCTATAAATAAAACTGCAAGGCAATGACATGAAACTTCTGGTTACAGGCGGCGCCGGCTTTATCGGCAGCAACTTTATCCGCTACATCTTTCAGCAGCACCCCGATTGGCAGGTCGCAAACCTCGATAGGCTATCTTATGCCGGCAACCTGGAGAATCTCAAGGATATCGAGAAGCGCACGGGCTACAGCTTTGTAAAGGGAGATATCACCGACCGGGCCACGGTCGACGGTATTCTCAAAGAAGGGTACGACGGCGTTGTCAACTTCGCCGCCGAATCGCATGTCGACCGCAGCATCCTGGATGCCTCGCCCTTCGTGGATACCAATTTCAAGGGCACGCAGGTCATGCTGGAAGGCGCGCGTGAGCATGGGGTAAAGCGCTTCCTGCAGGTCTCCACCGATGAAGTCTACGGTTCCAGGGGTGAGGGCTATTTCACGGAGGAATCACCGCTCGATCCCAGCAGTCCTTATTCGGCCAGCAAGGCTGCCGCCGACCTGATGTGCCTGGCCTACCATAAAACGCACGGCCTGCCTGTGATGATAACCCGCTGCACCAACAACTACGGCCCCTACCAGTTTCCCGAGAAGCTCATACCGCTGGTCATCAGCAATGCCGCCGAGGATATGACTATACCTATCTATGGCGATGGACAGAACCGCCGCGATTGGATTTACGTTGAGGACCACTGCCGCGCCCTCGAGGCCGTGCTGCTCAAAGGCCGCGCCGGGCAGGTTTACAACATCGCCGGCGGACAGGAGAAGCCCAATTTAGATTTGGTGAAGCTGCTGCTCAAGCTGATGGGCAAGCCCGAAAGTCTCATCACCTTTGTCAAAGACCGCCCCGCCCACGACCGCCGCTATGCCATCGACTGCGGCAAGATAGAGCGTGAATTAGGCTGGAAGCCGCTTTATACAATCGAGAAGGCCATGGCTGCCACGGTGGACTGGTACTTAGCTAACGGTCCCTGGTGGCGCAACATCAAGAGTGGGGAATACCAGGAATACTACACCAGGATGTACGGCGGCCGGTGAAGGTGCTCATTACCGGGGCCGACGGCCAGCTCGGCACCGACCTCTGCATTGCTCTGAAAAAACATGAACTGGTGCCCCTGACCATCCGGGATGGCGATATCGCCGACCTGAATTTTGTCAGAGGGCAGGCCCTGAAGTACCGGCCCGACGTCATTATCAATACCGCCTCCTTCGTGCGCGTGGACGACTGCGAGGACCAGCGCGAACTGGCCTTCCGGGTCAACTCCTTAGGCGCCAGGAACGCCGCCCTGGCCGCGCAGGAAATTCACGCGAAACTCGTGCATATCAGCACCGATTACGTCTTCGGCTGCGAGGACGTACCGCGCAGCACACCGTACCTTGAAGCCGACGAGCCCGCGCCCTGCAACGCCTACGGCGCATCCAAGCAGGACGGCGATAGCCACGTGCGCGCCCTTTGCGGCGATCACGTTATCGTCCGCAGCTCCGCCCTCTTCGGCACCGCCGGCGCCATGGGCAAAGGCGGAAACTTCGTGGAGACCATGTTGAAGTTGGCCAAAGAGAAACCCGAGCTGCGTGTGGTAAACGACCAGGTATTCTCGCCCACTTATACCCGTGACCTGGCCGACAAGATTGGGCAGATTATCGAAACTGATTTCAAAGGCATAATCCATGTAACCAATAGCGGCGCCTGCTCATGGTACGAGTTCGCCGTGGAGATACTCAGGCAGGCCGGGCTTAAAACGCCGGTCACACCCATCACCTCCGCCCAGTTTCCCCAGAAGGCCATAAGGCCGCGCTATTCGGTGCTGGGGCATGGGGTATTACATCAACTGGGCATGGATGATCTGCGCCCCTGGCAGGAGGCGCTGGCCGATTATTTAATAAAGAAGGGACATATAAGTGGATAAAGCGCAGGAAAAAGCGTTACATGAGAAAGAATCCGGTACAATCAATTTTATCAGTTTATAAATGGAAGTATAATTAGGTGTCTCTACCACGATATTGAATAATAGATAGTGCAGGAGATATAGAAAATGAGCAAACTGAAAGAGCTTACTATGGATGAACTTGAAAACCTTATAGAGCAGAAAGTATTGGAGTTTTTTGGAGACCCGGATTCAGGATTGCCTGTACGTCAGGAATTTAAAGAAAAATTATCCTTCCGATTGAAAAATTCCGGTAAGAGGATATCCCAATATTAACCGCTGCCATTGCGAGGGAAGCGAAGCAATCCTTCGAATCGAAGTGGCGTAGGGGCGTACCTTCAGGTGCGCCCGTTCAGGCGGGCGGGTTTGAAAACCCGCCCCTACGGATTGCTTCGTCGCCTGCGGGCTCCTCGCGAAGACACCCGAATTTGTCTCGAGGGCACGAAGGAGCCACCGCCAAGCACATGGTTAGCCCGAAGGGCGTGGCAATCCCATTTCGTAATATAATAGTGTTATAATCCAAATATCCAAACTGGGACGGTAATGAAATGAAAACATTCACAGCCTATGTTGAATTTGATCCTGATACTTTGCTATATGTGGGAATAGTACCTGGTATGCCGGGGGCTCATAGCCAGGGCGCGACGCTTGATGAGCTAAGGGGGAACCTTAAAGAGGTCATAGAATTGTGTCTTGGCGAATATGGCGATTCAGTGGAATTCCATCCTCAATTTATCGGCATTCAGCAAATAGAGGTTGCCGTATGACCCGTGCACCCATTGTAAATTTTATTACGGTTCCACATCATCCAGGCAGGGACCTCGCCCGGCCGCTTACCTTTGAAATTCTCAAGGAAATCGAACTTTCTCACGACGAGTTCATAAAACTCCTTAAGAAAGTCTGATTCTCTGCATACCCGCTCACGCGAGCGAAGCAATCTTCCGAGTCGTAGGGGGCGTACCTACAGATGCGCCCGCAAGAACGGGCGGGTTTGAAAACCCGCCCCTACAGATTGCTTCGTCGCTGCGCTCGCAAAGACATCTGAGCCAGTCATTGCGGGCATAACATCATCAGCGACAGGATAAGATGGTATAATGAACTCATGGCTACACAGCGTAAGGTAAAGGTCGCGAACCTCGATGAGATTAAAGAGGTCATCGAGCAGCATAGGGCTGAATTAAAAAGGCAATTTCACGTTGAAAAGATCGGCGTATTTGGCTCTTATGCGCGTGGCAATCAGAAGAAAAGAAGCGACGTTGATTTTTTAGTAACCTTTGATAAAAGCATCAGCCTCATGGAACTTGGAGGATTATACTCCTTTCTTCAGGATATAATGGGCAGGCGGGTGGATGTCGTGCCTAAAGATAACATTCGGCCTGAATTCCGTGATGGTATAATCAGGGATGTTCTTTATATATGAAAGATTATAGTGTTTACTTAAAAGACATAATTGCAAATATTGAACTCGCCCAGCGATTTATTGCCGGTTTAACCTTTGAAACATTTAGCACAGACGATAAAACCACTTACGCCGTAATACGCTGCCTGGAAATAATCGGGGAGGCCACCAAGCGCGTGCCCCACAATATGCGCCAGCAGTACCCTGAGGTCCCCTGGAAATCCATGACAGGGGCACGGGATTTCATGGCCCACGATTATGGGTCTATAGATATGAACAAAGTGTGGCAAATGGTAAAATTTGATCTGCCTGAACTAAAACCTCAAATCAAGAAAATCCTTGCCGACCTCAAATAATCTACGCCACTAATAATATAGTAGCCACTTTTTACCAAAGTAGATAGTCCAAGATGACATGTCCTCCCACCGTCACACGTCATTGCGGGCCATTTTTAACCTCGTCATTGCAAGCGCAGCGAAGCAATCCTTCGAATCGTAGGGGCGCACCTGAAGGTGCGCCCGCAAAGACGGATAGGTCTAAAGCCCCGTTCCTTCAAGTGCGCCCGTTCAGGCGGGCGGGTTTGAAAACCCGCCCCTACAGATTGCTTCGTCGCCTCTGGGCTCCTCGCAAAGACGTGTTTCACACGTTGTCATTGCGAGCGGAGCGAATCAATCTGTCCTTTTATGTTTTAATGCCCTTTGCACCGTGCGGATACTAACCCCGAAGGCGATTGAAATCTGCAGGGTATTATACCTGGCCCGGCGCATCTTACCCATGCTCTTGGCCCTCTGCTCCATGCGTATTTTCCGCCTGCCGTTAGGTTGTTCTTCAGCGCACCGCGTCAGTGGGCACTCAAGGCAGGCAGGGCTCAGATCGCAACCGGTATCATTCCATTTGCCGGGTATTAACTGCTTACAAGGATAATCGCTCAAGATAACGCGCATATTAACATGGATGATCCACTTGCGCAATAGCCAGATGTGATAAAGATTGTCTGTATGTCAGTAATTGAAAGAAGAATTATCCTGCTTCTAATACTGTCATTGAAAACCCGTGGGACGCGGCAACCCCTATAGCTATTACACGAAAGTACCAGTTCTGCTGCTATGCCGATTGTGACTAAAGAAGGAGGCTGATTGCATAAACCCCCATTGACATGGTTGCTATAATGTTACTATAGAGCACAGCACGCACGTGCAGGAAGTGCTGTTTGTGTTGGAATTGATGGAAATACAGGAAGGTATGCAAACCGTGGATATAGTGGATGGACTGGAAACCAACACTATATCTTGTTTTTTAATGGAAAACGGAGGTAAAAAATATGCCTGAGATCAGAGCGAGCGTTCCGGTGGAGGTGCACCGTAAGCTGAAGGAGGAGGCGGCGCGAGATGGAAAGCACCTGAAGGCGCTGGTAGCCGAAGTATTGATAGCGCATCTGCACAACGGC
>CAIMUM010000005.1 GCA_903844685.1 uncultured Dehalococcoidia bacterium
CGGGCAGAAGATAAGTTGCCGCATTAAAACAAGGAGTTTACGAATGATCACGATCCCGGAGATGTTGGCGCGCAATGCCAGGATGTATCCCGGGGATTGTGCCCTGGTTGAGCTTAAAGCCGGGGGAAAGCGGCGCGAAATTACCTGGAGGGAATTTGACCGGGAATCCAACCGCGTTGCCAACGCCCTGCTCGGCATGGGCATAGGTAAAGGCGACAGGGTCATCCACTGGATGATGAATTCCATCGATTGGCTCATAGCCTATTTCGGGATATTGCGGACCGGGGCCTGGATAGTGCCGCTGAATTTCAGGTTCACCGGACAGGATTTTAAGTATTGCGCGGATATCTCCGAAGCAAAGATGATGATCATCGGCCAGGAATTTATCGAGAGGGTGGACCTCGTGCGCAACCAGTTGCCACGGGTCGAAAGATATGTCTGCGCCGCTGATCAAGCCCCTGATTACATGGTTTCGTTTCATGATATGGTCAGCGGGTATGACGGCGACAGCCCGGGTATCAAGACCGGTGATGAAGATGACTGCAGCCTGTATTTCACTTCGGGGACAACCGGCGCGCCCAAACCCATACTGCTCACGCATAATAACCTGAAAAGCGCGGCGATTACCGAATATGCGCACCACCACCAGACAAAGGACGATAATTTCGTTTTGATCCCCCCGCTCTATCACGCCGGCTCTAAGATGCACTGGTTCGGCAGCCTGATCGTGGGCAGCCGCGCTACACTGATCAGCGATATCAGCCCGGCGGGTATCCTCAACACGGTTCACCAGGAGAGGGGATCAATAGTCTGGTTGCTGGTACCATGGGCGCATGACATACTGGTGGCACTGGAGAAAGGGCAGGTCAGGAAGGAAGACTACGACCTCAGTTGCTGGCGCCTCATGCATATCGGCGCCCAACCGGTACCTTCCTCACTGATAAAACAATGGAAAAAGATATTCCCGGACATGCAATATGACACAAATTACGGATTGACCGAATCGACGGGGCCCGGCTGCGTGCATTTAGGCATTGAAAATGAACATAAGGTCGGCGCTATCGGCAGGCCTGGATTCAACTGGGAGACCAGGATAGTTGATGATAAGGGTAATAACGTGGAGCAGGGCGTAATCGGTGAATTAATAGTCAAGGGCGACGGGGTGATGAAAGAGTATTACAAGAACCCGGAGAAGACGGCGGAAACTCTTAAGGACGGCTGGCTTTATACGGGAGATATGGCGATGTCGGACGAGGACGGCTTCATTTTTTTAGTTGACCGGAAAAAGGATGTGATAATCACCGGCGGCGAGAACATCTTCCCCGTCGAGGTCGAGGATATATTACATAATATCGAAAAAGTGAATGATGCCGCCGTAATCGGCATACCTGATGAGAGGTTAGGGGAAATAGCCCTGGCGATAGTCGATCCAATGCCGGGTGAAACATTGACCGAGGACGAGGTGCTCGATTACTGCAGGAAGAACCTTGCCCGGCACAATGTACCCCGCAGGGTGGTATTCGATAAGGTGCCCAGGAACCCAACAGGGAAGATCGAGAAACCCAAGCTCAGGGAGAAATACGCTAAGCCCACCGCCTGAGAGCGGCAACCGTTTTTTCATTGCAATATCTCCCGGCAAATGCGCATAGTCCGCCATATACTTTGTGTAATACGAACGTATTGCGCTATAATTTCACCTTCAGGAGGGCATCTTGCTAAAGACTCACAATTGCGGGGAGCTTCGATCTGCTCATTCAGGACAATCTGTAACCCTCGCCGGGTGGGTACACCGGCGGCGTGACCATGGCGGGCTTATTTTTATCGACCTTCGCGACAGGGAAGGCATCACCCAGGTTGTTTTCAACCCGGAGGTATCCGGCAGCACGCATGTCATCGCCACTGAGCTGAGAAACGAATTTGTTATTCAAGTCGTTGGCAAGGTTGAGAAGCGGCCGGCCGGTACCGGGAATTCGAAATTGCCAACCGGTGAAATCGAAGTGATTGCCGGTGAAATCAAGATTTACAATGCCTCCAAGACACCTCCGTTTTACATAAATGAAGAGGTCGATGTGGATGAATCTCTGCTTCTGCGTTACCGCTACCTCCAGTTGAGGCGGGCTACACTGAGGGACAATATTCTGCTCAGGCACAAAGTAATCAAATTCATGCGTGATTTCCTTGACCAGCGCGGTTTTATTGAAATAGAAACACCGATAATGATCAAGAGTACCCCAGAAGGGGCGAGGGACTACTTGGTTCCCAGCCGCATCCATGCGGGCAAATTCTATGCCTTGCCGCAGTCTCCTCAGCAGTTGAAACAGCTTCTCATGGTGGCCGGCTTCGAAAAGTATTACCAGATTGCCCGCTGCTTCCGTGACGAGGACCTGCGAGCCGACCGTCAACCTGAATTTACCCAGCTTGATCTCGAAATGAGCTTTGTTGACGAAGAGGATATCCTGGGATTATTGGAAGAATTATTTACTTCCCTGATTGAAACCGTGACGCCGGGTATCCGCCTTATCAAACCCTTCCCCCGTATGACGTACGCTGAGGTGATGGACAGGTATGGTACGGATAAACCGGACATCCGGTATGGGCTCGAAGTAAAAGATATCTCTACAGTCCTGGCGGACAGCGAGTTTACCGTTTTCAAGTCAGCGATTCAAAATAAGGGGACCGTCAGGGGGATATGCCTGCCGGGTTGCGCCAACTACTCTCACAAACAAATTGAAGAGCTCACTGAGATAGCCAGGAGCTGCGGGGCCAAGGGGCTAATCTCCGTAGCCTGGATGGCGGGTGATGGCCAGCAGGATGTCAATAGCCTGCAAATAGAGAAAATCAAATCGGTCGCAGTTAAATACCTTAAAGCGGAGAAGCTAAAGGAACTCCTTGCTTCATTCAAGGCTTTGCCGGGGGACCTGGTGCTGATAGCCGCAGGCGATAAGGGACTGGTTAATAAAATCCTTGATGAACTGCGGCGCGAGATGGCCAGGCGCCTGGACCTCTGCGACCCGAATTTAATGTCATTCGTATTTATCACTGATTTCCCCCTGTTTGACTGGAATGAAGAGAGAAAGATCTGGGATTCCACACATCACCCGTTTACAGCGCCTTTTGAGTCCGATATTCCTTTGTTAGAATCGGACCCGGGTAAAATACGCGCCCGGCATTACGACATAGTCTGCAACGGCTACGAATTATCCAGCGGGAGCATCAGGATACATAACCGCGCCCTGCAGGAGAAGATATTCAGTATATTGGGCTATGAGAAAGAAGAAATAGAAGCCAAATTCGGCAACTTCCTGGAAGCGCTTGAATATGGCGCGCCTCCACACGGCGGCATTGCCCCGGGTATCGACCGGTTGATCATGGTGTTGACCAACAGCAAGACGATCAGAGACGTTATCGCCTTCCCCAAAAACCAGGCCGCTGCGGACCTGATGACCGATGCCCCGTCAACGATATCCGGCCAGCAATTGAAGGAGCTTCATCTCAAGATACTGGACGAATAAGCATCAACATATCTTTTTTGAAGACAAAATTTTGAATGATATAATAATTCAAGGTGACATGTTTATATGAAAACTACTTCTGAAAAAATCGAAAATTGCCAGGTTGCCTTAAATGTTGAGATGGAAGGGGAGGAAACCCAAAAGTACCTGGGGATTGCACTTGAACATCTCGCGAGGAAAGTTACCCTGCCGGGCTTCCGCAAGGGAAAGGCCCCGAGTACATTAGTTGAACAGCATGTGGGAAAGGAGGCAATTTTACAGGAGGCGCTCGAACACCTGGTGCCGGCGGCCTACGAGGAAGCCCTGGTAAAGGAGGCGATCGCTGCCATAGCGGAACCCAAGATCGAGCTTATCAAGATAGAGCCGGTAATCTTCAAAGCCACGGTCCCAACCAGGCCGGAGGTTACTCCGGGCAACTATAAAGACATCAAGCTTGAACTCGCTAAAAAAGAGATTGCCGACAGTGACGTCGACCAGGTTATTGAGCAGCTGCGTATGCAATTCGGGACACTGGTACCGGTCGAGCGCGATGTCCAGTATGGGGACGTCATATCTGCTGATATTGAGGGCAAGCGGGGCGAAGAAAGCATTTTGAACCGCAAAGACGCCCTCTATGAAGTTAACCAGGATTCCAAGTTCCCTGTGCCCGGTTTCGCCGAGAAAATGATCGGTTTGAAAAAAGATGCCGAGATCTCCTTCGGTATCCCTTTTCACGATGATTACGAGATAAAGGAAATAGCCGGCAAACAGTATTCCTTTGCGGTGAAAATCAAGGAAGTCAAAGAGAAAAGTCTTCCTGAAATCAATGATGACTTTGCCAAGAATGCCGGAAGCGAAAACGTCGGTGAGCTGAGAGAAAAGATCAAGGCCGGATTGCAGTCACGGGCCGATGAGAGCCTGAAGAAAGAGTTTGAGCATAAATTGATCACCACGCTCATTGAGCAAAGCAGCATCGATTTTCCGCCTGTCCTGGTGGAAAAAGAAATCGACCATTTAATTAATGAAGAGTCAAGGAATTTTGGCGACGGCGAGAAAGGCCTGGAAAATTACCTGGGCAACGCCAAAAAGACCATGGAACAGCACCGCGACGATTTAAAGCCGGCTGCCAGTGACCGCGTTAAAGCATACTTAATAACGAGCAAGATAGCCGAGCTTGAAAATATTACGGTAAGCGATGAAGAAGTGGAGCAATCAATCGAAGACATGGTTAAAGAGGACCCCGATCGAGCCGAGAACATCAGGAAACTTTTCGCTCTGCAGCAACCACGGGAGTCATTAAGGGACATGAAGGTTATCAACAAAGCCATGGACTATTTGACCAGGCTGGTTACCGGACAGGAATAATACTGAATAAATAAGGGAGGTACTGATTTGGATAGTTCACTATTTAACATAATACCTACGGTTATCGAGAGCAGCGCCCGCGGCGAAAGATACATGGATATCTATTCGCTGCTGCTAAAAGAGCGGATAATCTTTCTTGGCACCCAGGTAGATGACCAGGTGGCAAATGTTATAGTCGCCCAGTTACTGTATCTTGCCAGGGAGGACCCGGAAAAAGATATCAGCATCTACATACATTCACCGGGTGGCGTGGTAACGGCAGGGTTGGCAATCTATGATACCATGCAGTTGATTCAGCCTGACGTATCCACGATCTGCGTCGGTTCCGCCTACAGCATGGGCACGGTGCTGCTGTGCGCCGGGGCCAAGGGCAAGAGGTATGGCCTGCCCAGCTCTACCATACATATGCATCAGGGCAGGGCAGGTACCCAGGGGCAGATCACCGATATCAAGATCGCAGCCAAAGAATTTGAGAGACTGGATGCGCTGATAGCGGAGATTTTAGCCAAACACACCGGCCAGACGCTGGAAAAGATCAGGCTGGATACGGACAGGGACATCTATTTCACCTCTAAGCAGGCCGTTGAGTACGGCTTAATAGACGATATCCTCGCGCCGGCAGTCAAGAAAGACAAAAAATAGACCGGCTGTGCTTTCGGCAAGTAAAAAGATGATGGGACTCCACCGGTCCCATCATCTTTTAATTTCCAGGGTTTATTTTCTTTATTTCGAGGTTTATCTCGGCGGTCAGATCATAGCCCGCTATGGGAGTTTTCCTTTCATCAAGCGGGATGTTGCCGCTGATCACAATCTTACTTGAGCTGAAAGCTGTTAAAGTATGCAGTATCAGCGGCGTCTCGCGTTCAAACCCTTGTTGCCTGATTAATTTGAATAGTTCATTCTCCTGACCGGCCTTTGCTTTAACGTCGTCAAGCGGGCTATTGCTTATAGCAGCCCAGTGCGGGTCGAATGCGGGGCCTTTGATCGGGTAGCGGCAAAACGAAATGACCGGCCCCCTGTCCAATGTCGGGGTCACCAGGTGCATCATAACCCCGGATTCATTTGCGTTATCCTTTATGAGCTGCCAGATGACCTCCTGCCAGGTGCCCTTGGGGCCGCTGGGCAGCGCGGGATGCAGGTTGATCATGTTATACAGCGCACACATCTCAGGGCCAACTATCAGCATGTATCCCGCTAGTAAACACAGTTTGCAATCGAAAGCTTTAAGCTTGTCCATTACCCGGCGGTCATACTCGACCCGCCAGCCGGGCAGATTTTCGTCTTTTACGCCTACCGGCTGTTGATAGCCCTGCGCAAATTTTTTCACAGAAAAGCATATAAGCGGAATTTTATAATCGTTGACCTGTTTGATGAAAAGGTCGGTATTTTCTGATTCTCCCGGTTCCCTGCTGCAGAAAACGAAGTCAATTTGGACGTCGAGCGCGCCGTTTTGAATTTTATCGAATACAGAATTGAGTAGTATCCTTGAACTGTTGCCGCGCGCGGTGGAAAACCATCCGATGTGAAGCATGTTTATTCAGCTTGCCCGTGTTGCCTGCGAAGCCTGGCCGCCGAGCTGATAATATGGATCAGTGGGCTTGATTTTTTCCCGTAGAGCTTTGCAACTGACAGTGAGGACAGGAACTCTTCTTTTGTGTTGAAATCGGCCATTTCAACGTATGCGCAGCCGATTTCGGAAGGGCTGTGGCCGTCGGAGCCGTAGCTGATGATTTTATTGTGTCTCGCTGCGAAAGCGCGTGCCCGGCTTTCCGCGCCCGGGAACAGGCTGCGCGAATTAAAAACCTCGATGATATCCACCTGACTGGCTATGGATTCGAGCACCTTCAGGTTGCGGAAGGCCGAAGGCCTGACCCTGTCAAAAGGGTGCGGGATATTTACCAGTCCGCCCTGACCGCGTATCAATTTGATCGTCTCCGCCACAGTGATTTTATCCGGTATGTCCTCCTGTAAAAACATCCCCATTATCTCGCCATAGGGGGTCCGCACTTCCTCACACACTATGATTTTAAAGGGGGCGATCTTCTGCAGGTCCCTTGCGCCTTTAGTGGTACCATGATCGGCAATGGCCACGCAGTTGATACCTTTCTCAAGGCAGGTTTTTATGAGTTGATCATAGGACATGCTTGAGTCGATAGAGTGCCAGGTATGGACGTGAAGATCGGCTTTAAGCACTTGCCAGCTATACCCTCTCGAGATAAGTTCCGGTCCTGGTGTCCACCTTTATCTTGTCACCTGTATTGAGGAAAAACGGGACCTGGATGGTGATGCCCGTTTCCATTTTGGCGGGCTTACCGCCGGCGCTGGCAGTATTGCCTTTAAACCCCGGGCCGGTTTCAGCTATGGTCAGTTCCACGGATAGCGGGAGCTCCACTCCAATAGGTACGCCCTTGTGAATAAGCAACTCGAGATTCATATTCTCAACGAGGTAATTTACCGTATCGCCCATCAGCACCTTGTCCACCGCGACCTGTTCATAGTTCTGGTTATCCATAAAATGGTATAAACCACCGTCACTGTAGAGAAATTGTACCTGCCGCCTTTCAAGGAAGGCCTTGGTAAATTTCTCACTTGCCTGGAAAGACTTTTCAATAAGATGCCCTGCTTTCACGTCACGTAGCTTTATCCTGATCTGCGCCGAACCCCTGCCCATCTTAATATGCGAGTAGTCCAATACCTGGTAAAGCTGACCGTCCAGCATTATGGTTATACCCTTCTTAAGTTCACCGGCGTCGATCATTGTGCGTTAGCCTCCTTTTATATGGGACTTTTTAGCTGCGTGCGTCAGCGTCCTTAATTTGCCCCCGGTTATGGTTACCGTGTCTTCAATCCTTACACCGCCCCAACCCGGCAGGTATATCCCGGGTTCGACGGTAAAGACCATATCGTCCTGCAGTATATCATCGCTAAGGGTCCCGATACGGGGCGATTCATGTGTCTCAAGGCCAATCCCGTGGCCCAGTCCATGACCGAAAAATTTGCCGTAATCCGCACTGTCTATCATATCACGGGCCAGCGCATCGGCCGAACGTGCACTCATGCCTTTTTCTATCAAAGACAGGGCGGTCATCTGGGCGCCCAGCACAATATTATAAACCGTAACAAATTTCTCTGTTTCGTCCCCGATTATAAATGTACGCGTCATATCGCTGCAATATCCTCCGCAGCGAGCGCCAAAATCGATAATAACCGTTTCCCCTTCGCCAATCGTCCTGTCGGACGGTTGAGCATGGGGCAGGGCTGCGTTGGGGCCTGAAGCCACGATTATCTCAAAGGGTAGCGTATCGCTGCCGTGACGGCGTAACATGGATTCCAGGTCCCACGCCACCTGTTTTTCAGAGGCGCCTGCCTCCAGGTGCACAGCGATAGCCTGTATGGCTTCATCCGCGATTTTGCAGGCTTTTTGGATAGCTATAAGTTCACCATCCTCTTTCACCATGCGCAGGGATTCAACCATGTTTTGCACGGGCAATAGTTTGAAGGGAGGATTAGCGGTTTTAGAGAGCCGGCTGATGGACTGATAGGTAGAATATGCCACGTGGTCAGATTCAAAGCCAAGTTGGCTTATATGTAATTTCGTTAGGAGGCCGGGCAGCCAGGACTGGAGGTCGCCGATGATATGCAGTATCTCGAAGCCGGCAGCCTCCTGTTTGGCCTGTTCTACATAGCGGAAATCTACCGCTAAATATGCCGCTGAGGAAGTTATCAGCAGCCAGCCGGCGGAGCCGCGGAAGCCGGACAGGTACCGGCGGTTATGCGCTGAACCGATCAACAGGCCGTCGGGCCCACCAGCCAGCAATTTGTTGCGCAGATTTTGCAGTCTCTGCATATCAGTCAAAAGTTTATGGCCTGATTCCGCCGGTTATGCTTTATTGTTTCCCTGTGTCAGTATCCGCTGGCTTATCCTCTTTATGGGCACTCGCAATTTTCTTGGTGGTTTTACATTTGGGGTACTTGCTGCAGGCCAGGAACTTGCCGAAGCGCCCCGCCCTCACCACCATGTCGGCGCCGCAGGTTGGGCATTTCTCATCGGTTGTTTCCACCGCCGCGGTCGGTCCGTCTCCCGGCTTTTTTGCCCAGACGCCTTTGCCTGCGAGGGCTTTTTTCCCAGTACACTTGGGGTAATCGGGACAGGCCATGAATTTACCGTAGCGCCCCTTCTTCATCAGCATATGCTTGCCGCATACCGGGCAGGGCTCATTGGTAACCTCGGGCGTGGCGTCGGCGCCGTTCGACTTCTTGCCTTTACACTCGGGGTAATTGCTGCAGGCCAGGAATTTGCCGAACCTGCTCGATTTAAGCACCATGGGCTTGCCGCACTCAGGGCATTTCTCTTCAGAGGTAATCACGATCTTCTGCAAATTCTCCAGCGCATTGGCCAGGTCGATTTCAAAAGGAGTGTAGAACGATTTGATCACGGTCAGCCTGTCGAGCGTGCCCCTGGCGATCTCATCCAGTTCCTCCTCCATCTTAGCCGTGAAATTAAAATCCACGATATTGGGGAAATTGGCCACCAGCAGGTCGTTGACCACCATACCGATCTCCTCGGGGCGGAGCTTACCGGCATCTTTATATACGTATTCCCTGTCCTGTATGGTTGAGAGGATGGGGGCGTAGGTGCTTGGCCGGCCTATCCCTTTTTGCTCAAGAGCCTTAATTAAAGTGGCCTCCGTATAGCGTGGCGGGGGCTGGGTGAAAAATTGATTGGCGAATAGTTCCATAAGCTTAAGCAGTTCACCTTCTTCCAGGGGAGGCAGGGCATTAAGCGCGCCGTCATCATATTCATCCTTCTCCTCGTCATGCCCCTCGATATACAGCGCCATAAAACCGGGAAACCTCAATGTAGACGCCTTTGTCTGCAGCAGGTAGACCAGGGCTTTCTTTTCACGCAGGGCGGCCTCGATATCGACGGTGACCGTATCGTAGACGGCGGAGGACATCTGGCTGGCAACCGCCCTTTTCCAGATCAATTCATACAGGTTAAACTGATCCTTATTCAGGTAACCCCTGATCTGCTCGGGTTCCCTGTGCGCCCTGGTGGGACGGACGGCCTCGTGCGCTTCCTGAGCCATCTTTACCTTTTTGGTGAAGTGCCGTGGCGACGAGGGTAAATATTTAGCCGAAAATTTTGAGGAGATAAAGGCGCGCATCTCATCAACCGCGGATGCCGCGATATGGGTGGAATCGGTTCTCATGTAGGTGATCAGGCCGGTATCGCCCTCCTCCCCGATGGACAGTCCTTCATAAAGCTGCTGAGCGATGAGCATGGTTTTCTTGGCAGAAAAATGCAGTTTACGATATGCTTCCTGTTGCATGGTGCTGGTGATAAATGGCGGCGCCGGCTGCCGGGAGACCTCTTTTTTCTGGATGCCCTTTACCGAGTATTCCGAGTTTCGCAGGTCCGCCAGCAGGGCATCGCAATGCTCTTTATCAGGGATATCCAGCTTACCTTTTCCGGATAACCCGACAAATGACGCCATAAAGCTCTTGCTTCCCGTTTTTTTCTTGGCCAGCTCGGCCTCGATGGTCCAGTATTCAACCGGTTTAAATGCCAGTATCTCCCTCTCGCGGTCCACGATCAACCGCACGGCTACCGATTGTACCCTGCCCGCCGACAGCCCTTTGAGTACCTTTCTCCAGAGGAGGGGGCTGAGCTTGTAGCCGACCAGGCGGTCGAGTATCCTTCTGGCCTGCTGGGCATCAACCAGCTTCATATCCACCGGGTGCGGGTTCTTAAAAGCCTGCTCCACCGCTTCTTTGGTTATCTCATGAAAGGAGACGCGCCTTAGCGGTATGCCGTCCTTTTGCAGGTTGGCGGCTTTGATCAGGTGCCAGGAGATCGCCTCGCCCTCCCGGTCCGGGTCGGTTGCAAGGTACACCGCCGATGCGCTGTTGGCCAGCTCCTTTATCTCCTTGATCAGGGACCTCCTGGCCGGGAGTGTCCTGTACTCCGGTTCAAAGTCTTTATCCACAGAGATGCCCAGTTTATCCTCGGGCAGGTCGCGGACGTGTCCCATAGACGCCTTGATCACATATCCGCTGCCCAGTATCTTACTCAGCGTTTTAGCTTTAGCGGGCGATTCAACGATAACAAGTTTAACAGCCATAATTCATCCAGATTTCAATCCTTTTTATTCTCTAATGTCCCTGTTTTATACTATATGTCATGTTTCCCCGGTGCTTGACCAGCCCGTTCAGCTCCAGCACGGCCAGCGTGCTGATAACGGTCGAGGCATCCAAACCAGTGTTGCGGCATATCTCGTCGATGTGGATGGGTTCCTCCGCAATGTGTTTCATTATAATCGATTCGATGCCATCAGTTGCAACCACGCTCTGCATGACGAGTTGCTGGGAGACAACCGAAAGGTTCAACTCCTCGATTATATCCGTGTAATTGCTGACCAATTTGGCCCCCTCACCGATTAATTTGTTCGGACCCTTGCTCATAGCGGAGTAGATGCTGCCTGGCACGGCAAAAACTTCCCTGTTTTGCTCGAGCGCGAAATTCACCGTGATGAGAGCGCCGCTGGACTCACCCGCTTCCACCACCAGTACGCCCCTGCTCAACCCGCTCAAGATACGGTTGCGGCGCGGGAAATTCTCGGCCTTGGGTTTCGTCCCCAGGGGAAACTCGCTGACCAGGGCGCCATGCTCCATTATCTCACGCGCCAGTTTTAAATTATCCGGCGGGTAAACGATGTCCAGTCCGCTGGTAAAAACCGCGATAGTCCTGCCGCCGGCATCAATGGCCGCCCGGTGCGCGATAGTATCAATGCCCTTGGCCAACCCGCTGACGATGGTGATTTTATTCAAAGCCAGGTTGTAAACAAGGTCCTCGGCAGCCTGCCTGCCGTAAGCCGTTGCCCGCCTGGTCCCCACCACCGCGACGCTGTTCTCATCATCCTTCCTGTATTCGCCCCGGATATAGAGCAGGGGAGGGCAATCATGGATTTCAGCAAGCAGGGGCGGGAAATCAGGGGATTCAAAGGGGATGGCCGTGATATGGTACTTTTCCAGCAGTTTGAGCTGGTCATCCAGGTTTATGCCGTCCCTATATTGTGTTACATTCCCGGTCACCTTTTGGTCAAGCCCGGCCCTGACCAGCTCCGACGCGGGCGCCTTCCAGGCGTCATGCAGGGAGCCGAAATGCTCCTTCAAAGCCATGATCCTGGCCTTGCCGACACCCGGGACGCCGGCCAACCCGATCCAGTATTTTAGCTCGCCGTTATCCTGCATTCGCATCGAACTATTTTATCACAGCCTTTAAAAAGCAAAAAAGATTCCTGTACATAATATTGCTGAAGCGGCTAAGGGTGAGGGTAAAGAAGGGAGGGCGCAAGGATACTAAGGCGCTTCAGATTTATTCAGCAGCTTCTTGATCTCCGGGATGACCGCCACAGCCGCCCGGTAGCCAGCATCAATCGCCTCAGGCCCGCGGTGAAACGCGTAGGGCTCGATATTGCTGACATCCGGTTCGATGATGATATCCGCCTTCAGGATGGAGGCCCGGGTGATCGCATATTCCATGATATAGATCGACTGAACAAGCGTGTTTATAATGCCGGGTGGCTTGCCCGGTTTCTGGTTACCGATTAAGCCCGACTGCCGCCGTTTCCTGGGATCGTTAAGCACGTTGACAGCGATAGTGAAAGTAGCCCCCATCGACCTGGCCACGTCGGCCGGCACCGGGTTAACTATGCCGCCGTCAACCAGGAACCTCCCCTCATGTTTTAAGGGTACGAAAACCACCGGGATAGATATACTGGCGCGGACGGCCTTGAGCAGTGATCCCTGCCGGATAACGACCTCCGTGGCCGTGAAGATATCAGTGGCCACGGCTGAAAAGGGGATTTTGCACTTGTCGATAGTCACGTCCCCGATAATGGGCTTGAGGAAATTCTCCACCCGGTTGCCGCTCAGAAAACCCATCCTGATCGGGGCGAACTTGGGATCGAGCAACTGCGCTATTTTTCTCAAGTTGGATGCCCGGGCTAACTCTTCCACATGGGCTATTTCGCCATCGATGGCATAGCAGGCGCCCACCAGCGCGCCAATGCTCGTCCCGGCGATCAAGTCAATCGGGATACCGGCTTCCTTAATCGCCTTGATGACGCCGACGTGTGCTATGCCCAGCGCCGCCCCGCTGCCCAGGGCCAGGCCGACCTTAAAATTTGAATTCATCTATTTCACTTCGCCGTATCGGCACTTTAAAAAATGGCGGAGAGGATGGGATTCGAACCCATGGTAGCGGTGAAGCTACACGCGCTTTCCAGACGCGCCTGTTAGGCCACTCCAGCACCTCTCCATGATCATAAATATGGCGGAGAGGGTGGGATTCGAACCCACGAGGCTCACGCCCACCGCTTTTCGAGAGCGGCACCATCAGCCACTCGGTCACCTCTCCGTATGCCAGGTTTGCAGTTAAATCAACTGCCCTATAAATTCACTCTAATTGATACAAACGATTCTTGTCAATAAACTGCCGGTGTTTCTTCCGGCAAACTCAGTGAAATTAACCGTGTAATTATAACTACGGGATATTAACTTATCAAACCGGGTGACTGGGGCGGTCTTCTTATGTCCCGAGTCAGCCTGTCATCCCTAATTTGTTTACGTATAGAGGCATCGGTTCGGGAGACTGAGGGCGGAGCAGGCGTTGCCGTGCGGCGCTTTTTTAAGATAACATAGGGGAATTAAGCCCGTATGTCAGGGATATTTACAAGGGGGTATTTGCCGGATATGAAAAATACATGGTCCGCATCGGTTGCTGCCATATTAACTGCTGTATTAATTGTGATGACGACCGGGTGCGCCGGACCGGTGAAAAATGAGAGGCAGATTAAAACAGCCACGGATAATTTGCAAGGAATTATCCAGTCCAAACTGTTGAACCTGGACAATGCCGTATCATCTGCGGCTGCAAAAATAGCAAAAAGCGGACTGCAGGGCGAAGAGACGCGGGGGATATTGAACGGACTGTGCAAGAAATACCCCTACCTGTTGGACTGCTCGACTGCAGACCCTCAGGGAAAGATGATCATAGTAGCGCCAGAGGGATACCGCCGTTATGAAGGTACGGATACTGCCACCACGGAGGCCTCGAAAAAGTTCTTGGCGGGTTTGAGTGAAAATAAGCAACCGGTGCTAAGCGATATCTTCAGGGCGGTGGAGGGTATCGATGCAGTAGTGCTGGTCTGGCCGGTGGTCACGGAAAAGGGTGAGTTGCTGGGTGTGGTCAGCGCCCTGTTCAAGCCGGGGGCACTTATGGATGAGACCATCGCGCCTCAGGCGAAAGTGGTAGCATTGAAGGTAAATGTCATGCAGCTTGACGGCATGGTCATATACTGCTCAACGGGGACCGAGACAGGCAAGAACGTCCTCACCGATCCATCTTATAAAAATTACCCCGAACTGATCGCACAGGCTGAGAAAATTGCAGCGCAGAAGACCGGCACGGGCGGCTATATATATCCCGACGTAGCAACAGGCAAGCCGGTGAAAAAAACAATATACTGGACCAGCGTCGGGTTGCACAGCACCGAGTGGCGGCTGGTATCGATCGCCGAACTGGGAGACTGAGATCGGTATTACTACCGTTTGTAAGCTGTCGCCACATCGGCACACTTGTGCGCCCGGTTATCTTGACTGTCAACCCTGCCCTATCTGTTTCTACTTTTTAAGTGAGTCCAGTGCCTGTTGCCACTGCTGGACGATAGCAGGTGGCGTATTCTTGTTGAAAGCGATATAAAAGTCATACCGGTGCACGAGGAAAACAGGCTCGATATCATCCACGTTGATGCCTGCCTTTTTGGCCGTAATGGAGAGGTCTGCTTTGGGGGCCAGGCACAGGTCGGCGCTCCCGTCCACCAGTTTTTTCAGTGCTTCGTAACCCGTAGCGGTGTAGATGAATTTGCCACCCTGGTCGATAATTAGTTGTGAGCCGCCTTCGTTCTTGACCCCGGCAATTGCCTTCACGTTCCTGACATCGGCCAGGCTGTTGATCTTGATGCCGGAGCCTTTCCTGGCATACAGGTACTTTTCATAACTCATCATCGGCCCCACCCAAAGGAACATGTTTTCCCGGTCCGGGGTCCTGGCTGTCGAGTACAGAGCAATGCCCGGTTCTTTTTGTGCCAGTTGATAAGCCTGATCCCAGGGCATCACCTCAATGCTTATATTCTCACCCAGCTTACTCATGATTGCCTGCACAATCTCGGTCGATTGCCCTACAACCACCCCATTCTCATCCACATAGTTATATGGTGGAAAATCTTCTGCTATGACGCGCAGTTTTGTGGCTGGCGCAGGTGTGGAACATGCTGCAACGGTAAGTATCCCGACCAGCAACAGGACGATTGATATCCTCATATGCCTCCCCCCTTTTAAATATAGCTATTTCAAGATTATACTGCCTTATACTCAGGAATGGAATAACTGACCGGCTCCACCAATCAGCAAGGTTAACATCAGATAGGCAATATATATTGTAAAATGGCTACCGTTATTTCCGTTTTACCAGTACTGTGAATACAATTGCCGCTAATATTACGCAAATAACTGACTCAATAATGATTAATAATCACCCGTACTTGACCTTGATCCCCAGTTGCAATATCGTCTTTGTATGGACAGCAAAAGGAGTAGTAGAATAGTGGCCGCACGGCATTTGGAATTAACCTTCATCAAGATAGCAAGAACGTGATACACAATATTTTAGCCCTGTTTGCAACAACAGAAGTTTTTATATATGTCTTTATAGAACTCATTATCCACATTGACTCGATCCGCAGGGTACTGTCCAGGATAGTCACCCGCTATGACAGCTTCTTTTTCATGGCAATTTTTGGGGCATTTTCCATATTTGGAACCTACACCGGCATTGAATTGCCCGGGGGAGCAATAAGCAGTATCAGGGACCTCGGCCCGCTGATTGCCGGACTGGTGGCCGGCCCGGTTATTGGCCTGGGGGCCGGGTTAATCGGTGGTGTACAACGCTATTTTATTGGTGGATTTACCGCCGTTCCCTGCGGGATGGCCACCATTTTGGCCGGTTTGATAGGCGGTCTGGTGTACCTTATCAATAAGAAGAAGCTTGTCGGAATCTTTTATGCCATATTAGCAGCCGTCTTCGTCGAAGTTATCCATGGCGCATTAACGCTATTAATTGCCCGGCCGTTTGACGATGCTCTCAATGTCGTCATGACGGCTGTTCCAGCGATGATGATAGCTAATGGTATGGGAGCCGCTATATGTGTTATCGTCCTGGAACGCGCATTAACGGAGCTTAAAGAGGGCAAGCAACTGAAAGAGCAAGATAAAATCATCAAGGATATTGAAAGCGAAGAGAGGCATTCATAATCCCCTGGTAACCGGTTCAATCCTGGCAGCTGCCGCCAATTTTCACACTGTAATTACGAGGCACGAAGTGGCGCTTTAATCGATGCCTATCATGACATTGCTGGCCTTGATGATGGCGTAGACTTTCTTGTTCTTGCTCAGCTTCAAGTTCTTGCTCGATTCACTGGTGATGATGGCGACCACCTCATCGCCGCCGGTCAGCTTTACGACGATCTCGTCGTTTACCGCTCCAGGCTTTATAGATTTGATCTTGCCAGCGAGGACGTTGCGGGCGCTGATTTTCATGTTGCATCTCCTTTTCCCCCGTGATACTGCCGGGAGTGTAATAATTACCGGACTGGCTTTACCTACGCATTATACACCCAAAGGATACTTTTACTGTGATAGTTATCGTGGAAATTACGCCGGGGCACAACGTAAAGATAATGATATAATGTCATTTCGAAGCGGCCAAAATACACGGCAAAGATGGGTAAACGCGCAGCATGAAAGGCCAAATTGCAAAACCCTGGCACAACCTGACAATTCGGGAAACCTTCGTTTACCTTGCCTCGAGCAGCGACGGCCTCACCTCGGGCGAGGCACAGCACCGGCTTGAGGAATACGGCTTTAACGAGCTGGAGGACGAAGACAGGATATCCCCCTGGCTGCTGCTGCTTGAGCAGTTTAAGAACATCCTCATTATTATCCTGCTCATTGCTGTAGTTCTTTCGGCGTTCTTGGGAGAACTAACTGACGCAATTGTCATTTTTATCATAATACTGTTCGCGGCAGGGCTCGGCTTCATCCAGGAATACCGGGCGGAACGTGCCATCCAGGCGCTTAAAAGGATGGCTGCGCCGCTGGCCTCCGTGCTGAGGGACGAAGTTGAAACAGAAGTGCCCTCCCGTGAAGTAGTGCCCGGAGACGTGATCATTCTCAGGACGGGCGACAGGGTGCCCGCGGATGCACGGATCGTGGAAAGCTTCAATTTGAGGACGGACGAGGCTGCGCTGACCGGCGAATCCATGCCTGCTGAAAAGATCAATGGGATGGTTGAGGGTGACGTGGGAGCGGGCGACAGGCTGAACATCCTTTTCGCCGGCACCGCCGCTGTTTATGGGCGTGGTAGAGCAGTGGTAGTGAGCACCGGCCAGCACACGGAGTTCGGTAAAATCGCGACGATGCTCAATGAGGTCAAAGAGGAAAAGACCCCCCTGCAGGTCAACCTGGACCGCATGGGCAAATGGATAGCCATCGCGGCGCTCGTGCTCTGCTTCATATTAGCCGCTATAGGCGTATTGCGCGGCCACGCGCCGCTGGAGATGTTGATCTGGGGCGTGAGCCTGGCGGTAGCCGCTGTGCCGGAAGCGCTCCCCGCCGTGGTTACGATCTCTCTGGCGCTGGGCGTGAACCGCATGGTGAAAAGGCACGCGCTGATACGCAAACTGCCGGCGGTGGAGACACTGGGCTGTACCACCATCATATGCTCGGATAAAACGGGCACCATGACACAGGACCAGATGACGCTGAAGAAAATCTATGTCAGCGGGAAAATGATTGACATAACGGGTTCGGGCTACGAACCGAGGGGCGATTTCTACCGCGATGAAAAAGTGCTGGATCACGTTAACGACGCCGATCTGCAGAAAATGATCAAAGCAGCCAACCTCTGCTCGGATACCAGGCTGGTAAACGTGGAAGGGCAATGGAAGATCAAGGGTGATCCCACCGAAGGCGCCTTCGTGGTAGCCGCCATCAAGGCCGGCATTGATATCGACCAGATCTGCAGCCTGTACCCGCGGGTAGGGGAGATACCATTCTCATCCGAAACCAAAAGGATGACAGCGGTATACAAAGAACCTGACGGGACAATAGCCTACTCGAACGGCGCTGCGGAGGTGATTCTGAACTCCTGCGAGTACGTCTACATGTCCGGCCGCGAGGTAAAACTGGATAAGCATGAACGTGAAAAACTGCATAAGACCATTCACGGTATGGCCGGAGACGCGCTGCGGGTGCTGGCCACAGCCTATAAACGGCTCCCTGATGATTTTACCGTTGATGAATCCGTGAATACGAATATGGTCCTGCTGGGACTCAGCGGCATGATCGACCCGCCGCGGCCAGAGGTCAGGGACTCTATTCAAACCTGCCTCGACGCGGGCATTAAGACTGTCATGATAACGGGGGACCATAAAGTAACCGCGGTGGCGATTGCCCGCGAACTCGGCATACTGAAAGAAGGCCTGGCCTTAACGGGCAGCGACCTCAACGGTATGTCACAGGCCGAGTTTGATGCCAAAGTTGGGGATATCGAGGTCTACGCCCGTGTGTCGCCCGAACATAAACTGCGTGTTGTGGAAGCGCTGGCTAAGAAAGGGCACGTGGTAGCTATGACCGGGGACGGTATAAATGACGCGCCTGCTTTAAAGAAAGCTGACATCGGCGTGGCCATGGGTATAAAGGGCACTGACGTTACCAAGGAATCGGCTGACATGATTCTTACCGACGATAACTTCGCATCCATCGTGGCGGCGGTGGAGGAAGGCCGCGCTATATTCAGCAACATTAAGAAATACCTGGTTTACCTGCTGTCATGCAACATAGGTGAGATACTCTTAATGGCGGTGGCTATCTTATTCGGGCCTTTCATAGGCATACCGGCAGGGGTTATACCGCTTATAGCTATACAAATTCTATTTGTCAATCTTGCAACGGACGGCCTGCCGGCGCTGGCGCTTGCAGTCGATCCGCATTCACAGGATATCATGAAAGATAAACCCCGGCCACGCAGTCAAAATATATTCACCGGACCGGTTATAAATTACATGATAGTTGCAGGTATTTGGACCTGCATAGCCCCGCTGGGTATGTTCATCTGGGCTTTAACATCAGGTAAAACGTTAGTGGAGGCCCAGTGCGTATGCTTCGTCACCCTGATTATAATCCAGTTTTTTAATGCCTATTGCTGCCGTTCTCTTGAGCGGTCAGTGTTTAACCTCGGCGTAAAATCCAACAGGTGGTTGCATGCGGCCGTTGCTTCGCAAGTCGTTTTACTGGGTCTTGTAGTGTATCTACCTGCCTTGCAAGGGCCCTTCAACACCTTTCCATTAAATTGGCAGGATTGTTTGTTTTCTGTCATCTCAGCTGCTTCGATAATCATAGTTGCCGAGATATACAAGGCGGCCTACCGCAATTCACCTGTAAAATAATCAAGGAAATACACGGGGTGGAAAATGTATAATAAAATACTTGTTCCTTTGGATGGGTCTCCCGAGGCGGAGTGCGTCATCCCGCACCTGGAAACCATAGCTAAAACGGGGGTCCGTGAGATCGAGCTGATAACCGTTGTAGAACCGATTGAAATACCTACTCGAGGGAAGATCGCGCTCAATGAAGAGGATTTGAAGCAGATCACTTTGGAGGCTAAAAGTGAAGCGCATAAATACCTGAGCCAGGTGGTAGAAAGGCTGACCCGGTCCGGGTTAAATGTTCATCCCGTCATATTGACAGGGAAACCGGCTGAAAGCCTGATCGACTACATCGATGGCAATAATATAGACCTGCTGATCATGGCAACGCATGGACGCTCAGGTATAACCAGGCTGTTCTGGGGCAGCGTGGCCGAAAAGGTCTTGCGCTCTGTAAATGTCCCGGTATTGCTGGTCAAGAACCCGGCTTGCGAGTAGAGGCCGGTTCAACCTTTTGCTGCTGCCGCGTTAAATTTGCTTATTAAATTTTAAAATTGATATACTTAAAAACTCGGGGCGATTGCACAAACGGGTATTTTTGGTATTAATTATGTGCCCCTGTAGCTCAGGGGATAGAGCATCGGCCTCCGAAGCCGTGTGCGAGGGTTCAAGTCCCTCCAGGGGCGCACCGAACCCTAATTTACGTATACAGTAGCAGATAGATGAAACGGGAAGATACTATCGAAATCCGCTGGCACGGCCGTGGCGGCCAGGGTGCAGTTACGTCTGCGGAACTGACTGCGCTGTCTGCTATACATGAGAACAAATTTGCCCAGGCCTTCCCCAGCTTCGGGCCGGAAAGGCGCGGCGCTCCCGTGCTGGCGTTTAACAGGATCTCCGCTGAGCATGCTATCCGCGTGCGTTCCAGTGTGATAAAACCTGATATAGTTGTCGTGCTGGATCCCGGCCTGGTTACGCTCATAAATGTGGTGGATGGGCTCAAACCAGGCGGCTGGCTGATAGTTAACAGTACACGGTCCATCGATGACCTGCAGAGCGAATTCAGCGGCGATTGGAAGCTGGCGGTGGTTGACGCCTCCTCGATAGCCAGGGAATTGCTGCGGGTGAATATTGTGAATACTACGATGCTGGGCGCCCTGATAAAAACAACCGGCGTCATTAAAATCGATTCTCTCAAAGAACAGCTCGAAGTGAAGTTCGGCGCCCGCGCTAAGGCGAACCTTGAAGCCTGCCGGAAAGCCTTCGATACCACGGTGATCAGCAGTATCACAACCGGAGGCCAGAAGAAGGTCAGGACTTTTGCCGTGGAGAATCTGGCGAAGTGGAGCGAATTGCCGGTGGGATGCGTGGTTACCGATGTGGGAAATACCAAGCAGTTTTGCACCGGCGATTGGAAAGCACAGCACCCGGTATGGAATGACAGCAAGTGCATTAAATGCGGTATCTGCTCCCTGTTTTGCCCGGAATTCTGCATCAGCCAGCAGAAGGACGGGTATTTCCGGGCCAACGAGTTTTATTGCAAGGGTTGCGGGATATGCGCCCAGGAATGCTGGACGCAATCCATTACCATGGTCGAGGAAGCATAAGCATGATAGCGAAGCGTATCGGCATTGAATCTTCACTGGCTGTCGCCGAAGCTGTCAGGCTGGCCAATGTGGATGTTATCGCTGCCTATCCTATTACCCCACAGACACACATTGTCGAGGGACTTGCGGAGATGGTGGCCAACGGTCACTTAGACGCCGAATATATCCCCGTCGAGTCTGAACATTCCGCAATGAGCTCATGCCTGGGGGCGAGCGCCGTCGGGGCCAGGGCCTTTACGGCCACTGCCAGCCAGGGACTGATACTGATGCACGAGGTATTGCTGGTGGCGGCTTCGTTGCGTTTGCCCGTCGTTATGGCTGTGACCAACCGTGCACTATCGGGACCCCTGAATATTTGGGGTGACCATTCGGATGTTATGATTGCCAGGGATGTGGGGTGGATACAGATATTTGCCGAGAACGGCCAGCAGGCTTTCGACCAGACGCTATGCGCTTTCCGCATCGCGGAACACCAGGACGTGCTGCTGCCTACCATCATCAATATCGACGGGTTCCATGTTTCGCATGTAATCGAGCCGATGTATTTTCTTGATCAAAAGACCGTCGATGAGTTCCTGCCGCCGTACAGGCATCCATACGCGCTCGACCCTGATAAACCTGTCACAATGGGGGGCTTCGCCATGCCCAACCTTTACACGGAAGGCAGGAAATCCCTGGATACAGCCCTGCGCCAATCAAAGAAGGTAATCCTCGATACATGGAAGCAATACGGCGATATAACGGGACGCTACTACAAACCGATAGAAAAGTACCAGGCCGAAAATGTTGATACGCTGCTGGTTACGGTAGGCAGTTACAGTGAGAATGCCATGGACGCCATCGACAAGATGCAGGCTGAAGGCAAAAAAGTCGGCCTGGTAAGCGTGCGTTTGTGGAGGCCATTCCCGTATAAAGAACTAATCGAGGCAATCTCCGGCGCCGCAAATATCATAGTACTTGACCGCGCCATATCCCTGGGTGGGCCAGCGCCGGTATGCTCGGAAATCCGGGCCGCCCTCTATTCTTTAAAAGACAGGCCGCAGGTGGTAAGCATCGTGGGCGGATTGGGCGGACGCGATATATCGCCGGCTGATTTTGAGAAACTTATAGCAACAGGTTTGGATAAGATAAAGTCCGGCGATACCGCCGAAACTATCATGTTTGGAGTGAGGGAATAGTGGAAACACTCAGCATATACGCTCCTAAATTAATCACCAACAGGGAATATATTGCCTCGGGTCACCGAGCATGCTCCGGCTGCGGTGAAGTGCTGGCGATGCGTTATGTCTGCAAAGCCCTAGGAAGGAACACGATCATCTCCAATGCCACCGGGTGCATGGAGATCATCTCCACGCCGCTGCCGCAAACGGCCTGGGAAGTGCCGTGGATACACACGCTTTTCGAGAACGCGTCGGCGGTCGCCTCCGGCATTGAATGCGGGCTTAAAGCCCTGAAGCGCAAGCACGGTTATACCAAGGAGGTCAAGGTGGTTGCCATGGGTGGGGACGGCGCCACCGCTGATATCGGCCTGCAGTCCCTCTCCGGTGCCATGGAAAGGGGGCATGATTTCATCTATGTCTGCTATGACAATGAAGCTTACATGAACACGGGCATACAGCGGTCGAGCGAAACTCCCTTCGGCGCATCTACCACTACCGCCCCCGCGGGTAAGGCGAGCATGGGCCAGCATACCTGGAAGAAGAATATGGCTGCAATCGCCGCCGCGCATGAAATCCAATATGTCGCCACTTCCTGTTCCAGCTACCCGTTTGACATAATGACTAAGGTTGAGAAGGCTATCAAGATAAAGGGGCCTTCATATATCCATATCCTGTCGGTCTGCCCGACAGGCTGGCGCTGCCCCTCGAATTCAACCATAAAAATGGGGAGGCTGGCGGTCGAAACCGGCATATTCCCAATGTACGAGATTGAAAACGGCAAATACACGTTGAATATCGACCTGCCGAAATTGAGGCCGGTGGAGGACTATTTGAAGCTGCAGGGCAGATTCCGCCACCTGGACAAGGACAATACCGCCGAGATACAGGAAAAGGTCCTCGAAGAATACAACAAGGTCAAACGCCTGGCCGCGGGGAATAAAGCGAAATGAAAGACGGGCTCTCCGTGATACTGAAGAAATACGGCAAGGACAAGAGCCAGCTGGTATCCATATTGCAGGATATACAGGCAGAGTATAACTATCTGCCACGTGAAGCGCTGGAAAAGCTCAGCAAAAAGATGGATATACCCCAGAGCCAGGTCTACAGCATGGCTACTTTCTTCCGCGCTTTCAGCCTGAATAAACGGGGCAAGCATATCGTGAATGTGTGCCTGGGCACCGCCTGCCATGTGAGGGGTGGGGAACTGATACTGGAGTCCTTAGAGAGGCAACTGGGAGTCGGGCGCGGCCAGACGACACCGGACTTGAAATTCACCCTGGAAAGTGTGAATTGCATGGGCTGCTGCGCCACCGGCCCGGTGGTAAAAATCGGGGAAGAGTATTTCGGGCACATGACCAATGATAAGGTCGAGCCCATGTTAAAGAAATACCGGGAATAGAACTGGATTACGATGTCGAGCAAACTTAAAACAGCCAGGGCGCTGGCACTGCTTCAGCAGAAGCTTGAAAAGGACGGGCGGGCCGACAGGCCGCGCGTTTCCGTGTGTAATGGCACTGCCTGCCGCCCCTACGGAAGCAACCCCGTGGCAGAGGCCTTTGTAACTGAGCTTGAAAAGAAAGGACTATCAGGCCAGGTGGAATTCAAGGTCACCGGATGTCACGGGTTCTGCGAAAGAGGCCCCATAGCCATCCTTGAACCCGGCAACCTGTTTTACCAGAGGGTCAGGGTTGGAGATGTGGCGGAAATCATCGAAAAAACCGTCCTCAAGAAAGAAGTCATCGAGAGACTGCTCTTCAAAGATGCGGGGACTGCCAAGCCGGTCAGTGCGCAGGAAGATCTACCCTTTTACAGGAACCAGCGGCGCATCGTCCTGGGCAACAATACCAGGATCGATCCCACCAGCATCGAAGATTATATCGCCATCGGCGGATATTCAGCCCTGGCCAAATCGCTTACTGAATTAAACCCGGAGCAGATAATTGAGATCGTGAAACAGTCCGGCCTGCGTGGGCGAGGGGGCGGCGGCTTTCCCACGGGCGCCAAATGGGATACCTGCCGCAAGGCTCCCGGCGACATTAAATATGTGATCGTTAACGCTGACGAGGGCGATCCTGGAGCTTATGCCAACGAGGGCCTGCTGACAGGTAACCCGCACAGCGTACTTGAAGGATTGATAATCGGAGCGTTCGCTATCGGCTCGCACCAGGGTTATATCTACGTGCGAAATGAGTATCCCCTGGCTTTGAAAAATATGACCATAGCCATGGAACAGGCTGAGGCCCTTGGATTGCTCGGGAAGAATATACTGGGTTCCGGGTTTGATCTTACTGTTAGGATCAACAGAGGTGGAGGCGCATTTGTCTGCGGCGAATCTACCGCGCTGATGGCCTCGCTGGAGGGAAAGCCCGGTGAACCGCGGGCCAAGTACACGCATACTGTGGAAAGAGGCCTTTGGGACAGGCCCAGTGATTTGAACAACGTGGAAACCTGGGCAAATATCCCGCTCATCATTAATAACGGAGCGGAGTGGTTCAGCAAAATCGGCGTTGCGGGCAACAGCGGGACCAAGATATTTTCTCTTACCGGCAAGGTCAATAACACCGGACTCGTTGAAGTGCCGATGGGCATCAAGCTCAGGGAGATAATCTTCGATATCGGCGGCGGGATCCGCGGCGGCAAGAAATTTAAGGCCGTGCAAACGGGAGGACCCTCAGGCGGTTGCCTCCCTGAATCATTGTTGGATTCACCGGTGGATTTCGACTCGCTTACCAAGGCCGGATCGATGATGGGGTCCGGCGGCATGATTGTGCTGGACGAAGATAATTGCATGGTCGATACCGCACGCTACTTTCTCAACTTCCTCGAGGAGGAATCCTGCGGCAAGTGTGTACCCTGCCGTGAGGGCGTCAAGAGGATGAGGCAGATATTAGACGGCATTACCGAGGGCAAAGGACAAGAAAGCGATATCCAGTTGCTCAAGGACCTGTCGGAACACCTCCAGGATAGCGCACTATGCGCCCTGGGCGGCTCCGCGCCGAACCCGGTGCTGACCACGCTGCGCTATTTCCACGACGAGTACGAGGCGCATATCAAGAATAAAAAGTGCCCGGCGGGCATATGCAAGGCGCTGATCAAATTCAGCATCATCGATGAGAAGTGCCCGGGTTGTGGCATGTGCGTTAAAACATGCCCCAGCGATGCCATAACCTTCATGGGAAAAAAGAAGCCGGTTATACTCGACCAGGCGAAGTGCATCAAGTGCCGCACCTGTTACGATATTTGTAAGATGGGAGCTGTACGCGTTGAGTGAATCAGTTAGCCTGACGATCAATGGAAATAAGTATTCCGCCACAAAGGGTACCTATGTATTGCAGGTAGCCCGGGATCATGGCATACACATCCCGACTTTATGTGATCATGAAGCGATTGAGCCATACGGCGCCTGCCGGCTGTGCATCGTTGAGGTAACGCGCGGAGCGCGGACCAGGATCGTGACAAGCTGCCTTTACCCGGTTGAGGAAGGCCTGGTTGTCCAGACCGATTCGCCGCGGGTAGTGGAAAACCGCAAAATGCTGCTGAACCTGCTGCTGGCGCGGTGTTCTGAGAACCAGGTTATCAAAGCTCTTGCCAGGGAATACGGGATAGAACAGCCGGCTTTCAGACAGGAATACTGGGAGAAGCACAATTGTATTGTTTGCGGACTATGTGTACGCGCCTGTGAGCAGGTGGTAGGCGTCAGCGCCATCAGCCTGGTGAACAGGGGCATATCCAAGGAACCGAAGCCGCCCTTCCTGGAAAAGGCGCAGGCATGCATAGGCTGTGGCTCCTGCTATTATGTCTGCCCGACGGGCGCGGTAAAGCTGGAAGATAAAAACGGTGTGCGCCATATCTATAACTGGAAGGTAGCCTTCAGATTGAAGAAGTGCAGCAAGTGCGGCATTCAATGGGCCCCTGAGGCGCAACTCACTTATATCCGCAAGAAGTGGAACCTGCCATCCGATTTCTTTGAGATCTGCCCCAATTGCAGGTAGCAGTTACTCTCTAATTCAACCTGCTGAACCTTGACTGCATAGTACCCTTAACATATACTTTTTCTTTGCGGGGTGTAGCGCAGTGGTAGCGCGCATGGTTTGGGACCATGAAGCCGGTGGTTCGAATCCACTCACCCCGACCATAGATATGGATTTCAGCCATTTGACAACATGGTTCGTTAAGAAGCAAAATACTAACTGGATATAACAAAGACGTCATGGTCTTTGAGGCGGGGCCGCTAAATGAACAAATGGTTATTTCTATTAAAGAGGATGCGGTTTCGGGGACATCATTAAAGTCTTTAGTGCAAGGGTATCTTCTTACCAAGCAGACCGAGGGGTTAAGTCCCCATCACATCAAGTACTGCCAGGGCATTATGGGTCGGTTTTTGTGGTACTGTGACAAGGCAGAATGGCCCGATGCTGCAGGAATGCTGACTGAATGGCATATCAGAGAGTTTATCGGTTACGTAAGTTCTGCAGTAGGTAGATGGGATAAAACAGGCAATGGCTCTGCGTCTTCGTCGCACAAAGCTTCGCCGCGGACAGTGCATCATTACTATAGTGTACTTCGAGCGTTTTTCAATTGGGGGGTGAGTGAGGGTTATCTAAAGTGCAGCCCTGTTGCCAAAGTGAAAGTAGCCAAGGCGAAACCCAAAGTCATTCAGCCCTACACTACGGAACAGATAAACAAATTGCTGGCCGTGTGTGACCACGATCTGCAGCACAATTGTAAGTTGCTGGGAGCTAGAAACAGGGCGATTATTCTAACATTCATAGGTGGCGGTGTGCGTCTATCTGAACTTGTGGGAATGAAAATTCAGGACATTGATACGAAAAATGGCTGGATAAAGATTTTGGGTAAAGGGAATAAAGAGCGCATGGTCAGGATTGGTTCTTTGGCTCAGAAGGCGCTATGGCGATATTTTACGTATCGAAATTCCGCACGTTCAGAGGTGTGGCTGACGGAAGAAGGCAAACCTATTAATAATCACGGCGTACAGTCCATGATTGTTAGGTTGAAGAAAAGGGCGGGAATTCAAGATAGTGGAGGTGCACACAGAGGTCGACATACGTATGCCATAAATTTCCTGCGAGTGGATAGAAATCCATTTAATTTGCAGTATCTATTGGGTCACAATTCCTTGGAAATGGTGCGCAGGTATGTTTCAACCTTGGGTATGGAAGACGCACTCAAAGCGCACGAAAAGGCAAGCCCAGCGGACAGCATGGGCTTGAAGTGAGGTAAATACATATCCCAATATGGGCAAATTCCAACGAAATAATGTTAATCGGGCCCGTTAGCTGGTCCACTCATTGTGATGGTATAAGAGGCAACCTTTGCCGAAGTTAAGCTATCCTCCACTGACCAGATTTGACGCCATAGTAGCTCTGGTCGACCTGTATTTACAGGATACAGCTTTCCGATCCGCTTTGGAGCAAGTGCGTAGCGAATATAGATCGACGTTACATGGGCTGGCAACCGACATAGCGAAATGGGTGTCCGTGGCTCCGCGTATAAGTCGGCCCAGCACTCTAGACTGCTATCATTTTGTTTTAGACCGCCAAGTCTTGACTGCGGTATCATATTTGAACGCACTTAAGACCTTGTTTGCCAAATGGAAACTTCCAATTCCCGAGCCGTCATACTGGGTGCTTTACAAGGAGATCGAGTCTATGCCCTTGACCGGCATACTGCCAGAGTATGATCTGTATCAGTTATTGCCTAAAAAGGGAGTTATCACCGAAGGCGGCATGCTACCAGACAATGTTTCCGGCGATAAAATCCCACATCCTGTACCGCCTCTCAGGGTAACGGTGACTTTTTGGGCATTGGTTTTAGCCGGGAGAGAAGAGTCCCTTAAACACATTGGGAGAAGGATGGATGAGTATGAGCAGAGAGTCAAAGAGAAAGGTTACAAAGAATATCCTAGTAAGCTGAAGAAGCATGCCTGGTGGTGGTTTGAGCATTTTATCCATGGCAGCAAATTTGAAGATATTTCCGGACTTGAAGCCCAAGCTATTGCAAAATTGCCCTTAAAATCCGGTGGTAAAGGACCTTGCGCTCCCTACGGCAAGAATATCGGGGCTGCAGTCGGCAAATTCTCCAAACTCATAGGCGTTAACCCACCAGATACAGTTCCCCCACGGTAATATTTTTGCGGCGGCCGTATAAACGGCAGTTTCACCAATCCCCACAAGTTACACTCTAAATAGAGGGTAACTTTTTTTATGGCCAAAGAAACAACCACCACTGTCAGCGAAGCAGGCCGCAAAGGCGGCCTGACTGTCCTGCAAAAGCACGGTCGTGCCCATTTTAAAAAGATCGGCGCCAACGGACAGGCTGCCATGCGCAAGAAGCACCCCGGGAAGGCTTCGGAGTGGGGCAAACTGGGTGGTAGGCCGAAGAAGCTGCCTCTAAATAAAATCATGGGCGAGGAAGGCAAATAAAGAAAAAGGAGGATTGCGGCCCTGCCTTATTCGAACCTTCCTCGCCCGCCATAAGGAGTGAGTTGATATGCCAAATAATAACACTTCCAAGGTCCGTATTCCAGAGAAGCTGGCCGATATTTTCTCGAGCCTGTTTGCGGGAAGGAATGACATGCGGGTGGCGGCTTCAGGCAACATGGTTTTAGGACCGGTAACCGCAGCTAATTACCTGGATCACCTTGAAGGCATGGCCCCGCTGGGTATTATCCCAATAGTCAATAATGGGTGCCGGTTCTGTGCGATCGGCCTTGATCAGAAGGACAAGCAAGAGTCACTGGCAATATGCCAGGGATTTCAAGATGTCGCCATAAATAGCTACCGGGCAAAGTCAAAGGCTGACGGGCATCAAGTATTCGTGTTTTTTAACGAGCTTGTAGATGCTGGCAGCGTATATAAATTGTGTGAACTGATCCTGGAAAAGATGGGAGTGCAAGGCGCTGTGGTACGTCCGTTGCGTAGCATCCCCGGCGACATGGGTCACGGTGGTCATGTAGATCTGCCCCTCTTCGGACGTGAGCGGCAGTTCGTCGACCCGGATGAAACACCCATCCCACCGCTTAAGGCCCTCAAGCTTATCTCTCGATATGACGGCAAGGATATAGACAATGCGCTGGCACAGCTCGAGGAATATCACGATGTACTACCGGTAGAGGTCAATACAGGGATGCCGGGCGGCATTGCCGCAGCCGTTTCTTCTGCGGATAAAAGAATTATTTAGCAGGTTGATTTCTATTATGAAATGTATGAAGTCTATGATGAAAATTATGTGTATGAATCCTAAAAATGAAAATCCTGGGAAATCAGCTACGATGGATAAAGGGAGGAAATCAGTGCGGGGAACTGTGGCAGGAGGTTTAACATGACCACTAAAATTTCTCCCCAAAAGCTTAGTCGGTTGCTCAGTCTGTACTTTGCCGGGTACAACCAGGTACAGATCGGGCAGAAGCTTGGTATCGACCAGTCAACGGTATCGATCTACATATCTAAATTCGGTATGCAGGCACAGGAAAAGGGCCTGCTGGCTGCATCGAAGGAGGTTGGAATCATGGACACTATTTCGGCGCTGCACAGCCTGGCCGCCGAACTCCAGTCCGGCAAGCTATCGGTGGAGGAGGCCAAGATTGGCCTTAAGACACGGCTCAAGCTGGAAACCTGCGGCATAGTCGAAGATCACTACGCGGAGTTAATCGAGGCGGCAGGGCAGATGAAAGAGCAGGGTTTCCTGGATGCTGCCCTTAAGCTGACTTCCCTGGAAAAGACGACGGGTACGGGCTATGCCGAGATCACGGCCAAATATGAGGCAGTCATCAACGAGATAGAGCAAAAATCCGTGCAGCTCGATGATTTGAAGGCAGCCATGACGCAGCAGCAGTCGGCGCTTAAAAGTATCGAGAGCAAGAGGGAAACCTGCGAAAAGGAATACAACGGCTACCTGAAAGAGACCGGCATGACCATGGACAGGCTCAAAGCTGCCGAGCAGATCTCAGCCGTGCTCAAGAAAGCAAAAGTAAAAGATAGCCAACTGGAAACTTACATTCTGAGGCAACAAGAACTTGATAGCAGTGGCATAGACATCAAGCTGTTCGGCAAAATTGCCGGTAAAGCGGCGGTGGTGACATCTGCAGATGGCGGCAAGCAGCTGCTGGATATGTTGACGGAATATGGCGGCCTGCAGGCTGCTGTTGATGAGCTAAGTGCTAACAAAACTGATTTTGAGAAACAGCTACTGGGATTTTCCAATAAAGTAAAAGAGAAAAACCAGTTGGTCAAAGAGATAGCGAAACTGTCGGAGCAAAAAAGTACCCTGGTCGCCACAGTAAAAGACCTTGAAGGAAAGGCCAAGGTCAAGGAGCAGTTGGAGTATAAGATCAAATCGCTGAATGACATCTGGCGGGGCACCAAGGTGGATATCGAGTCCCTAAAGAGCGAGAAGCTGGTGTTGCAGGAAGAGGTTGCGGCGACCGAATCAAAATTGACAGAGTTACAGTTCCTCAAAACCGAGCTCGAAGAATTAACCACGAAGACCGCCGAGATGGACAAATTATTCGCCGATAAGAGCCAGGAATATAGGTATTTCCAGGCTTTCCTTGGTTTTCTTGGGAACACCACGGCTGAAGCTTTGGATAGATTCGTTACACTGGGGCCGGAATTGGTGCAGCGAGCGAAGCAAGGGAATATCCGCCCAATTGAAGCAAAGGTGGCGTTACTGCGCAATCTTCTTAAGGGCCAGATCAAACCCGATATATCCGCTATGACTAGTCAAACGGTGGCAATAGCACCTCAGGGAGTGGTGATCTCAACCTCGGCAATGAAACCTATAGTGAAAAAATAATACTTCATGTCATATATTTACCACGCCATTCTTCCGGCTCTCCATATGCAACACAGAGATAAGCCGGCAACATGTTGGATCGATACTTCTGATAAAAGTACCGGTTTGACATAGCCGAGGTGTTACTTGGTCTATCCAGGAGGTTACGATCTTCAATATTTCGACAGATCACACAATACAGGCTTTTGTTATGCATATGCTAATTCGACGCAAACAGTGCCTTCGTACCATTGATAACAAGCAGCTATTTTACGAGCACTAGCGTGTAAAAGTCTCTTTCATCTGCCCTGGTTTTCACTACGTTAATAGGAAGGCCATTGCCTCTTGCCGTAGCGTAGACATCAATGCCACATGCTTCCATAGATGGCCTAGCCTTGTCAGGATGCTTGCACGTTTGGGAAGTATTGCACTCGGGACAGAGGGTGCAGGGCCCACTCTTAGTGGCCCACGCCTTGTAATATCCTGCCAGAAAGAGTGACCTTTCCAGGGTTATAGCTGCCTTATTCAATTTTCCAACCAACTGCCACCCTCTCTTTATATGGCGGTGTAGAAGGATTGCGTATTTGTATGAGTCAAGCACCTCCCGCATGTCTTCAGGTGCTGGTGAAAATGGCGGACAGCAGAGGCAACCGGAATAGCCGCCGCAGCCGAACCGACATTTCAATTTTACCCATGGAGCAGTGACTACTGTGGCAGTCTCAATAATGACCGCATCATCTACTCCGCTTTTAAGCGTTATATCTAGGTATGGCCTCAATTTGGTGGCGATATTATCTGTGCCGCCTTGCTTTCCTTTCTCTCCTTCTCTGCTCATATCCCTGAGTCTACTTTCTGTTGCTGTTTGTCCGCTTGCGTGCTGCAATCAAAAGTATGACGAAACCCAAAAAGAACTACAAGAACAACCTCTTGGGTCCGCTTTTTTGATTCATGGTGCCTATTGAGGGTTTAATTGGTTGCGTCATCCATGATATCCCTCCAACCAAATCATGACCGGATTCTACCGGTTCCCTTAGAGACTAGCAAAACTGGCAAAAACTATGCAGGGCTGGGATTTTTAAATATTGGGTGGGTTCCACTATCTAAGCGAATTGAACTTTTCGCTATTTTGTTACCACCGCTCAAACATCGGTATGTATGTTCATCCATAATAAAAATAATAGGTCAAAAGCTGCAAATGACCTATCAATTAAAAAAACCATGATATACTGATACTACATATTCTTTACATGGGTGGAGGTTTAAGATAGCTATCAGGGTTGAGCTTTATAAGGACAAAAAAGGTGAATTCAGGTGGAGACTCATAGCAATCAATGGGCAGGTTATTGCTTCGGGATAAGTATGGAGGTGTTACCATGAAAGTATTTATGCGTATTTGTATAGCGGTTATTCTCATACTTCTTTTATTGATCGCCGGCGGGTACTTTTTCGTCAAATCAACTTTGCCTAATTACACAGGAAGCTATACGGTTACGGGTATCGAAGGAAAGATCGAGATTATCAGGGATACCTATGGGATACCGCATATATTTGCCGGCACCAAAAAAGACCTTGTCTTTGGGCTCGGTTACTCAATGGCACAGGATAGACTCTGGCAAATGGATATCCTGCGTAGGGTTTCGCTCGGTCGTTTGTCTGAACTTTTCGGTGACATCGCCCTGGATGCAGACAGATTTGCAAGAGTTCTGGGCTTTGGACGTGGAGCGGAGAAAGTGCAGGATAACCTTACACCAGCGGAAAAAGAGTATTTCGAAGCATTCCTTAGCGGCATCAATCTATATATAAAAACGAAGGAAAGCGAGTTACCCGTGGAATTCCGTGTGCTCGGGTACAAACCCGAGCCATTTACGATACGGGACATGCTCGCCGTTACAATGTATCAATCATTCCTCAACAGCCATAACTGGAAATTTGAGCTCTCACGCTCCTCGGCCAAAGCTCTACTTGGCGATACAAGGGGAAAGGAATTGTTTCCTTCTCTAACTTATAGTGGCCCTTACATGACTCTCCCCGGTGAACATGCTGACATGGAAGGAATCCCCCAGGTGAAGGAAGATTCAAGCGGCGCTGTAAGCGTAGATTTAAAAGTGAATACTCTCATGGTTGCGGAAGTGCTGAAGGCCGATTCGCTTTTGGCGGAATTTAGCGGGCTTACAAGCACAACGGTTCACAGCAACTGCTGGGCCGTTTCGGGCAAGTATACGAAATCGGGAAAGCCGATACTGGCGAATGATTATCATATGCCTTTACTCCTCCCGTCCTTGTGGTATGAGGCGCACCTGAGCGGAGGCGGTATCGATGTGACGGGCATAACACTTCCCGGTCTTCCTGCGATTGTTGCCGGGCACAATCGCTACATCGCCTGGGGTGCCACCACAACGGGAGCGGATACCCAGGATATCTATGTCGAGAAAATCAATCCCAATGACAGTAGTGAATACCTGTATAAAGAAAAATATGAACCCTTCGACGTTGTTCCAGAAAGGATTTATTATAAAGCGGGGAATGAAAAGAAATACGTCGAGGAGAAAGTCCTCGTCAGCAGGCACGGTCCCATAATCAACTCCATAATAAAAGGTTCCGGGAAAGACGGTCCGCCGCTGGCCCTTAGGACCGTAGATGGGGCAATGAACGGGTTGATCACTTTCTCAATGGATATTATGGAGGCGAAAGACTGGCCGGATTTCAAAGGGGCGCTCTCTCACTATAATGCGTTTACATGGAATTGGGTATATGCCGACAAGGATGGCAATATCGGATTCAGGGTAAGCGGAATGATCCCGGTAAGGACAAAGGGCACCGGCCTTGAACCCGTTCCGGGCTGGGATGGTGAGCATGAGTGGAAAGGAGTTATACCGTTTGACGATCTTCCCGAGGTGTACAACCCTGAGGCAGGGTATATTGTCACCGCTAATAACGAAATATCGGACGGGCGATATCCGTACCAGATCCAGTCAAGCGCATTTGTCCTTCCCTACCGGGCTATGAGGATAGAAGAGCTGATAAAATCCGGCGGACCTGCAACTTACGAGAAAATGAGGGACATCCGGGCTGATACCAATTCAAGGCTCGGCCTTGCAATCGATAAGCTTGTTATCGATGCTGTTACGAGGCTCCAGGTCAAAGATGATCGGACAACAGAGCTGGTGCGCTATCTCAAACAATGGGATGGGTCCGCCGACGATAAGAGCGTGGGCATGACAATAGCTTACGAGGTATTCGCCCGGTCGATGGACAACCTATTCGGAAACAAACTGGATAAACAGCTATATCAGGATTTTACAGACCAGATGTACTACTCCTCGGGGGTTTGCCTGCTTATGTTGAGTGATGGTTCTTATACCTCCTGGTATGATGACCCGTCAACCCAAATAGTCGAGAATAGGGATGATATACTCTTGAAAAGCCTTGAGGATGCTGACAGGGAGCTCACTGCTTATTTTGGCAGCGACATCTCGAAATGGCAATGGGGAAAAGTACATACATATACGTTCAAACATGCACTTGGCTCTGTCGCTCCCTTCAAGTGGCTCTGGAATATCGGGCCATTTCCATTTCCCGGCGACATCTCTACGGTGAGGCCAGGCTTCTTTTATGATATATCTAAGAAACCCTACGAGGTAACTGAAGGCTCATCTATGAGCCACATTGTTGACTTCGGTGATTTCGACAATGCCAAGTTCGTTATCAGCACCGGGGAATCAGAGAGGTGGCTTTCTCCGCATTACGACGACCAGACACAAATTTGGATGGACGAGCAATGTATTCCTATGTGGATGGACCGTCAAGTCATCGAAAAGAATATGAAGGCAAAATTGGTTTTTGAGCCTCAGAATTAATTTCAGTCAAAGGTATCTGTGAATTAACATCGGTATGTATGTTCATCCATGAATAAAATCAAGGCCGGGCAACGCGTTCTATACCTTTGGATATTACAACTAAGTTATGGCGCGTTCAACGCTCAAACCACAGTTATTTATCCTTAATTTGCCTTCGTCGAACAGGGCCGAGACAGCATTGCCTACCAGTTTCAGATTTGCTATAGATATACCACGTATTCATCGGGATGTTTATCCGGACATGCGTACGATTACTGTGTACCGTTTGTAATTACAATCTAACTTTGTGGTTTGCAGAGCAAAGCTAATATTGGGTGTGAATAAGAAAGGCCAGGGCGGAATAGCCCTGGCCTCATGGTTTAAAATCTACTATAGACTCAATATCCCGGTTGTCTTCTCCTCAGTATGAGTAAGAGTCCTATTACGAAGGCAATTCCAAGCAGCGCACCGCTTATATAGAGAATTGTGTTAGGGTCTGCCAACTCATCAACCGTAAAACTGCCGGCGCTGACACTGCCTACGTAAACTGAATATGTGCCGGGCTGGTCCCGGCTAACATTGAAGCTGATGGGCAGGGTGCTTCCACTGTTAACAGTTACTCCCTGGCTGGCTTCCTCCCGACCATTGACATATAGCTTCACATTCAATGCGCCATTGACTGTACTCTTGTTAACAAGAGTCACGCCGACAATCACGGGCGTGCCTGGTGTAACCTTTGAAATTGACAACGAGGCACTTTGCACTACCACGTTGGGAAGTGCTACAGCTGCTGCCAGCGGTGGTGGAATATAAGGCGAGGATGAAGGAGGCCTTGTATGTATGACTTCCGGAGTTGTTGGAGTTGCCGGCGCACCCGGGTCGGTTATTGTGCCATCAGCGTGGCCATCGGCATCTTCCGGACCACCATCTCTTAAGGTGAGTGTGAGCGTATTATCGCCATCATTATCGCCAAGCATAGATGTGATATCCATCCATTGTCCGTTGATGCATTTCCAATACTTGGTGTCTGCGGGCATGTTGGAAGGGAGCGTGATGGTCAGGATCACTGTTGAACCTGGAGTAAGATTGGAGATAGTGAACGAAAAGAAGCCGTGTGGGAAGCTATAGCCTGCCAGCGTGCCGCATGCCGTTGTGGTCAATGCGCGCAGGTTATTAATGGAGCCGCCGCTGGTGGTAAAGGTAGCAACGCCGGTGCCCGTGGCAGTATTGACAGTCTGAGTTTGCTGGCCTGCCCTGTTAACGGTAAATCCTCCGTTCAGGGTGTTGGTACCCCAGGGCGTGGTTACCGTTACATTCCTGGTACCGGGTGAAGCGTAGGATAGGATGGTAATATTTGCAGTTATCTGAGTATCGTTATCCACCAGGAAGCTATTAACTGAGACATAACTACCCAGGGCGCCAAACCTCACAGAAGTTGTGCCAGTGAAATAGGTGCCCGCGATGATGACATTGCTTATCGTTTGTCCCTGCATGCCTGAGTTGGGATTTACTCCAGTTACAATTGGAGCTGCCTGATTGACCGTAAATCCGCCATTGAGCGTGCCCGTTCCACCGGCGGTTGTTACAGAAACGTCTCTGGCTCCCGGTGCGGCATCGGCTGCCGTGGTTATAGTGGCCGTTAGCTGTGTGGCACTAGTCACGTTTACATTGCTGGCAGTGACGCCGCTGCCGCTGAAATTAACCGCTGTCTGGCCTGTAATGAAATTGGTGCCGCTGATAATGACATTATTCAAAATCTGCCCCTGAATGCCGGAGCTGGGATTGACCGAGATGCTATCGGGACGGCAGCCGCTGCCGTAGTGCAGAATTACACCGCCGGCACCCACGACGAAGACGCTGTTGCTGCAGTTGCCCCAGACGCCTTTAAGGGTATTGGTGGTGCTGCTGGTCATGGCGCTCCAGGAGTTGCCGTAGTGCATGATTGTACCGTTGCCGCCTACAGCGTAGACATTATCACTGCTGATACCATAGATCCCGAATAACCCGCCAAAAGTAAATATGCCCATGTCATTCCATAAGTTGCCGTCATAATTTTCGATATAGCCTGCCGGGAACATGCCGCCTTTCCCCACCATAAATACCTGGCTGGCCGAAGCTCCCCAGATGCTCTTGTTATTATTCGACATTGCGGACGTTGTTGAGCTCCAAGTGCTGCCGTTGTAATGCATGATGGAGTAGGCGGTCCCGACGGCCCAAATATCATCGGGCGAACTGCCCCAGATGCCGTAAAGCTCAGCGGTAGTATTACTGGTCATGACGCTCCATGATGTGCCGTTATAATGCAGTATGGTGCCCCCGGCCCCTACCGCAAAGATATTCCTGATTGAACTGCCCCAGATATCATTGAGATTGTTGGAAGTGCCGCTGTTCATGGTGCTCCATGCCCTGCCGTCATAATTCAGTATGGTTCCGCTGGCCCCTACAACAAAGATATTGCCGGCGGAGCTGCCCCAGACTCCATTGAGATCGTTGGAAGTGCCGCTGGCCATCGCGACCCATGTATCCGCGGCTGCCGCCGGGACGGGCGTTGATATCAGGGGAAAAGCGATCGACAACAGGATTACTATTAAGGTCAACGTCAGTACATGTTTATATGTGGACATGGCATCCTCTGACATCGATTTTATATAGCTACGCTGTGATACTAATACCTTCGATATTCGACTAATGTGCCTGCGTATCCTTGTAATGTATATCACCCCCATAATGTGAATGAAGACGACAGCCAAATGAGAGCCACGAGCGCGATGCAGACCAGTTTACCCATCTTGAAGCCTACTACCCTGAACGCAGTATTCGTTTGGAGAAGAATCCGCGTAGTTTAACACTTGAGATGCAGAGGTGTCAATTGCGATACTTAAACAAGATGGCACGATCTGTCAAAGCGGATAACCGCAGAAGTAGCTTCTTTTACGTTCAGAACGTGCTTCTAAGCCAAAAACAGCTGTTTAGCTTCGTTGCAGATTCACTATTGCACGAACATAGGGATGTTTACGTGGACATATAACTTGAATTAAACAATCCGTCAGATTGTTGACTTTCTGTCGCTGGCCAATGCTATAATCCAAGGTAAACATGGAAAATGACCTGGAAAATCTGCGTAACCGGGTTGTTAGCTTCTGCAACGAACGGGGCTATTCTCTGGCACCAG
>CAIMUM010000006.1 GCA_903844685.1 uncultured Dehalococcoidia bacterium
CCTGCGTATGACGTAGGGATTGGCGGTGAAAAATGTTACTGTTGGTGTATCCACGGTCGGCGGGACGCCGGAAACCGTGAGCGTGGTGGTAGCCAGTATCGAGCCCTGGCTGTTATTGGCAGTTAATTTGTAGGTAGTGGTGAAAGGCGGGTTGACCGGCTGGGAGCCGCTGGGCCGGGTTATGCCGAACCTCGGCTCAATGCTGACATCGTAAGAATTGCGGATATCCCAGGTCAGGGTCGCGTAATTGCCGGACATGATATTAGCCGGCTGCACCGTGAATACCGCCACTACAGGCATGTTGAACGACGCCGGTTGGGACTGTGGCGGGTTGGCAGTCTGCGGCGATGTAGTCGCCGGGGGATTATTTACCAGGGGAGGGGCAGCCGGCGCCGGGGCGATAACGGTCACACACGCGGCGGCCAGCAGGGCCATCAATAATAAACCTGCCAGAGCTTTCTTCATCTGATACCTCCTGTATACATCCGCAATCACCGGGATAATTTTAATAGTTACGCGGTTGATCGGTTCAAGTAGTCCCGTTCACAGCTTCCTGATAAATTCGATTATCTCATTTATATCGGGCAACTGGCTGAGGGGGTAGGTTTTGAGAAGGGCAATCTTGCCATTCTCATCCACGATTATATTGGCCCTCTCTGAGAAGCCGTTCTTGTCGCGGAAGATGTCGAACAGTTTGGCCACTTCCCCGTGCGGCCAGAAATCGGAGAGCAGCGGGACCTTCTTTACCCCGATACTTTCAGCCCAGGCCTTCTTGGACGGCACCGGGTCGACGCTCATTCCCACGGGAAGTGTATTTAACGACTTGAAAACCGCGAAGTTTTCCTCCAGCGATTGCATCTGCTGGGTGCAGACCGGGGTCCAGGCCAGGGGATGGAAGGAAAGCAGGACACGCCCTCCCTTTTGGTTGTGCATCGTGAAATCGTTGCCGTCCTGGTCTTTGAGCATGAAGTCCGGCGCCCTGTCTCCTGCCTTGACCTTGCGTTCGATATCAGCCATTTACCGCCTCCGTAACTTGCGTTATTAAATCCTGCTCTAATTATAGCTGGACGGTGGCATTATGCTAAATTGAGTGTAAAATTCAGATGGCAGGATTTGGGGACCGTTTATGTTATAATTTTTAGCCGTAGAAAGATGCTGAAGGCCGTATTCACAAATTACTTATTATGCCTGCCAGGTAACAGGAAAGGAGTTAGGAATGGATTTCAGGCTGACCCTGCAACAGGAAGCCCGCAAGCAAGAATTTTACAAGGTATGTGAAGTCCTGGAAAAGAAGCGCCCGGCATCGTATGTAGGTTTTGAGAGCAGATACGAAAACGAGGAGTGCTGGGAATATCACCGCATGTGCGCCAGGGAATTCGGAAAGAGGGGATGGCTGGCGCTGCACTGGCCGCAGGAATACGGCGGCAGCGGCGACATGATGGATAAGGTGCTCTTCGCCGAGGCCTGCGGTTACCACGGTGTGCCCGGCGTTGATGAATTCGGCGTGGCCATGCTGGCCCCGACCCTGCTGGCGGCCGCCAGCGATGAGGTCAAAAAGAAGTTCCTCCCGGGCATCGCCTCAGGCGAGGTCATGTGGTGCGAGCTGTGGAGCGAGCCCAACGCGGGCTCGGACCTGGCCGCGCTTACCACCAGCGCTATCAAGAAGGGCGACGAGTATATTGTCAACGGCCAGAAGACCTGGAATACGGGCGCGCATAAGGCTGACTGGGCATTCGGGGTCTACCGCTCGGACCCGGCGGCCAAGAAACACCAGAACCTGACCTTCATGCTTTGCGATATAAAAAGCCCCGGCATTACAGTGAAAGGCATACCCTACATGGATGGCGTTCATGTCTATAACGAAGTTTACCTGGACGACGTGCATATCCCGGCCAACCAGGTGGTCGGCAAGGACGGCGGGGGATGGGCGGTGGTCAACGTCCTGGCCGGTTTCGAGAGGTCGAATATGTCCATGGTCTATGCCCTGGTGCGCGTCATGGAATACCTGGTGGAATACTGCAACGAGACCAAGCGCAACGGCGTCCCGCTATCCAGGGACCCTCTTGTGCGCAGCCGTATAGCTGACCTGGCCTGCGGGCTTGAAGCGGTGCGCACGCTGGCCTACCGCATCGCCGACCAGCAAAGCCGCAACGAAATGGGACTGATGGACGCGGCCAGCGTGAAAGTGTACGCCAGTGAGTTGATGGAAAAGATGGCGCAGGTAGCCACCGACCTGATGGGCCCCTTCGGGCAGGTGCCGCATTCCAAATGGGCTAAAATCTCCGGCATTTTCGAATCTCTCTACATGGCCTGCTTCGTGCCCATCGTATCCATGGGTACCAACGAGATACAGCGCAACATCATCGCCTGGTACGGCCTGGGCCTGCCCAGGATGAAATAAAGCCCTGTTAGAAACGCGCAGTTATGGCTGAAAGCAAGAGCGGACGTTACGAATTAAAACACCGGGTGAGGGTGGTCACGGCCACAACCCTGTTCGATGGCCACGACGCGGCCATCAATATCATGCGCCGTTTAATCCAGTCTGGCGGCGCGGAGGTCATCCACCTCGGGCACAGCCGGTCGGTGGGAGAGATAGTCGAAGCGGCGGTACAGGAAGACGTGCAGGCGGTGGCGGTTTCATCCTACCAGGGCGGCCATATGGAGTTCTTCAAGTACATGAAGGACATGTTCGATAAGCTCGGCGCCGGGCACATACGTATCTTCGGTGGCGGTGGCGGCGTGATTCGTCCCAACGAGATAAAGGAACTGCAGGAATACGGCATAGAGCGCATCTACGATCCGGAGGATGGGCGTAACCTGGGACTGGTGGGCATGATAGATGACCTGCTGCAGCGCTGTGACTTCCATACCATCGGGATCACTTCAGAGCACGATACATCCAAACGCGGGGCGCCCCTACCCACGCCGGGCAAGCTTAGTACGGGCGAGCCGGCCAAAGTAGCCCGCATGATCACGCTGGCCGAAATGGGCGTTGACCCGTGGCCGAAATACGGTGAGGAAATCAGGGAAAAAGCCGGGCGGAACAAGGCGCCCGTTATCGGTGTGACCGGCACCGGCGGGTCGGGTAAAAGCTCGCTGCTGGATGAACTGGTGCTGCGCTTCAGGGCGGCCAACCCCGGCAAGAGGGTGGCCGTGCTTTCCGCCGACCCCTCCAAGAGGCGTACGGGAGGCGCCCTGCTGGGCGACCGCATCCGCATGAACTATGTCTACGGCGGCGATGTCTATATGCGCTCGCTGGCTACTCGGGGCTCTAAGACGGAAGTGCCCGAGGTCATACAGGATGCCATAAATGTGGTCAAAGCCGCGGGCTATGACCTGGTGCTGATTGAGACGGCCGGCATCGGGCAGGGCGATACCGCCATAGTCGATATCTCCGACGTCTGCCTGTATGTGATGACATCAGAATTCGGCGCGCCTACCCAGCTCGAGAAGATAGATATGCTCGATTACGCCGATATCGTGGTGCTGAATAAATATGATAAAAAAGGTTCGGAGGATGCGCTGCGCGAGGTGAGGCGGCAACTGCGGCGCACGCATGAGAAATACGATGTGCCGTTAGAGCAGATGCCCGTATACGGCACCATCGCGGCCCGCTACAACGATGAGGGCGTGAACGGGCTGTACGCCGGCCTGGTGGAATTCATCGATAATAAATGCGGGCGGAAGTTTGCCTGCAACATACCTGAGGACAGGGTCTCGCATACCAGCGCCGTACACCATATCATACCGCCGGACCGCATACGTTACCTGGGTGAGATCGCCGAGACGGTACGCGGCTACAAGAAAGGCGTGCAGAAGCAGGCGGATATCGCGCGGCGCATCCAGCAACTCAGTTTGACCCGGATGGAAATAGAGGACGAGGCCGCGCATGAGGCCATCGACAAGAAAATAGCGGCGCTCCAGGCCAGGCTCAAGCCGGAAGACCGGAAATTGCTGGAGGGCTGGGATGAGCTGCGCCGGGCCTACGGCGGCGATTATTTCCGTTACAGGGTGCGTGACCAGGAATATAAAGTTGAACTAACCGATACTACCCTGGCCGGCACGCGTATCCCCAGGGTGAGCGTGCCCGACCTGAAGGACCACGGTGAGAGGCTCAAGTATTTGATGCTGGAGAACGTGCCGGGCAGCTATCCGTACACTGCGGGCGTCTTCCCCTTCAGGCGCAGGGATGAG
>CAIMUM010000007.1 GCA_903844685.1 uncultured Dehalococcoidia bacterium
ACAATTTTACTTGTACGGGAAAAGGGCCGGCCAGATGAAGGCGTCGATCATGCCGGTCTGGACGAAAAACATGGCGGCCCCACCAACGGCCAACCAGTAATTCAAGGCCGGCTCTTTCTGAGTAATGACCAGCAGTGAATATAATAAGGCCAGCGAAGCCAGGCCGACTGCAAAAAGCACCAGGCGTATGTAGAACCGCCAGCCCGACCACTGCGTCTCGATAAGTTTGTAGGTGAGCGGCATCCAGAACGCCGAGAAGACCAGAATGACCATGAATATCATGTCAAGCACCAAAAATCCATCGAAACCCCCGATGTGCACGGTCTTCGCATCGAGATGAAAGAAGATAAAATGAAGGCAAAGCAGGTAACCCACAGCAGCCATCGGCATGCTCACCAAATAAACCGACTTGAGAGCCGGGGTAATGCGTCCCCAAAGGAGCTCCTCAGTGTTGGGGTGGCTAATCAGGCTCGCTGTATAGCTGGCAATAACCGCGAAGCCTCCCAGCGCATTTATGACGAGGAACCAGATCTTCTGCTCGTCCATGCTGATACCTCCCGGTCTTTCTATTTACAGGCCGGTCACGCCGACTGACCGCATTACGGCATTATCTATTTCCAGCTGCCGTCTCTAAGATTGATGGTAATATTGTTGTCCGCCGGCGGCAGGTCATTCCACAGGCCGACGATCAGGTCCTTGCGGTACTGTATCACCGCCCAGGCCAGCGGGCTGAGTCCCGTCTCAATAACCGGCTGCTGCCCGGGTGCCAGCTTCTCATCTCCGGCGTAATGCGCGGCAAAGCCCAGCGCTATTTGTTTGCCAATATTCTCCGATTCGGCCTGGCCTATTCCATAACCCATCAGCGTCTTGGTTGCGATCCCCGCTATCCCGGTCAGGAGGTATTGCTTGCCGTACTGCGGGAAATCGGTGGGATGCGACTTGATAGAGGTCACCATACCCTCTGTGATGGCAGCCTGTTGATCATTGCTTATATTGATGATGCGGTAGGGGCAGGGATAGGTGACCAGCGAACCGGTCTCGATATCGAACACGAACTTGCCGTTTTCCGGATAATTTTTCACGGTGATGTCCTGGGCGTGATAATGGCCGGTGAAGACCATGCGCACATTGTAATTGGCGAATAGCTTGGCGACAGCCTCGTAATTATCCACGATGTATTCGCCGTAGTTCTTCTCCTGGCCTATGTAATGCTCCATTATGCCGTGGTGCATCATCACGATGACGGCCTTGTTGTCTTTAGCCGCCTGTCCCAGCATCTTCTCGATCCAGGCCAGCGTCTGCGGGCTGAATCTGCCTCCGGTTGTCGATTCCTTGTCCTCCACGTTATCCCTGTAACGGCAGGAATCCAGGGCCAGCAGCCACAGCCCCGGCTGAGGCTCTGCCACATAGCTGATCGAATCGGTATCATGCTGCAGGGCATCCTTGTAGCCGTAATCAGCGTAAATCTGCGTGAACTGCTCGGCAGTGATATTGGGGACTCGCTGCTTGGTATCGCCCACATACCCGTACGAAAGGCCGTTTTTTATATCATGGTTGCCCGGTATCACGTACACTTTCTTGCCGGCGGCCTTCAACTGGGCCAGGTAGCCGGCCACCACATCATGCGATGATTTCTCCCCG
>CAIMUM010000008.1 GCA_903844685.1 uncultured Dehalococcoidia bacterium
CAGGTACCGGCGCATTACACGGACGCAAAGCAACTTAAGCAGGTGCTGATGCTGGAACCGGGTAACGTAAAATAATCTGGGGTATTGTCAACCGTGAACGAACATACGGCTGATAAGGCAAAAATAAAGCACGCCCTCAGATATAGCTTCCTGAACAGGTTTTATGACGCTGTAACTTCGCTTACCTGCCGGGAGAAGTATTTCAAATCCGAGATGATCAAGCTGGCAAATGATAGTGAACCAGGCCCTATCGTTGATATCGCCTGCGGCACCGGCACCTTTATCACCATGTACAAGAAGGTTCACCCGGATACGCGGATAATCGGCATTGACGCGGATGAAAACATACTTGAAATAGCACATCAAAAAACACGTGATTTAGACTCAATAGAATACGTTTGCTCATATTCAAATCACATTGACCTTAAAGACGAATCAGCAGGCACCGTGTATACCGGCCTCTTTTATCATCACCTCGACTACCAGAATAAGCTTGATACTACGAAAGAAGCACTCAGAGTCCTGAAGAAGAATGGCCAATACGTCATCTGCGATTGGGGGCCACCATCTAATATATTTACTCAGCTGGGCTTTTTTATGGTGCGGATACTCGACGGGTTCGATACCACTCAGGATAATTACCAGGACAAGATACCCGGTATACTACGTCAGGCCGGGTTTCAGAACGTAACTGAGCATAAATCAATCGACACTGTATTTGGAACACTCAAGATCTGGTCGGGGAAAAAATAGAGACAGCCTGAAACCCCCTATTCGAGCGGCAGTCTAAGCACCATCTTCGCCAGGTCCCAGGCGTGCTCGTAAAGGTGCAGGCCTTTGCTGAAGGCGTGAATTTCACCGTCCTCCACCCCGATCTCGGCGGCCATGTATTCCTTGAGGGACTGCAGGCCGCCCAGGTTGGTTGGCATGCCTCCCCACAGATCCCAGCTGCGGAAGTAGAGGATGAAGTGCAACGCGCCGTCCTGCACACGCGTATCCACCAGGCGCAGGCAGGGCGGGTCGGCCTGGTAAATGCTGTCCTTGCTGCCCACGCACATGCACATCTGGTTGGTATCGAAGCCCTTCCGGTAACGCCTGATTATCTCCTCGATCTGCGGTGAGAGGAATTCGCCGTAGGTGTACTCTTCATTCTCCTGCCGGTCGGGCGTCATCAGGTAGGACATGTACTCTTCGATGACCTCGTCGGTGGTAGGCAGGGGTACGCCCGTCGGCACGTCAGGACTGAGCGGCCGTATTCCTGGCTTGCTGATATTAATGGCGACAAGCTCGATCTCTTTACGGCGCACGCCTTCAAAGCTGCCCTGCTCGATCTTATATTCGCGCCCTTCGAAAAGGGCCTTCTGCAGGCATTGGTACCAGGCATCGCCCAGGCTCAGGGCATCTATGACGGTTAACTTCATTTTATCTGTAGCATAATAAGCAAGTGATATAATGTATGTCAAGGCAGGCCGTTCATGATTAAAGCCGTTTTCTTTGATTTCTTCAATACGCTGGTTTATTTCGACCCGCCGCGTGAAAAGCATTATGCAGACACAGCGGCGGAGTTCGGCATTCGCATCTCGCCCGAAGCTATAGCGGCGGCGCTGCCCGGGGCTGACGCATGGTGGCGCTCGGAGAACTCCAGGTCGCCCATCAAAGACAGGGAGCAGGCCGCCAAATTCGACGCTTATCGCGGCTACAGCCTGCGCATACTGAAAGATGCCGAAAACGCTGTTTCCCCGGACCAAGCTCTGCAAATGCTGGCCAGGGCCTTCTCTGTCGGCTTCCATTTCAAGAATTTCGCGGACTCTCTGCCGGCACTGCAGGCGCTCAAAAATAAGCATGTGCAGATGGGCGTCATCTCTAATATCGGTGAACAAATAGATTCTTACTTAGACAAGGCAGGGTTTACCGGCTATTTCTCTTACAACGTTACGTCTTTGGAAGCAGGCTATGACAAGCCCCAACCGCAGATCTTCGAGCTGGCATTGCAAAAGGCAGGGGTCGGCGCGGCGGAAACCCTTTATGTGGGCGACCAGTACGACCTGGACGCCGTGGGCGCACGGAACGCCGGCATCACGCCCATACTTATCAACCGCGACGGCGCGGGCGGTGATTATGACTGCATGGTGATCAAGCACCTTTCACAGGTAATCGATTACTTATAGATTGCTTCGCTGTGCTATCTTGGCCTTAACCCTTTCGAATTCCTCCTCGGTGAGCGGGTACTTGCGGAAGGGGATGAAGCTCAGCAGTATCATAGCCGCAGGGAAGAGGCAGAAGATCACGCGCACACCAACAACCATGCTCTCCGGCTGAACGCCCTCCCGGACGAAGCCGGAAAGGGCCAAAGCGAAGCCCACGATGGGCGGACCCACGGAATAGGCGATCTTTTGCCCGGCTGACCACATACCTGAAAAGATACCCTCGCGCCGCAATCCTGACTGCATCTGGTCATACTCCACCGTATCGGGCAGCATGGAGAAGGGGAAAAGCTGGAAGCTCGAGAAGCCCACACCGGCCAGGAATATCTGCCCGTAGAAGAGCCACAGCATATCAGCGCTGGTGAAGAATAGCGAAGCCATCATCACGGTGAAAATGGCCAGGCCGATGTAGTACGACTTTATCTTGCCCAAACGTTTGCCGACGGCTAACCAGACGGGGATAAAGAGGACGCCGGTGATCATGAAGATGGGGAAGGCTACATTCATGGCCATCTCGGGCAGGGCCATGGCGTATTTCACGTAATAGACAACTCCGGCCATCATGACACCTATGGCCAGCGCCTGCAGGAAATAGCTGGACATCAGCATCATGAAAGGATAATTCCTGGCTGCCACCTTCACCTGTTCCTTCAATGGCGGCATCTCTTTCTGCGGAGGCAGGGAAGGCGCTTTGCGCGTGCCGTAAAAGCACCACAGGCAGGAGATTATCATAGCTGCGCCAAAGACGCTGCCCATCATGCGGAAGCCCGCTGCGCCGCCACCGCCGGCGTTAACCAGCACCATGGTCAAACCCCCGGCCAATAAAGCGCCGATAGAGGCGAAGGACATGCGGAAGGAGGTTATCGACAGGCGCTCATTGTAGTCGTCGGACATCTCCGGCACCATGCTGGCATAGGGCACGTTAACGAGCGCAAAGACCGTGCAGCCCAGCGCAAAGATAAGCGAAACCTGTAGAGCGTTGGCAAATTCTGTTTGAAAACCGGGCGCGATGAAAATGGCAAAAAAGCTAAGGCCGAAGGGCACTGCGCCATAGAGCAGGTACACCCTGCGGCGGCCGAAGCGGGAGCGCGTAACATCGGAGATGGCCCCCATGATAGGGTCCAAAATCACATCCAACAGTTTGGGAAAGAGCAGCATGGTGCCCGCCAGCGCAGGTTCCACCCCGATTACGTTGGTCAGGAAAAACAGCAGGTACATGCCGGTGGTAACGATGAACAGGTTGCAAGCTACATCGCCGATTCCGTAACTAAGCTTGATGCCGAGGGGTAGCTTTTCACCTCTGTTGTCTGCCGCGGTATTAACGTTTCCCATGTTCTCCCCCTTCAATTAAATTACATTCCCCTGAGAAACTCCGGCCGCAGAAGGGCCGGGTCCTTGCTGGCCAATATCGTATCAAGTTGCCTGAGCATCTTGTTTTTATCGGCAGGCAGAGTTCCGCGGATGGCGAAGTAATTGGAAGCATGCATCGAGCTGAAAAAGCAGTTGGAAAAAGAGGCATGCTCGACTATATATCGCAATTCCTGCAATGAATCGAATGGTGTAATCAATTCAAACTCACCTTTCTCCCATTCATGGTAGAGGGGCGTGCCCGGTATCAGCGTAAGGGTCAGCGCACCGGCGTAATCGGGGTCCATCTCAGCCAGTATACGGGCACACTTTTCTGCATGCCGTTTACTGTCCTTCACTCCACCCAAACCCAGTATCACCGTCACCGAAAGCAGTATGCCGGCCTCCTTGACCTTATGCGCAGCTTCAACCATCTCTTCATGCGTGGCGCCTTTCTTAATGCGCGCCAATACTTCGTCGTCGCCGCTCTCCACGCCCATGTAAAGGATGCCCAGCTTCAGGTCTTTCAGGGCCCTAAGTTCGTCCACAGTGCGCCTCAGGATATCCTGCGGTGTGGCATAGCTGGCGATGCGTTCAAGATTGGGAAACTTCCCGTTGAGGTACTGCAGGGCTTCCACCAGCTTAACATAGGGATAAACCAGTGCGTCCCCGTCCTGCAGGAAGACTTTCCGGCCATCCCAGCGCCTTAAAATCAAGTAAACGATATCGGGTTGTCCCTGAACCCCCACCCGGTGATTCATGTACAGGGACATGGCATCTATTTCCTGCTTCACATCTTCCAGATCGCGGATGGCCAGGTGCGTAAAAGAGAATGCGCAAAAGCCGCAGGTGTTATTGGAGCACCCCGAAGTAAGCGGCAGGTAATAGGCGTCGTGCTCGCTGGGCGGCCTGATTATCTCGGGCCTTTCAAATGGCATTTATTCTTCCTTATCCGTTTAATGCAGCTTTGCTACATAGCTGTCCAGCGGGACTCTCAATGACCGCGCCACCGGTCCGCACTTGGCTTTCAGGCAGAAAAAAATGCGGCCTCCCGCGGGCAACTCTTCAAGCGTCTCATAATAACCCATGCCCTTGGCAAACACAAAATCGGCCTTATCAAAGGCCAGCTTGAATTCCTCCGAGGCCAGCGAAAAAATGACACCGGGGGTGGCGGTGCCCGTCGTCATTACCTCGCCAACAATGGATTCCATGCCCGATTTCCTGATATCTTCGACCGTGATGTCGTTCTGCACGGGATTTTCCTTGACTACGTAAACCGTGTGGGCGTACCTGCGCATCAGGTTTAGCAGTGGCATATCGAAGAAAACTTCCCCCGCGTTATCGGCCAGGTAAAGGATGAATTTGGCATTGGTGACCTTGCTTTCCAGGAGGGAGGAATCATCGACGGCAAATTGCAGTTTTAATGCTCTTATCTCCCTTTTCACTTTTTCTATAGGCCTGAAGAAATCGATAGCGTTGCCCAGGGCAGTCAGTCTCAAGTATGAAATAAATCCTTCTTGGTAGCTATTTTTCACCAACTCAAACAACTGGCGGGCCTCTCCAATCTCGATATCCTTGGTGGAGCGGTAAGGATCCGGATTGCTGGTCATCTGCTTAATGACGTCGTGCATTGGTGTGGCAACCTGGATTGAGACAACACCAGGCTTCAGCTTGCGGTTTAAAATTTTCTCGGCCTTCTGCCTGGCCTCTTTCCTGAGAGTAACATCATCAGTAGCCAGGGCACAGGCTTGATCGGCCATATTAGACAGGCAATCATGGCACTCAGTGGATATTCTCATAGTCCAAATACCAATGCGGGCGCACTTGAAAGTACGCCCCTACTACAGTTTTATGAGATTGCTTCGTCGCGCGCTCCTCGCAATGATATGTCGTTTTTGTCATTGCGGGCACTTTTCCTCCCGTCATTGCGAGCGAAGCGAAGCAATCCTTGGAACCGAAGACGTAAGATCCTGGGATTGCTTCGTTGTTGGGCTCCTCGCAACGACGTGGTCGCAAATTTAGTATTACCTGCTCGTCCTGAGTATCAATACCAATGTGACGATCACAAGTATGGTGCCCAGACCGATTATTATCCATACCCACAGGGGAGTCCCCGGCTCACCGGGCAAGGACCCAGGCAAACCCGGCGCGGATTCCGTCCGGAAGCTGAAGGTAGCGCTCCAGTCGCTGGGTATGGCCTGCCCGTTAACCTCGATCGCCCGCACGCGCCAGAAATAGTTAGTATCGTAGTCCAGTGTCCCATCGTACTCATACCCGGTCGAGGAAGCGCTGGCCTGTTTCAAAACCTGTTTAAATTCGGAATCCTTAGAGAGTACAAACTCATAGCGCGTCGCCTCCTTCCAGGGCGACCACGAGAAAGATGCCGGCCTGACCTTGCAGCCCACACAACCGTTATCCGGCGCTAAAAGCTGGACGCCATAGTATGGGGTATTTACAATAAACCCGGGCTTGACGCTGAAACTGCGTGCCTCCGACCAGGGGCTTACAGCTATCTGCCCGGTCGCCGATTTGTACGACCGCACACGCCAGAAATATATTGCGCCCGCCTCCGGCAGCGCCGCCGGCGACAACCACATGCCCGGCCTGGTCATATTGACCTCGTCCATCGTAGCTTTGATTGAACCTGCTACGGAAGCTATATTACGTGAGTTTGAGATAGCTGGGTTGATCCTCAAAGTAAAATTGGCGTCTTTGGCCACCTGCAATTCATACACCGTTGATAGGCAGAGTTGCTCCCAGGAGAGGTCGATCTGCTGGTTGCGCCCTGTGACCGGGTCGGCGCCGACCAGCGCCTTATCAGCAGGTGTGCGCAGAGCAGGACCCTTCTTGGCCAGGCAGTCGGTATAGGCCCAGAGCATGCCCTGATTAATACCCGGGTTATAGCCAGGGGTCTGCAGGTAGCGGCCCGGGAGAACGGCCGACCAGGCGTCAATTAAAGTCTTTACATTACCATTGTAACTGATATTAATATTATCCAGGCTGAAGCCGGACTGGTTATCAATGGCATATAGGGTTGTGTTGGTATTGGGCGAACAACAGCCACAGGCTTTCAGTGAACTGGGCTCCAGGGTGAAATGGACACCACTCACGGAGGGAGGCTGAAATACATCCAGGCAATCCCAGTAGATGCCTGGCTTGGGCATACCGTTGCGTGGTTCCAGCGTGCGGCAGACCGCGCTGTTGAAAGCAGTTATGCCGAAATGAGCCGTGGTTATGTTATCGTGGGCCGCATATAGGGCGGGCTGCCCGTTTCCGGTGAAGGCCATCACAATGCTGTAATAGCCTCGCTGGTGCGGGGGGTTGGGTCCCACTGGTGGAGTTTCAGCCGACCAATCAGACCCGGTCGCGCCGTTAGAAACGTCCATCATGTCATTATCGGTCCAGCGTGTGAACACGGGGGCGGTGTTGCGGTAAACCGTGCCGGTCACGTTGTCGCCGACTGCGGCATAGATAAAGCGGTTCTTCTCGAAATCGGTATCGAAGATGGCGTGCACCATGCCGGTAACCGGAAAATAATCGCGGTATCTCTGAAAATTGGCGCCGCTGTCCGCAGAATACGCTATGGGCGTGCTTTCCGGTGTAAATATCAAGTTCGCGCCCACCAGGACTTTCCCGTTTCTTGCTACGATAGTGTGAGGAATGACCCCGCTATCAGCGCCGGGCAAATTTGTTGACCAGGCTGTGCCGGTATATACCAGCTTTTGCACCATGCCGGTTATACCTGCCACGTAAATGACACTGCTGGACTCAAAGGTGAAATCCTCCACAGGGTACCTCGGCATGACCGCTACCCAGTAATCACCGTAGTCCGGTGACCAGGCCATCACTCCGCCTGTTCCCGACAGTGATGTCGGCTCAAAGCGCGCTGCCCAAGCCACCACTCCTCCGTCAGAGGAGTCAGTGCAGGATGGCACAGTTCGTAAAATAGGAAGGTCGGACTGAGGGACAGTACAAGAAGCAGAGGTCGTATGTGTCAGAACCCTCTCCCAATAAGTACCTATGGGTGGAATGGCAGGTAAGGGCGCGGACACCCCTGGGCTGATAGTCGACCGCCAAACGCTGTCAAATTCGTTGCAGCCTATGCCGACATTCCTGTGAACTGATGCTAAATACACCGTTGTGCAATCGGACGAAACCGCGACATCATTAAACCAATCTATGGTGGTATCAATGAGCGAAAGCTGGTTCCAGGTGTCTCCGTTATTGCGGCTTATAGAGAGGGCTGACTCATCGTTGGGCACAAGTCTGCCAATCCATGTTTTCCACCAGTAGGCATTTGCAGAAATATACGTGGCATCGGGTCCATAGACCACTGTACCAGAAAGGCCAACTGCCTTTGCCCTGAAGTGATAAGGCTGCCCGGGGATCAAGCCGGGAACCACGGCATTAAATACGCCCCCTGATGATAATACAGGGCCAGGGACAGAGGCGGGAATATTGCTCCCGTACTGATCGGAAATCCCGTAATCAAACGATACAGCAGCAGTCGCATCTGTACCGAGGCTGGTTAATGTGCCGTTTAAAGTTACACTTGTGGGGCTAATAGTGGTACTGGTGCCGGTGCTCACAGCCAAACTCGGATTCAACGGATGGATATATGTTGTATCCAGTCCAAGAACAGTCATGCCAGACGGACTGCCAACAGCCCTGGCTTTAAAGTGGTAGGTATTGCCAGGAACGAGTCCCGTAGCAGAACTCGAGAATGTGCCACCAGATGTCATCACTGATGAAGAGGTGGTACTTCCATAGGCGGCAGTGGGACCGTAGTCAAAAGAAACTGTTGCCAACAAATCTGTGCCTAAGCCCAGAGTGCCGCTCAACTGGGCGGTGCCAACCCCGGAAACAACTGCACCGCCTGTGCTGACGGTCAAGACACCGCTCTGTATATAGGTGGCATCCGACCCATAGACTGTGATACCTGTTGTATTACCGACAGCCTTGGCTCGGTAGTGATAAATCTGCATAGTAGCCAGGGGCACTGCAGGGAGAACGAAAGAACTGGCGGTGGTAATAACTGATGTAGCCGTCGTGGAGCCATAAGCTGTTGTAAGTCCGTACTCAAAGGAGACTGTGGCCGAAGTATCGTTCAGGCTAGTTAAAATGCCGCTAAATGCTGCCACCATAGGACTCACATACACTCCCGGACCCGTGGTTACAGAAATGCCGATTGTATTGGCTGCCGAACCTGTTGCCGCATATGCCAGCGACCCGTCCGAATTCCATCGAACAACCGCTGCACCTATCCCAACCGGGCTGCCACTACACAAACCCTGGTTACCGGCACCCGTAGGCGGTTTAAGCGACGGCATTGAGCATGATCCTGCGCATATACAGGGAGTATCCATATAAATCGTAGGAACAGCGGCAAGACAAGGCACACCCATTACACTGCCGGCAATGAGCTTACCCTGGGAATAAGTGCCAAAGAAGTCAATGCTATTGATGCCCGCGAGTGGCAAAAGAGCGGTGACCGAAGAATCATCAATACGAAAGATGCCGGACTGGGCAAGACTGACAAAGGCACGCCGCAAACTCGTGGATTGGCCGGAAAAGTCCGATGGAAGAGAAAGATCTGCCACTGATAAAGTGGCAAAGGTAGGTGTAGATACGGTAACGCCGTTACCGGGATAAACCCATGCCAACGTAGAATTGTTTTTAACGTCCCGCAACCCAATGTTATAGAAAGTCCCTGCGCCTGTCGCCATGATAACCACAAATGTTTGATCGCCATTATAGGTTGGAGAAAATTTAACCGCGAAGAAATCCGTATCATCCGTTGTTGGATTGGCCTGCTGAATCCATGCGCTGAAACCGGCCGTGTTGGTCATAAAAATATGCCCTTTACCAGTGCCTGTACGGGTAGCCAGCATCAAGTCACGTCCAGTCCCGTAATCAATGGAGATGTCGATGGCGCCGATAGCTTCACCAGCCGCCATCGCCGGGGCCTGAGTGTTATTCCATGTTGCTCCCCCGTCCTGTGTCACCCAGAACTCAGTGGGGCCATTTACGGCGGTGCCTGCAGTCAAAGCCCATAATTTAGGATCATCCGGGGAAATCAAGACATTATAGACCTGGTTTCCGGCAGTCCAGCCACCGCTGGCGATGAGGTGCAGATAAGCCGCAGTAGACCATGAGATACCGGCGTTACTGCTATACATAAGCATTCCCAACGGCCCAGGGATATAACTGGCATTAACCGTCCTGTTATCAACCGTCACAGCGGCGATAATGGTCATCCCATTATTACCTATCGATAGGTCGCGTACTTCACTGCCCGTCAGGTTATCGCCCACATAACTCAGGATATCATTCTTGTTAGAAACTGAACCGGGAGTGCTGACCGTCTCCCAGCGCATAATGCCTGCGTCGGCCCGGGCGGGCAACGGGCTTAAGGCGCCTATCGGCGCCAGCATAGACGCAATGACCACCGCCGCCAGATAGGGTAACAGCGATTTAAAGCGCTTTATTTTCATGTGAAACAAGCATATATACTATGTAGTTTAGAAGCGAAACGTGTATTATGATAGCATACGACGTAATTTTATGCAGCAAATATTAAGGGAATATTAAATTGGATGCCCGACGAAATTGAAAAACTGAAAAAACTCGGGAGGAATGAACCGGTGGCCTCCTTTCTCGGCATGAAGCTTGAGGAACTCTCACCCGGGTTTGCCAGGGTTTCTATGGCCATGAAGCCGGAATATATCAACTTCAACGGCATGGTATTCGGCGGCATAATCTCGGCTGTGGCCGACCAGGCCTTCGCCTACGCCACCAACTCGGTTATCAACCCCAATGTAGCGACCCAGTTCAACATCCATTTCATCGCCGCCGTCAAAGAAAAAGACGAACTCACCGCTGAATGCAGGGTGGTGAAAAGCGGCAAACGCGTATGCATCTCCGAGATCAGGGTAACCAACCAGGCCGGCAAGCTCATGGCGACGGCCACCGGCACTACTATCCCGCTGGTTTAATGCTTAGGGGTAAGTTTGCATAGTTGAACGGCTACGTCTTATTATTTAGTCAGGCTGAAGAAGAGATTGCTTCGCTTGCACACGGAAACTTTCACACGGGCGGGTCTTCAGACCCGCCCCTACGATGCAATGAAATATGAGAAAAGTTAAAATCCTCTTCACGGAAATACACAGGCCGGAATACCACGAAAAAAACCCATTCCGCGAAGGCTTCGAATGGGGCAAGAAGGTGATACTCGACCTGTGCGTTGACATCGACCTCGATGAGATGTTCAATATATATATAGAGAATCCCGAGGCCAGGGTGCGTAAAGGCAGGGTCATCAAATTCAGCGAATTCGCCATGGAATACCTGGAACAGGAGCAGATCAGGCAGAGGCAGAGGCAGGAACATGAGGATACCGGCGGCAATTCACCTTGCAGCCCTGAATCATAAATAAAAGTAGGACGAGGCCATTATGGAAGACTACGAAAAACTCGGCGTATTTTATCTCGGTAGGGAATACGACCTGCGCAATAAAAAGTCAGGCGAGCGCCTGATCCTTTACGATTCCAAGGATATGGTCACCCACGGCGTTTGCGTGGGCATGACCGGCAGCGGCAAGACCGGCCTGTGCATCGCCATACTCGAGGAAGCGGCCATGGACGGGATACCCGCAATCATTATCGACCCCAAGGGCGACCTGGCTGATATGCTGCTGACCTTCCCACAGCTCAGGCCGGAGGACTTCGCTCCCTGGGTAAACGAGGATGATGCCCGCAGGAAAGGCCTCTCGACTCAGGACTTCGCGGCCAATCAGGCTGACCTCTGGAAAACCGGCCTGGCTTCCTGGGGCGAGAGCGGCGACCGCATCGCCAAGCTCAAGCAGGCGGCCGACTTTGTCATCTACACCCCGGGCAGCACTGCCGGCATTCCTATCTCCATCCTGAAGTCCTTCGCTGCACCACCGGCAGCACTGATAGATGACAGTGAACTCCTGCGGGATAGGATAACCTCCACCGTGACCAGCCTGCTCGGCCTGGTAGGCAAGGATGCCGACCCTATCAAGAGCAAAGAACATATATTGATCTCAACCATTTTAGACAGTGCCTGGAAGCAGGGCATCGACCTCGACCTGCCGTCACTCATCCAGCAGATACAGACACCGCCCATTAGTAAAATCGGCGTTATCGACCTCGACTCCTTCTATCCGGCCAAAGACCGCTTTGAGCTGGCCATGCTGATAAATAATCTGCTGGCCGCACCAGGCTTCAATGCCTGGCTGGAGGGAGAAGCACTGGATATCGGCCAGATACTGCACAACCCGGCCGGCAAACCCAGAATGGCCATTTTCTCCATAGCGCACCTCGGCGACGCCGAGCGCATGTTCTTTGTGTCACTGCTGCTCAACCAGGTGCTGGCCTGGATGCGCCAGCAGCCGGGCACCACCAGCCTGAGAGCCATGCTCTATATGGACGAGATCTTCGGCTATTTCCCGCCGGTGGCCAACCCACCATCCAAGCAACCGCTGCTCACCCTGCTCAAGCAGGCACGTGCCTATGGTGTGGGCATATTGCTGGCCACACAGAACCCCGTTGACCTCGATTACAAGGGGCTCTCCAATACCGGCACATGGCTGCTAGGGCGCCTGCAGACCGAGCGCGACAAGGCGCGCGTTCTGGACGGGCTGGAAGGCGCGGCAGCCACTCAAGGACAGAAATTTGACCGCCAGGCCATGGAGCAAACCCTGGCAGGGCTGGGCAACCGCATCTTCCTGATGAATAATGTCCACGAAGATGCCCCGGTCGTCCTTGAAACCCGCTGGACCATGTCCTATCTCTGCGGCCCGCTCACGCGCAACCAGATCAAAGTGCTGATGGACCCTGTAAAAGCCCAGATGCCGAAACAGGCCGCGCCGGCAGCAGCTTCATATATACAGCCTGCTGCGGCAGCGCCGCAATCTGACCTTCACCACAGGCAGGGCGCGCCGCGCCGGCTCCAGTTCAGAGCGCAGGGCAACCCATGCTCCCGCCGGAAGTGCAGCAATACTTCGTGCCTGCCAGGGGCAGCCAGGCAGGCGGATTGCTCTACAAGCCGGTCGTACTGGGCTCGGCGCAGGTGCATTTTATGGATACCAAGACGGGTATAGATACGCAGGAAGATACCGCAGTGATGACCGATATAACCGATGACGTCGTACCGGTTAATTGGGACAATGCCAAGGATGCCGACTTCAGCATCTCCGACCTTGAGAAGTCACCGCGCGCACAGGCACAGTTCAGCCCTCTACCCTCTGTTGCCAGCAAAGCCCGCAGCTATGACCAGTGGGGCAAGGACCTCGCCACCTATCTCTACGGCAGCCGCAAATACGAGCTCCTCAAAAGCCCCACCTACAAGCAGTTCTCCAAGCCGGGCGAATCCGAGCGGGATTTCCGCATAAGGCTGGCTCAGAGCGTCCGGGAGCAGCGCGACGATATGACGAATAAGCTGCGGCAGAAATACCAGGCTAAAATGGCTTCGCTGGAAGAACAGGTGCGCACGGCACAGCAGTCGGTAGACCGAGAGGCCGAGCAGGAGAAGCAGCAGACGATGCAGACGGTCATCTCCGTCGGGTCAACCCTGCTGGGCGCTTTCATGGGCGGTAAGGGCCTCTCTGTCGGCACGGTAGGACGCGCCACTACAGCAGCCAAGAGTGCCAGCCGCATCTTGCAGCAGAAAGAGGACGTCGACCGCGCCAAGGAGACGGTGGCTGCCCATCAGCAACAGCTTAATGAGATACAATCCGAGTTCAAGGCCGAGACCGACCAACTCGCGGCGAAGGGTGACCCGGCCACGGAACAACTCGACACTATATCCATCCGGCCGGCCAAGAAAGATATACAGGTGCGCTTTGTGGGGCTGGCATGGCTGCCATACTGGCAGGCGCAGGACGGAAAAGCTACGCCAGCATGGCAGTAACCGTAAGCCAGGCCTGTATAATTGAAACCGCCAACGTGGCTATCAGCAGTACCGCGTTAACAATATAGAACCAGGTAAGCATACTTACGTGTAATAATCCCCTATAATGCTACCCTTAGCCTGCCGCGCAGGTACCAGCCCGCTGCAAGGCCGAAGAGCAGTCCGCCCAGATGTCCCTGCCAGGATACGCCGGGTATGAGAGCGAGTACCAGGAAACCTATTAGTATCGCTACCCAGAGCGGCATCGGTACCGGTATGGGGAAGATGAACACCTTGAGCATGGGGATCAGGACGGCCAGCGCACCACCCAGCGCGAAAATGGCTCCGGAAGCGCCGATGGTATACGACGTAGGATTAGACAGCAACAGTACGACCAGCGCGGACAGCAAACCACCGCCGAAATAAATCCAAAGGAAGGTACGTGTCCCCGTTATACGGTTGAGGAAACTGCCGTAAAAATAAAGGGTAACCATATTGGCCAGCAGGTGCATGAAATCCATATGCGTGAACATGCTGGTTAGGATAGTCCACGGTTTGGCCATCACCGTGGTACGCGAAAGCGCCAGGTATTGGACTATGCTGCCGCCGGAAAAAGCGGCAAGGTTGATGGCCAGGTAGACCACAATATTGATTATTATCAAGACGATGACTGGGATCAATTCCCCTTCGCCCGACCTGTATCTTGCACTCGACATTTATCGTACCTCGTAATATTTGAAATAATAGCGTGTTGCGACCCGGCAATCAAACGCGGTCAGGCCAGTGCGAAATACACCTGGCCTTCTTCCATGTACCTTGCCACCACCCCGTCATTCTCAAGGTAATGCAGGTGTGCGATAGTCTCGCCGACTGCGAAAAATTTCTGAGCTATGGGAAACTGCTCCCAGTCACTGCATTCGATCTTCCATGTGATGTAGGGCGCTACCTCGTAGGCCGTCATGTCCCCCTCCTGCAAAGCAGTTATAACCTCATCCAGCCTGTGCCGATGATGCTTTTTCAACTCTTCGATGCGCTCCAGGTGGTTGTGCCAGGGACTCCTGTGCGCGGGCAGGACGCTAGTCACCTCCAAACCGCTGACCTTATCCAGGCTGGCTAAGTAGGAGCGCAGCGCGTCTTTCATCTCGGGCCAGTACGAGATATTGGGAGTTATGTCAAAAAGTATGTGGTCACCCGAGAAAAGCAGCTTCTTGTTTGCATCATACAGGCACATATGGCCCGGCGAGTGCCCGGGTGTTTCGATGCACTTAAGCTTATAATCGCCTACTTCGATTACCTGACCGTCATCCACCGGTGTGATTTCCACCATGCGCCTGGGGCTGTAAAGCACGCCGGGGTGCTTGGCCATCGACTCCCTTAAAACCGATTCAGGAAAGCCGTTCTCGACGAAAACGTGCAGAAATTCCCCCCAGTGGGCGGCGCCTTTGACAATGGCGGTTTCAACCCTATTGAAATAGCATATCGAACTATCGGTGGCCAAGTCTCCCGTCAGGCCGAAATGGTCGGCATGTAGGTGCGTGATAAACAGGTCAGTCCTCTGCAAGTCGACGGCCATCTCTTTGAGCGCGGGGAAAAGCACCGCTTTGCACTCCTCACGGTTCATCCCTGTATCTATAATCAGGTTCCTCTCCTTCCCTTTGATAAGATAGCAATTGATAGACTTCAACGGGTTCTTGGGCAGGGGTAATTCAATTTTGTAGAGTCCGGGTAAAATATTTTCTATCATGGCCGTCCTTTAAACAAGAATTCCTTAATTATACTTTGCTTTGGGCGGATTGGCATTTTTTCAGATATAGCTCCGCCTACCGTTTGAAGTGACATGCGGTGACGCGCTATCTAAAGTATAATACTGGAAAAGCACTGAGGAAGCGGAGGTATGACCATGAAGAAATACCTGGTTGCTACCGTATTTATACTGGGATTAGTGGCCCTGCTGTGGCTGCCCACGGCCTGTACGTTGATGAAAAAATCTTCATCCAGTTCAAGCGGCAGCGCAGCAGTCGGTTCTGAGCCGCTTACCAGCAACTGGAAAATAAGCAGGGTCAGCATTGAACCGCCTTTCCCCTCCGTCATCCCGGCCTTTGTGGTCGACCAGATTATCCCTAAAAGCCCGACCTGGACCGTAGCTTTATCAGGCAACCAGTTAAAGCCCAGCTATGACGGCCGGGCAACCTGGTTTAATGCTCTGGGGCTCACCGTAAATGTCAAGACACCTTTGGTCAACGAGAGCGCCGACAAGAGATCGGTTACACTCAGCGGGGGAGGGACCATCCAGGCCGACAAGCTGCCGGGTCCGCTGGCGCTGCTTGGCGGAGTATCCAACCTGGTCATCGACTACACCGACAACATCGTTGTCACTCTGACATCCCAGGATCAGATCAACGCCACAATCACTTATAGCGCTTCAGGTAATTACTCAGGCACAAAGGGACCCGACAGCTTTAACAATTCTGCCATGGTAAAATATAACGGCACGCGGAAGTAAAATATAATTTGTCATTGCGAAGCACCGCAGATGCTGCGGTAATCTGCTGGTATCAACGATCGCCACATCGCTGCGCTCCTCGCGATGACGCGGTTTTCCGGAAATGACGAATTACTATTCCTCAAGGTATTCCACTGGAGTGACAACCGCTGCACTGAGTTTTACCCAATCCCTTAGGTAATTCACGGTCATTTTGCTGCCTATAGTATCACCCAACAGGCTCCGGTGAATATCATCCACCGTGGAAACCGGATTATCTCCAAGCCTGATAATAATATCTCCTTCCCTCAGACCGGCGTCTCGAGCCGGGCTTTCCGAAACAACCGCCATGATCCTGACGGCAGTATCCTGTGGCAGGTTATAGTGCCTGATGACCCTGGTTGGCAAGGGTATGGTCTGCCCTGAAATGCCCAGGAACCCACGCACTACCCTTCCCTGGCTAAACAATTGCGATACCACCCTTCGAACCGTATTAACCGGGATGGCAAAACATATACCCTGTGCCATCTGGATGATAGCCGTATTAATGCCAATCAAACGTCCCCTAGAATCTACCAGTGGGCCCCCGCTGTTACCCGGGTTCAGGGCAGCGTCGGTTTGGATGACCTCTTCAATCAGCCTTCCGCTCATGCTTCGCATTGAACGCCCCAGCGCGCTGATAATGCCGGCGGTGACCGTCCGCTGAAAACCCAGCGGGCTACCCATAGCGATGGCGACCTGGCCCACGCGCAGGCGGATTGAATCACCCAGGCTGATGGCAGGCAGGCCGGAAGCGTTTATCCTTACCAATGCCAGGTCTGTTGCCGCGTCCTTGCCCACCAGTTGCGCCGTGCAGCGCATGCCTTCATACGTGACCGCTTCCATCTCATCGGCATGCTCAACCACGTGGCAATTCGTCACGATATAACCATCTGGTGCAATGACAACTCCACTGCCCCCGCCATCAACATCGTGATACGCTCCACGCCTGTCCTTGACCTTCTGTTTGACGCTCATATGCACAACCATCGGTGATACGCGTTCAACAACCTCCGATACTACCTCGGAATAAGCATCCAGGAAATCAGTTTTCTCCAGAAGGCTTACAGAGCCACCTTCGCCGTCATACCGATTTAATGCATCTCCCTCAATAAATTGGAATTTGTTGTCAGAATTCATAATAACCATTTTCACTTCACCTGAAATTAATTTTGACCTTATTCTAATCACAGACTGGGCAACCTCCAAATTAAAGCCGGACTTGGTGTAAGGCATTTCAATCCTGTATATTTATCAGGCGAGGAACGATAAGAGGTGGCAAACATGGATATCAGTACAGGTATAGCCGACCTTGACAACCTGCTGCAGGGGTTGTTGCCCGGCGATAACATCGTCTGGCAGATTGACGATCTTGACGACTACGCTTTTTTCGCCGGCAAGTTCGCCCGGGAAGCCATCGACAAGAAGCTGGAATGCATCTACTTCAGGTTCGCCTCGCATCCTCCCATTTTGCCCGCGCTGAACGGCCTGACGGTCATCAATATTGACCCCTCGCCGGGCTTCGATTTCTTCGCCGGTGAGGTACACAATACCATCCGGGACTGCAACCGGGATGCGCGCATCATCTTCGACAATCTCTCTTCGCTGGTAACCACCTGGGCCACTGATGAACTGCTGGCCAATTACTTCATGGTTACCTGCCCGTATATCTTTGAACTGGGCCCGGTAGCTTATTTCGCCCTTACCCGCGGCAGCCACCTGCATTCGGCTGTCGCGCGCATACGCGACACAACCCAGATATTGATCGATGTATACCATGCCAGGAACTCCACGTACATACATCCCATCAAGGTCTGGAACCGCTATTCTTCGCAGATGTTCCTGCC
>CAIMUM010000009.1 GCA_903844685.1 uncultured Dehalococcoidia bacterium
AGACCGGTATGCGGTGGTCCCACCAGAGCTGGCGGCTGATGCACCAGTCGCGGATATTCTCCATCCAGCTGAGGTAAATTTTGATGAAGCGCTCGGGGATTATCTGTATGCGCCCATCCCTGGCCGCCTCGATGGCAGGCGCGGCCAGCGGCGCGATTTTAACGAACCACTGCTTGCTGACCTCGGGCTCTATAACGGTCGAGCAGCGGAAGCAGTGGGGTATGGCGTGAGAGTAAGGCTCGATTTTCTCCATCAGCCCGGCCTTCTCGAAATCCTCCACCACCTTCTTGCGCGCTTCGAACCTGTCCAAGCCCGCGTAGGGGCCGGCGTTGTCGTTCATGGTGGCGTCCGGGTTGAGGATGTGTATGACCGGCAGTTGGTGCCGTTCGGATATCTCGAAGTCCACCGGGTCGTGGGCCGGTGTGACCTTGACCATGCCCGTGCCGAAGGCCCTGTCAATGGCCTCGTCGGCTATGATGGGTATCTCCCGGTTGATAACCGGCAGGATAACCTTTTTGCCGATTAGGCCGCTATAGCGCTCATCCTCGGGATTAACGGCTACCGCCGCATCTCCCAGGTAGGTTTCGGGGCGGGTGGTGGCCACGGTTATATAGCCGCTGCCATCCGCGTAGGGATATTTCATATGCCACATGTTGCTGGTGAGGTCCTTGCTCTGCACCTCGAGGTCCGAGAGCGCCGTCCTGCACCTGGGGCACCAGTTGATGATGCGCTCGCCGCGGTAGATCAGGCCCTTGTCATAGAGCCGGACGAAGGCCGTCTTTACTGCTTTGACCGGTCCGTCGTCGAGCGTAAAACGCTCGCGCGACCAGTCGCAGGAGGCGCCCAGGCGCTCGTGCTGGTGGGTGATGGCGCTGCGCGACTTATTGGCCCACTTCCAGACGCGTTCCTCGAACTTTTTCCTGCCTATCTGGTGGCGGTCGAGGCCCTCTTTGGCCAGTTCCTTTTCAACCACGACCTGTGTGGCAATGCCTGCGTGGTCGACTCCCGGCAGCCAGAGGGAGGGGTCGCCCAGCATCCTGTGCCAGCGCGTCATAATATCTTCAAGAGTCGCTGTCAGCGCGTGGCCGACGTGGAGTTCGCCGGTCACGTTGGGCGGCGGCATGATGATGGTGAAGGGCTTCTTCTTCGGGTCGATCTTCGGCTTGAAGTAGCCGCCCTCCATCCATTTTCTATACCACTTTTGCTCGACCTCTTTGGGTTCATAGGCTTTAGGAATTTCAATCATGTTTTACCCCGTGTTTCATTAAATACCATTGTCAGATTTGGCCAACTTGAATGCCCAGTCGGATGAGGACTGTTTCATGGACTGGGGAAGATTATTTCATTTTGTTCCATGAGAACGAAAATCAAAGTATCTACTTATTAAGTAAAGCTCCAACGCTATCCAGTATCCTATCTGCTACCTCGCCCTTGGGCAGGAGGGGCAATTCCTCGGTCTTGCCTTTGCTATCTATGATCGCGACGCGGTTGGTTTCGGTGCCGAAGCCGCAGTCTTTCTCGGTGATATCGTTGGCCACGATCATGTCCAGGCCTTTTCTCTTCACTTTATCCCTGGCGTTGGTGATTACGTCGTGGCTCTCGGCGGCGAATCCGACGCGGATGAAATTGCCCTTGACCTGGGCCAGTATGTCAGGTGTTTTTTCAAGCTCGAGCGTCAGGTCGGACAGGCCATCTCGCTTTATCTTTTTGTCTGCTTTCTTAAGGGGGCGGAAGTCGGCCACTGCCGCGGCCATGA
>CAIMUM010000010.1 GCA_903844685.1 uncultured Dehalococcoidia bacterium
CCTTCGATTTGGATGCCCAGTACTTTGATGTTCTCTTCCAGGAAAGGATCGAGCTCTTCGATTACAAACAGCTTTTTTACCCGGCCGGCGAACTGCAGTAGCATCTTTGCAGGGAGCGGGTAGGTCAGGCCGAGCTTTAGTATGGCACCATCGGCGAAAACCTCCCGGACATACTGGTAGCTCACACCGCTGGTAACGATTCCAATGGCCGTATCGCCGTCGATGATCTGGTTCAGGTGGGTGGTCTCAGCGTATTCCGCCAGTTCAACCATCCGCTGATGCATGTGCGGCACGCGTATCCTGGCATGGCCAGGCAGCATGACATATTTCTCGACATTATGGCGGAACCTTTTTTCGCGGCCGCACCTTACTCGATCTTCATCGAGTTCAACCACGGAATTGGAATGGGCTACGCGCGTGGTGATCCTGAACAGGACCGGCGTGTCGAACCTCTCGCTTAATTGAAACGAGTCGTAGATAAAATCATAAGCTTCCTGGCTGTCCGAAGGCTCCACCATGGGTACTCTGGCCAGCTTGGCAAAGTGACGGTTGTCCTGTTCTCCCTGCGAGCTGTGTATCCCCGGGTCGTCCGCGGATATCACCACCAGTCCTCCGTATATCCCCGTGGTCGCGGCTGCCAGGAAGGGGTCGGCCGCCACATTCAGCCCGACATGTTTCATCGATACCAGCGTCCTCACCCCGGCGTACGAGGCGCCGAGGCCGACCTCCATGGCTACTTTTTCGTTAGTGGACCATTCAGCGTAGATGTCCTTGAATTTAGCCAGGTTTTCTAATATCTCGGTGCTGGGCGTCCCGGGATAGGCAGCGGCCACCCTGATGCCCGCGTGATAAGCGCCCAGGGCTATGGCTTCGTTACCCGATAACAACTTGCGAATTTTTTTCATGTCTGACTGAATTATGTGTGAATTGGACAGGGACAACCGCTAATTATAATAAGTATAGGATGCCAAATTCAAATACCCGCAATTGTTAAAAAATTGTAGGCTTCTTCTTCAGTTGCTCGATGAGCTTATCCAGCGGTATTGCTGCGAGCGTAAGGCTCTGCAATCCCCCGGCGGACATATGAATAGCCAGTTCGGCCGCCTTTTCATTGCTGGGCGCTTCGACAATAGTTACGAAATCGTACTGGCCCAGTAAGGCATATTGAGCGACTATTTTAACGCCCATATACTCGACTTCCTTATTCAGTTCTTTAAGCTTCTCGGGATACTCTTCAATGGCTTTTCTGCCATCGCCACTTAAAGTTGAAAGTAATAGATATATCGCCATAGCCGCCTCCTCAAATAGTTTGATAAATCAGTACGCAAGATGAGCACCATATTATATTGCCTCAAAACGGCAAAGATATTTTATCATTTATGCCTGTATTCTGATATCTTTGCCCTCTGACAGGGACGTGCGAAACACGCTGGACGATGAAATGTGATGGTCAATACATCACTTTAGTAAGGCAGGTCGTAACCCAGCTTCTTGAGCCGTTCGTTCAGCTTTTTCTTCTTCTCAGCATCGACACTGCCTTCAGCGCTGGAGCGTTGACCCTTCTCCCCGTCTTTCCCATCAGGTATGTCCTCAGGTTGCCTCTCTTTTTCTTCCATATCTATAACAACTCCTTCCCCGGCCGGTCTCAAGGGCTGTTCTGCGGGGGACCAGTTATTGGGGTTGGCCAGTGCCTGGTAGATAACTGAACCCTCTGCCTGGGCCGGGACCGGCCAGCGGCACAGGTAACATATCGTCGGCACGATATCGGTGAGCCAGCACGTCCGCTGCAGCCGGTAGCCTTGCCTGGCGCCGGGGCCGGACAATACCAGCAATGATTTCAACTTGCCCACAGTCGATTCCGCTGCTGAGAGCTGCTGCCCATGCTGGTTGCCTGCATCGGTATAGAGAGCGTAGACCACGTCTCCAACGCGCTCTCCGTGCAGGCCGAGAATACGTGCATCAATTTTTGTGAGCGCCAGGGACACCGGGCGATTGCCCGTGTCCGGGTCCACCCAGCAGTACAGCGCATCTATCACCTGTCTCTGTACTTTCTCATAGTCGCATGGCTCGACTATGCCCTCAGGGTCGCGACCCTTCAAGTTGATGTAAATGTGGCACATGCGCTGCGCAAGAACCTTTGATTTAGCAATATCTGGAACTACTCTGCCGCGCGGCGTTGCGCGGCCTTCCGCGCCGCCGCCCTCTCCTTCCGGAACGGTGAGCCCTGCTGCTACCAATGGATGATAAGGGTTGAACGTAGCGCCACCCTTCCCGGCGCCATGGTCTGAGACAAGGACCAACAGCGTATCCTGGCCGGCCCCTTCCACGATGCGCCCCAACAGCCTGTCCTGGCTCTGGTAGATTTTGCGGTGTACTTCCCAGGCTTTCTTGTAGTCCTGCTCGCTTTCAGCCGTGTGTTCATCCAGGTTGTCCATAAGTACATGATAAGCCCAGTCAATGGGGTGGGAATGAAGATAAAGCAAATCCCATTTATGCTTTTGAATAAGGGTGGTTACCACATCGCCCAGCCAGGCGTCGTGCAGCTCATTTATCTCCACGTACGTATCGAGGTCAAACCAGCCCTCGCTGTAGCCGATCAAACCGCCTTCGTGACCAAAGATTCCATTGTTACTTTCAATTTCCCTGCAAATACTTTCCGGGTTGGCCCAGCCGCTCGTCTGGCAGAGCGCAGAGATGTAGAGGCGGAAGTCCTGTGCATCTTCGGACAGTTCCAGGAGCTTGCAGCGGAAGAAAACCTCCCGGCTGCTCCCGTCCGCCATCGTGATCGTGGCAAAGCATTTTTCACTCCAATCGCCGACTCCGATGCTAAAAAAAGCCTCCGACATATTCTTGGCCGGTGAAAGTGTAACCCTATCATAGCCGCCCTCGCCGCTGGCCTGTACGAGTACGTGCCAACTGGTTCGGGCCGTCTTTTCGACCGGTTCCGGGAGTTCGAGCTCAAATGTCATCTCGAGCGGTTCAGACTCGTCACTTTCCAGGTCCTGCCAGTCCCGTGCCGGTTCGAACTTCCCCCGGATTGCCTTGGGATAGACGCCGGTAGTCACAAGCTGTGCGTTACACAGCAGATGACGGGATGCCAGGCCCGGTAAGCCGTCGCGGAATTCGCCGATGGTCAGCCCTGCGCCACCCACCATGATGCCGTTTTTCATGCGGCTCGGCCAGGCACCGGGGTAATTGACAACAATGCATGTCTTACCAGCCCGGTCCAGGGCTTCCCAGATAGGTTCAGCTTGCCAGCGCTGGCTGCTGAAAGCCTCTACAGTGCCTGAATTGTCCGGTGTCACGCCCGTCACCGGCACCCAGAAATCCGTAATGCCATGTGTACCTGGCCAGGCGCCTGTGGCGATGCTGGCCCAGTTGGGTGGTGTGATTGTAGGATAGACCGGCAGGCAGTTTGCTGCCATTACCCCGGCTTCAATCAGCTTCTTGAAGTTGGGCAAATACCCCTCCGCGATATGCTTCTCTACCAGATGAGGCATAGCGCAGTCGAAGCCGATCACCGCTACCTTCGCAGGCACTTTGTCAATCATGATGTATTTCTCTCATTCTCTTTTCTTATCCACCTTCTTATCCTCGGTTTCAATTCCAGCTGCAGTTTGCCGGTGTCATTACCGGAGCCGGCTATATTATGCTGCTCGTGAGGATCATCCTCGAGGTTATAGAGCTCTGACTGCTGGGTGTCTGCCCGGTAAATGAGCTTCATGTCGCCCGCGCGGAAGTAATATGAGTCTTTGCTTATATCTCCGCCTTTTATATTTTTCTGGTTGATAGCCTCGCCGAAGGCGCCCTTCACGGTGCGCTTTGCCAGCGGCAGCATCGACTGTCCCTGGAAAGAGGCAGTAGGTTCCACACCGAAAAGATGGAGGATGGTGGGTGGGATATCGACGCTGCTCACCACGTCCGTGCACGTGCCGTTTTCGCCCGCTCCATATATCACCAGGGGAACGTCGATCAGCTCCGAATACAGCTTATCATCGTGGGACAGACCGCCGTGTTCGTTGAATTCATCGCCGTGGTCGCTGGTGATTATAACGCAGGTGTCCTTGAGGAGTCCCAGTATCTCCATCGATTTGAAGAGCGATTCTACGTAAGAATCGACCTCGCGCACTTGGACATCGTACAATCTCTTTAGCAGGGAGACTTTTGCCGGGTCGGAAACGTCCCTTTTGAGCAGAGTATTTTCGAATAACGCATACATTTCATCCTGGTTGATAGTAATTGAAGGGTCGACCATGTCAACGAACTTTCTTTCCGGCATATATGGTTCATGAACGTCCATATAGTGCAGCCACAGGAAAAATGGGGTGTATTCCTTTTTTCCCGTATGTGACGTCAGCCAGTCTGTTACCTTTCCGTTAATAACGCTTCCACTTACGTAGGGCAGGCGCTCGTCATCAAGGGCATCGTCGAGTGAGTCGTAGAAGATATCCCATCCCCGCTCCCAGCCGAGCATTGAACTGCAGTAGGGGTTGGAATGGAAGCCGGCGGTATATATGCCAGCTTTTTGCAGTACCTCAGAAACCAGGGTGCGCTGCGGCGCCAGGCCTTCCGGTTTGCCATAATCCAGGTAATAACCGGAACACAAGATGGCCGGGAACGATGCCTGGGTATAGGGCCCAGCGCTCTGGCACTTTGAAAAAACCACGCTCCGGCCTTTAAGCGAATCCATGAACGGCGTTAACCCCTTCGTGTTCCCGTATAGCCCGAAAACATCTTTGCGGGTCGCGTCGAGCGTTGTCAACACAACATTTTTCATAAATCGCCTTTGCCGAGAGGTTAATGCCTTTTAATACCCCAGCCGCTTCATCCTCGATTCCATCTTTTTCTTCTTGTCAGCGCTGGCTGCGCCTGGCCGTGCTGCAGGTGTACTGCCCGGCTGGTCGGTGGCTATTTCACTGGAGGCCTTGTTTTTCACCAGGGTCTCTGCCGTGTAGCCGGAGATCGGCCTCATATAGGGATTGAAAGCCTCCGGTCCGTAGAGCCTGTTCCACATATCCATTTTATCCGAATCAAATTTCCTGCCCTGGAGTCCCGGGTAGTCAGGATCATAGCGGTGGCAGCGGAATGTGCAGTTGCTCAGACCGTAAGGGGAAAGAGTGTCCCTGTGATTATAGAAGGGTACGATGTATTCCCAGACGATCTCGCCTGAGGCATTGACTTCAAAGAACCGCCCCATACCGCCTTCGCAAATCAGGGTGTTGCCGTTGGGCAGCCGTTCAGCGCCGCCGATATAGGCTGTATAGAAATCTACCGGGTTCTCTGGCCTGTATTCCCACTCAATTTCATTGGTTTTGGGGTTAACTTCGACAACACGGCTGCCCTCAGGCGGGAAGTAATCAACGTTGTACCTGTTATTATTCAGCACCAGTATATTGCCGTTATCGAGCATGGTCGGGTTGTGCGGCATGGAAATGAAACCTTTGCCCCAGCGCCACTTGATATCTCCTGAACTCCTGTCGATGATAAAGAGGTTATCGCAGCCAAATGAGCAGATCATCAGGTCCCCGTTGGGCAGTTCCTCAAGTGAATTGAGTCCCACCCAGGCCAGTCGTATCTGTAATGGTTCAAAACAGTCAAGGACGGGGTCGAAGTGCTTGTAGCCGATCCATTCCCACACAATTTTACCCTGGGGTGTGATTTCCTGTATTACGTTGCCATGAAGAGGTAAGTCGGCGCCGAGGAATTTTTTAGGAGGTACCCCGCCCTGCACCTTGGCGGCTATTTCTTCTGGAATCGGGACGTATTTCATAATAAGCGTGTTACCGTTCCTACTGCGTTTGCGGTCATGGGCGTCCATGTTTTCATCCTCATATTGCCAGACCAGGTTACCGTCCCAGTCCAGTTCAACGACGCGTTTTGCCACAGTGGGTATTGATGAAGGCGGCGCTCCGACATCTTCCAGTGCACACAGGATGTGACCATTGGGAAGCAGGTCAGAATGCAACCTGACCCAACCCGGCAGCTTCCAGCGGTGGACAAACCGTCCCTGCATGTCGATCAGCCAGGTGCTGCCCGGGACCTGGGTCATGGGACTGAAAAGGGTAAAACCGGGATATGCCTTGTGCGGTGTATAGGTGGTAACAGATTGCAATGCCCTTCTTGCAGATGACATATTTGCTTACCTCCTCTGAGTAGATAAATATATTTGCCGGGTTCCAATCTATAACGTATAGCCCGGATTGGCAATACTAAGGGGGTAGTATTTTTGTAGGGGACCGTGCACGTACTTTATATCAATAGTGGGCTATCAGCCACGCCGCCGCTTCACCCCGCGTGTGCAGGCAAACCTTTTTCATCACGTTGCGCATGTGCACCTTGACCGTGTTCTCGGATATCGACAGCGTTGCTGCAATGTCCTTGTTGACCTGCCCCCTGCCGACCAGTGAAAGTATCTCCCGCTCCCTGTTGGTCAACAATGGCACACGCACATGGACTTTCTTTTGCAGGCCGTCGAAGGCTTGTAATACGTTATTGGCCATCTGCGGCGACAGCACCAGCTCCCCAGCAGCGATCATGGTAATCGCCTTTACCAGGTTTTCAACCGTGATGTCCCTGCTCACGTACCCCGAGGCCTCGTGATAAATGATGGTCCCGAGTTCCCGCTGTTCCTTCGGCCAGCCAAATACCAGTATTTTTGCTTCGGGCACCTCGCGGTGAATAAGAGGTATGGCTTCGTCATACGTGCATGCCCGTATTTCAGAATCGAGCAGCACCACGTTCGGTTTCTCGCGCTGGGCAATTTTAACCAGTTCAAATCCGGTACTGCACACGCCCACCACTCGGATGTTTCCCCCCGGTTCCAGTGCGCCGGGCAGGCCTTTGCAGACGATATCCATAGTATCGGCGACAACTACCTTGATCAGCTCATCCCCCGCTACCCGGGCACTATGATCATTAAAAGCCGGCATAACACCATGGTATTTGCTCCGCATCAGGTATGTCAAGCAATGCGCCGCATAATGCCGTTGCTACGCTTAATGTCGTAATAAATATAACCCCCTGTTAGTATTGCTAATTCCGCCCTTAAGTATTAGATTTGTTAACATCCACAGGAAAGGAGGTAATCTACCTGATGGAAGATAAACAGAAATACGAAGTTGGCGGCAGGGGTGCGGTATTTGTACTTATTGTACTTTTCCTGCTTTATGTGCTCAACTTTGCTGACAGGGCCCTGATGGCAATAGTACTTGAGCCTATGAAGAAAGCGCTTCAATTGACCGATGCACAGGTTGGCGCCACGCAATCAATTTTCCTGCTTGGAGTAGGTTTGCTGATGATACCGGGCTCAATTTTTGTGGAGCGGTGGAGCCGCCGCAAGACGCTGGGCTTCATGGCTATTATCTGGAGCGCGGCCACACTCGCTACCGGCCTCGGTACAAAATTATTGCACCTGCTGACAGCCCGCTTTGTGGTTGGCATCGGGGAAGCAGGCTACAATCCCGGTGGGACAGCCTGGTTGTCCCTGGCGTTCTCAAAGAAAGTAAGAGGAAGGATACTGGGCTTTTTTCAATCAGCAACACAACTGGGGACGGCTTTAGGGCTTATGATCGGCGGCCTGCTGGTTGCGCAAACCGGTGATTGGAGAGTCCCTTTTTATGTTTTTGCTATACCCGGTGTCATATTAGGCGTTCTAACCTTCTTCCTTCCGGACTATGCAACAATACGTGAAGCAGGCGAAGGTGTTTTTACCCGGCGGTTTTTTACAGAGATAGCTGGCCTTTTTAAGATCAGGACATATACATTCAATGTGATTGCACAGTCCCTGTATGCCTTTGTCACTTTCACTTTATTGGGCTGGATGCCCGCCTTGCTTATGAGATCGTACGGTATAGATGCATTCCAGGCGGGAATGATTGCCGGCCTGACAGGGTTGATGGTCATTATAGGCGCACCGCTTGGCGGTTATCTGGGGGACAGGTGGCAGAGCAGAAAAGCCGGTGGCAGGGCTTATTTCCTGGTCGTTGCTATGTTACTCTTTTCCATTACCGCCACGCTTGTGGTATTGTCGACCAATTATTCGCTGACAACCTACATTGTGATTGCGCTGATAACCATGTTCTGCTCCGGATTGGTGCTGCCCGGTTTGTTCGCAATATGGACCGATGTACTGCCACCCAAGCATCGTATTACCGGACTGGGTATGGGGACCATGATTTCATTAATACTGGGCGCCGTGCCGGGGCCGTTATATTTAGGTGCAGTATCGGATTCCCTGGGTGGGGGCGCTCCCGGGTTAAGGAATGCTTTCTTAACCATGATGCCCATGGCGTTCATAGCAACAATAATGTACCTGGTCATGTCAAGATACTATCCTGCGGATAGCGCCAACATCAGCGACGACGTGCTGGCCGAGAAATAAATACTTCGAAGTTAACACCATGGTATTGACAGGCAGGCGGTACCTGTGCTGCACATCTGTGCTCCGCCTGCCCGTCCCCCACCCGGGGATGAAAAATCTTCCTGACTCCAGTAATATATCGTACAATAACCCGCTTTGCTTTATTCAGGCATCGGATACCGCCGTGCGGCAGAGACGGCGGGCAGAAGATAAGTTGCCGCATTAAAACAAGGAGTTTACGAATGATCACGATCCCGGAGATGCTGGCGCGCAATGCCAGGATGTACCCCAACGATCGTGCGCTGGTTGAGCTTAAGGCCGGGGGAAAGCGTCGCGAAATTACCTGGAGGGAATTCGACCAGGAATCCAACCGAGTTGCCAACGCCATGCTCGGTATGGGCATAGGCAAAGGCGACAGGGTTATCCACTGGATGATGAATTCCATCGATTGGCTCATAGCCTATTTCGGGATATTGCGGACCGGGGCCTGGATAGTGCCGCTGAATTTCAGGTTCACCGGCCAGGATTTAAAGTATTGCGCCGATATCTCCGAAGCAAAGACGATGATCATCGGACAGGAATTTATCGAGAGGGTTGACCTTGTGCGCGGGCAACTGCCCCGGGTCACAAGATATGTCTGCGCCGCTGATCAAGTTCCTGATTACATGGTTTCGTTTCAGGATATGGTCAGCGGGTATGATGGCGCCAGCCCGGGTATCAAGGCCGGTGATGAAGATGACTGCAGCTTGTACTTTACTTCCGGGACG
>CAIMUM010000011.1 GCA_903844685.1 uncultured Dehalococcoidia bacterium
ATTACATCGACCGGGCCGCGGACAAGACCGGCCCGTTTTATGACCAGCTGCATATTTTCCCTGAATTCAGCCTTCAGTATATTGGCTTCAACACCAGCAAACCGCCATTTGACGACCCCTATGTCAGGCAGGCCTTCTGCCTCGCCGTTGACAGGGAAAAAATTATCAGGATAATACAGAAAGATATGGTTTCCATGGCTAACGGCATCATACCCATCGGCATGCCGGGCTATAATAAGGACCTGACCGGGATTGGATATGACCCTGTCAGGGCCAGGGAACTCCTGGGCAAGTCTAAATACAGTGCCGGCCTGCCCCACATCACCGTAACCGCTGCCGGATTAGGCGGGGTGGACGTTGAAGATTACCTTGGAGCGATAATACAGGACTGGAAAGTGAACCTGGGCGCGGACGTCAGCGTGAGATTGCTTGAGACCAACGTATACCAATACAATCTGAGAGGAGAGGCTGACGAGATGTTTGCCATGGGCTGGGTTGCCGATTACCCCGATCCGCAGAACTTCCTCTACACCCTGTTCTATTCAGGCAGCGAGTATAACTACAGCCATTTCTCCAACAAGGAACTGGATGGATTACTTGATAAAGCGGCCGTGGAAGCAGATTATGATAAACGGACCGGGTTGTACCAGGAGGCTGAAAAGATTATTGTCGACCAGGCGCCGGTAATGCCGCTGTGGTTCGGCAAAAACTATACTCTGGTCAATCACAGGGTGCATAACTACGACATTGATCCACTGGGAGTACCCAAGTTGAACCTTGTGACATTGGATAAATAGCCCGGTAAAGGAGCAGAGAAGATGGTAGATAAAAATGCACTGGAAGCCCCCTGCGGGATACATTGTGGACTATGCCCGCTTAACATAGCAATAACTGATACAAAAATGAAGGAACAGCTTTCAGCACGGCTGAATCTGCCTGTGGAGAAAGTCACCTGTACCGGTTGCCGCTCGATCGACGGTTATTGCCCGGTGATAGGGGAGCAATGCGCAACCTGGGTCTGCGTCAAGGGAAAGGGATTGGAATTCTGCTCAGAATGTGCCGAGTTTCCCTGCGTCAAACTTATGCCCTGTTCAGACAGGGCGGATAAGCTCCCTCAGAATATTAAGATCTTCAGCCTTGCGCTGAGAAAATCCAAAGGCGCCTATGAGTGGGAAAAAACCATCAAAGATGTATATGACCGCTACTTCCACGGGGTAATGGTTATCGGACACGGCCCCCAACCTAAATAACCAGTGCATTCCAACGTCAACATAGTTGATGACTGCGATTGTGCCTGCCTGTCCTGGAAAACCAATCAGGATGCCCAATGCAAGGTTACTTATTGCGAAGGGACCATGTGTTACACAAGTTCAGTGGAGCCGGAATATGGTACGCTTCACTCGATTGGGATACCACAGGGCATGAAGAACATTACTATCACAGCCATTGGCAGGGACGGCCGGGCAGTGTCATACGAGGTTAAATAATCAAGCGGGGCTGAAAAGCCCCGCCATTTTTTATTAGTTGTTCTATTGCAGCGAAGTACTCTAATTCAGGGCGTTCCTAGTGGGAGAAAGTTCATAATAATACTATTAATAGTAATCTTGTAATATTACTTTACAAGATTACAAAGATTGTTTATAATAGATCCAAATCGTATTGGAGGTTTATTATGGACATTGCGCAGCAGGGGAAACTGGAGAGGTATTTTAAGAACGCATCACGTTTTCTTTGGGGACTCGGCGGCGGTAAGAATCAGAAGGAGGTCTATCCGTGGTTGAGAACTAAAGGTAAAAAATTGTGGGGACACGGATTTGATTTCAAGAATGGTTCATACCATGATGTTCAAGAAC
>CAIMUM010000012.1 GCA_903844685.1 uncultured Dehalococcoidia bacterium
CAGAATATAGTTTACGCCGATAAGGACGGCAATATAGGCTACCAGTCAACCGGGCTGATACCCATACGTAAAAAAGGATCCGGCATGGTGCCCGTTCCCGGGTGGACAGGGGATTACGACTGGACGGGCAACATACCTTATAAATCGTTGCCCAGCGTGCTGAACCCGACCACCCATTTTATAGCCACGGCAAATAACAAGGTGGTTTCGGACAATTACTCGTATTTCATGACCTATGACTGGTCGCCGCCCTATCGCGCGCAGCGCATCACAGACCTGCTGAAGTCAAAAGATAAGCTGTCGGTTGAGGATTTCCGTGATATACAGGCTGATATCTTTGACATACCGGCCAGCATCTTTACCCCCTATGCTTTACAGGTAGTGCCTTCCACGGCGCAGGAGAAGCAGGCTCTGGAGATACTGAAAAAGTGGGATTTTCAAGACCGGGCGGACGATCCGGCCCCGGCCATTTATAATGTCTTTTACGTCAAGCTATTGAAAAACATCCTCGAGGGCAAGCTGGGAGAGCCGCTGTTCAACGACTACCTAAGGGCGATGGGTGGTTCAGGAGACGTCCATGCTATTTTCATGGAAGGTATTATGCAGGATAAAGACAGCGCCTGGTTCGATGATGCCCGCACACCGGATCGGGAGTCCAGGGACGATATCGTTAAGAAGAGTTTGGCCGATGCACTGGCGGAACTCAGTGGTAAATATGGGTCAGACCCGGCCAAATGGCGGTGGGGGGATATACATAGCACCTGGTTCCGCCACGTCCTCGGCAGGGTACCGGGCCTCGATGCCGTATTCAGCCGCGGACCGTTCCCTGCATCGGGATCGCGTTACACGGTCAACGTGGCAGCCTTCGACTACAGCGACCCCTATAGCGTGGTGGCCGTTCCCAGCTACCGCCAGATTATCGACTGGAGTGACCCCGATAAATCCCTGGCCATGCATACCACCGGACAGAGCGGCCTGGCCTTCAGTCCGCACTACAGCGATATGGTATCCAAATGGCTGAACGTGGAATATCACACGATGCTGTTTAACCGGGCTGATGTTGAGGCGCAGAAACAGGCAATGCTGACTTTGAAGCCGGAAAATTAGGTATCTGAGCCTGCCTCCCGCTCAGCGTAATATTCTTCCAGGTAACCTTCGATGTCGCCGCGTGACAGTTCCCGCTTGAGGAAATAGTCGTAGAGGCGGTATTCCTGGACCGGGCTTTTCAACGGTTTGAACCACACGTCGGGCGGCAGATCGTCCCGGTGGGTGTAACCTGCGGCCGCGTTAAGTCCCCGCCATGCGTTCCACATGCGGGCGCTGGCTGACTTGAGGTCCGCTGCTGAAGCATTGATGCCGGTGACGGCCGAATATAAAGAGGCCAGCGTTTGCATGCTGTAGAACCGCGAGATATAGAGGCGGTGGCACTGGCCGAGCATATTGAAGAGGCCGAAGAAGTCCTCGCCGTGCTTGGCCAGCCTGCCAAGATTGAAGGAGTCGCTGGTGAAAAGCCTGCCCATATCCTGGGCGGGTACGCCGCAGCGCTCAGCGTGCTTGACCAGTTCAGGGAGCGGCCAGCCCGGGCTGTAAGAGGGGGCGCCCATGGCGGCAGAGACTCCCAGCGTGCGGCCGGGATGCACCAGCATGCCGAGGTGCATGGGCAGGAACCCGCTCATACGGGGGTCGAAGGCTATGAATTGGCCCTTGACCACGTTTTGAACAAGCTCCGGGGCACCGTGGCCGATATTATGCGCCGCGCTCAGCACGCCGTCCGCCAGCACATCTCCCAGTCCCTCGCGATTGGCCGTTATCCTGACAAGTTTTATCAATGTTTCATAGCTGCGGTCGAGCTCAAGCCCGCCGGTGCTTGCCTTATTTATGAGGCCGTCTTCGTAGAGGGTGATGATGAAGTCGGCCAGCCCCTGGAAATTGTAAACGCGGTCGAGTCCCAGCCTGTTTATCAAATCGTAATACTGCAGGGCGAGGGCGTAGCGGTCGGCCGTGCTTCCCTCAGCCGCATAGCCCAGGGCGGGAGAATAAGTCATCGCTGCCATTTCCATGAAAACAGCCGTATCGTAGATAATCCTGCCGTTGGGCAGGTCGATGCGGTCCTTGTCGGACATGGGGCAGGTGGCACAGGCGATTTTTTTTCGTGAAGCCTTATGCAGTTCATAGAACTGGGGCTTAAGCTCACTCATATTGGATGGGTAGGGGATAAGCTCGGAAGAATTGCGCGAAACTATGCCGGGCAGCATCCAGTCCCTGGTCATGGCCATGGACCCGCCGTCCATCATCTCGGTGCGCAGGTGGTAGCTGTTGACCTTCTCCAGTATCTCCTCGACCAGCCTTTTCAGGCGGTCGGGTTCGGCGACCTCGACCGTCCTGCTTCCCATGCAGGCCACGATGGCCTTGAGGTTCTTGGAGCCCATCACTGCAGCCAGGCCGCCGGAGCCGATGGAGCCCACCTTATCTATATGAGTCACGGAGATGGCGACCTGCCTTTCCCCGGCGATGCCGATGGGTATGATGCTGCAAGGGGAATGTCGCAATCTCAATTCGTCCACTGCGTCGTAGCCGTCCATGCCCCAGACATCGGAAGCGTGGCGCACGCTGATATTGTCGTCCTCGATGGTTAAATACACCGGCCAGGGTGAGCGTCCGGTGATAACCAGGTGGTCGTAGCCCGAAGATTTGAGGAAGTGGCTGAAATTGCCTCCGCCATTGCTCTGCGGGAAATATCCGTTGAGCGGGGATTTATAGATGGACATGGTCTGCGACGCTCCCGGAATGAAAGTTCCGTTGAAGGGACCGGTGCCCAATATAATGGCGTTGCGGGCGGACAGCGCATCTGTCCCCGGCGGTATGAGGTCAATAGCCAGCTTGGTGTTGATGCCGGCGCCTCCTATCCACTCCTTTACTACATCCTCGTCCAATGGATGTTTACGTATGCTCCCGTCCGTGAG
>CAIMUM010000013.1 GCA_903844685.1 uncultured Dehalococcoidia bacterium
TTGCCTTTGTGCCAACCATGTATGTACACCTGCTGGACCACCCGGACCTGGATAAGTATGACCTGTCGTCCCTCAAGTTCTGTGCCTGCGGGGCCGCCGTGCTTGATCCGGGTGTCGGCCTCAAGTGGAAGGAGAAGGTCGGTGTGCACATCGACGAGGGTTGGGGCATGACTGAATCGGGGGCTACCACGTCAGGAAACCCGGGATCAGCCCCGCCGAAGTACGGCTCAATAGGCATCAATATGCTGGCCTGCAATAAGATGAGCGTCTTCGATAATAATGACCGTGAACTGCCGGCCGGCGCTACCGGTGAGTTGGTGATTAAAGGAGCGGCTGTTATGAAAGGGTACTGGAACCTGCCGGAGGAAACGGCGGAAACCCTCAAGAACGGCTGGCTGCATACCGGTGATATCGGCCACAGGGACGAGGACGGCTATTTCTATATAACCGACCGCAAAAAGGACCTCATTATAAGAGGCGGCGAAAACATATCTCCCAAAGAGGTCGAGGATGTCCTCTCCAGCCATCCCGGGGTGGCTGAAGCGTGCTGTGTCGGAATGGCAGACCGCGTTTATGGAGAGGAGATCAAGGCCTTCGTGGTACTTAAGCCGGGGAATAAGTGCAGCGAGCAAGAGATCATCGAGTATTGCAGCAAATCATTGCCTAAGTTTAAAACTCCCAGGCAGGTGCAGTTTATCGACGCTCTACCCAAGAATGTACTGGGTAAAATGCTCAGGGCTGAGTTGCGCAAACTGAAATAAGTGGGATCCCTACGGGACTTGGATAACTATAAGTAAGGAGGAGAGAAATGTACGAGTTCGCAAGCCAGGGATGGCTCGATGCTTTTGTCGAGGCTATCAATGGGAGCAAGAAATATGAAGAAGCCGCCAAAGACTGGGAGGGTGATTTCTATTTTATACTGGAACCGGGCGGCCCGATTACAGAAAGAAGGTATTTGTACCTCGACCTCTGGCATGGAAAGTGCCGTAAATCTGAAATAATCGAGGAGAAAGACAAGGACAAATACAAGCCGGAATTCACCATTGCCGGCAATCTGTCCACGTGGAAAAAGATCAATGAAAAGAAACTTGACGGGACGCAGGCGCTGCTGACCAGGCAACTTAAGCTCACCGGCAATATGGCCAAGGTGATGCGTGCAACGGGTGCCACGCGTGCACTTTCCGAGGCAACGTCGTCTGTCAAAGCAGTGTTTCCTGAATAATTAATCATGCGACGGTTGGAAAGAACAGATTCCTAATTAAACCTGAAAAAGGCAACGCGCATAGCGGCAAATTAAAACAACTGGAATTTAGAATATAAAGTAGGTGCAAAAATGGCGGTGCGCAATAGTTACCGGAGACTATCATTTATCACCGATATCAGGGGCATTAAGAACGCGGTTGGTGAGATGAAAGGCAAAGGGCATCCACGGCAGCCCAAATTCAACGCTGACTATGTCCCTGCCCCCGGTGCCCCGGTTCTTGACGAAAAATGGTTCCGGGAAACTATCGAGCAGAAAGTGGAAAATCACCCTATGAATGCGATGGAGTATCCATTTGCCGGTGAGAAGATATTCGATAAGCCGCTGGTCAGCTTTGTGCGGGGCGATGACCCTATTTTCCTGGAATACAAGAAAATCATCGGGCCTCACCACCTGACACCGCAGGAATGGATGGCCTGGCAGGCTGCCAACAACGGCGTCCCTGCTCCAAGGGCCGCTGACCTGAGCGTGGTATCTTTCATAATGCCGATAACGGAGAGGACCCGGCAGGAGAACGCGGCCATGACCGAATGGCCATCCGAGCGCTGGGCGCACACCCGCCTGCTGGGCGAGATCTTCAGCCAGGCCATGGTCAGGGAGATAGTGTCATATTTGATGGATAGAGGTGTGCTGGCGGTAGCTCCGGATGTCACGCCCCTGATGCGAAAGCAGCGTTACCCCAGGGTAGGCTGGGCATCGCCCTGGTCACACCGGCATATAGCCTACGCGGCAGGCCTGGGGACATTTGGCATGCACGACTTCCTCATCACCGAAAAGGGCGCTGCGCACCGCTGCGGCAGCTTCATTGTTAACCTGCGGCTGCAGCCTGACCGGGTGCGGCCGGAAAACATACACGCCAATTGCCTGCACCACAATGGTGTGAAGTGCCTGAAATGCGCGGCAAAATGCCCGGTTCAGGCTATTGATGAGAATGGACATAACAAGGAAACCTGTTATCAACGGGTATCCAAATCCCTGGCATATTGCAATAAGCATTATCATATCTTCATTTACGGCTGTGGTCTGTGCTCGGTAGGTGTCCCCTGCTCGACCGGAATACCGGTGAAGAAGAAAGAGGCATAAACGCACATGAGACGTCTGCAGATACCGTTGCGTTCAATATATTCAAAGGGATAGTTTATACAATAACAGGAGTAGGAACGTGGAAGAGAAAAAGTATGAGGTCAGCAGGGGTTCAGGGGTAACCATACTGGTAATATTGTCATTGCTCTGGCTGATCAATTTCGCAGACCGGTCGATCATGACCGTGGTACTCGAGGCGGTCAAGGCGAACCTCAAGCTCTCAGACGCGCAGGCAGGCGGCCTGGTTGCCATGGTTACGGCCGGTATAGCGATACTCACCCTTCCGGCAGCCATTTTTGGAGACAGGTGGGCGCGCCGTAAAGTCATAGCACTCATGGCCGTAATCTGGAGCGCGGCGACCCTGGCCACGGCGTTTTGCATAAACATTGGACAAATGATGGTGGTCAGGTTCATGGTCGGCGCCGGCGAAGCCGGTTATTCCCCGGTAGGCCAGGCCTGGCTCTCGGTTTCGTTCCGTAAGGAGATCAGGTCTTTGATACTCGGTATCTTCTTTGCCTTTAGCCAGCTGGGCATGGTGGTCGGCCTGTTGGTAGGTGGCTGGCTGCTCACCGCAACGGGCGACTGGCGCGTGCCATTTTATGTCTTCGGTATCCCCGGGATAATACTGGCCGTCATTGTATACTTCCTGCCTGATTATAAGACGGTCAAGGAACAGGGTGAAGCCGCCCTGAGTAAAAAATACTTCAAGAGCTGGGCTGACATATTCAAATGCAAATCTTACCTTTTGCCCACCATAGGCGGGATCTTTTTTCTTACTACTACCGTCGCAGTTACAGTCTGGACACCGACGATCCTGATGCGCGCATATAATATGGACGCGGCGGCGGCAGGCCGCAATTTCGGACTGGTATCCCTGGTGCTGTTCCTGGCCCCCCTGGGAGGCTTGATAGCCGACCGCTGGCAGAAACGTTATAACAGGGGCCGCCCGCTGTTCCTTGCGTTGACATGCTTCCTCGCGCTGATATTTTTCGCAGCGGCGTTTATAAACATCGGCCAGCCAGTGCCAACTTTCCTGACATTATTGGGACTCGGCATGTTCTTTGTAGCATTGAACCTGCCCGTCGGTTTCGCCGTCGTGAATGACGTTATAGCACCGGGCTTGAGATCAACCGCCATCGGCATATCCGCACTGGTGATGCAGGGATTGGGTGCCACGCTGGGCACGGTCGCGGTAGGAGCAATATCCGACCGTCTGGGCGGAGGGGCGCTGGGGCTGCAATGGGGACTTATCTGGACGCTGCCAATTTTTGCACTGTCCGTAGTGACCAATCTTATCCTGTCCAAATATTACCCTGAGGATAGCGCTAAGTGCAACGATCTGGTTTATGCCGAAAAATAATCATTAAGAATATGAAACACACAATGGATTTATAAAGGGAGAAGCAAAATGGCAAACGTACCCAAAAAAGTGGCTTTGATAGGCCTGGACTGCGCATTACCCCACCTGATTGAGAAACATATCAAGGAAGGGCATCTTCCCACTTTCAAGAAACTTATTGAAGGCGGTGTCATAGCCGACAATTGCCTGGTGCCCTACCCGACCGTGACGCCGCCCAACTGGGCATCGATCGCTACGGGCGCCTGGCCGGGAACCCACGGCATAACCGATTTCCATGTACATAAGCAGGGGACCACTCCAATAAATGCCAACATCGTCCAGGCCTTCAGCAGCGATCGTTGCAAGGCAGAATATCTCTGGGATGCAGTTGACAGGGCTGGCAAGAAATGCATTGTGCTGAACTATCCTGGTTCCTGGCCGTCCAAGATGAAGCACGGGATCATGGTTGGCGGCAGCGGACTTTCCATAGGCGAGAACCGGGATGGGATTATGGGCTTGAGTTCCAGTGTTAAAGGTTGCCTTGATCAACTGATTACCACGGGTATCTACCCGCGGGCTGTCCGCGGCGCTTTTAAGCCAGCTGAAAGCTGGAAAAACCTGCCTGCTAAGGAAAAGGACCCGCTGGAAATAGAGGCCAGCCTGGTTATGGTGGGCGCTCACCCGGATTTGATCCAGCCTGTCTGGCATTTGCTGGCGCGCCAGTCGTCCGGCAAGGGTTATGACCGCGTCACTTTAACGCCGACTAAAGACTTTAAGGATGGCTTCTGCACGTTGTCAGTGGGTGAGTGGAGCCCCAAAATAACGACGAAGCTGAAGCTGAGTAATGGTACAGAGCAAGAGGCAGATTTCCGATGCAAGTTGCTGGAACTTTCCGATGAGGCCGAGGACCTGCGTTTCTATATCTCCCAAATAGGGTTCAAATCGGGATGGAGCAACCCCGCTGAGATCGCTGGCCAGTTGGAGACAGAGGAAGGCTACACTTTAAACGCTGGAGGCATACTCGGTTTTGTACTGGAATGGTACGATCTGGACATGTTCGTGGAGATTAACGATTTCTATACGAAGTGGCTGGCCAATGCCGCAA
>CAIMUM010000014.1 GCA_903844685.1 uncultured Dehalococcoidia bacterium
ACAGGTGAGAGCAGATATTATGTCAGGCACTGCGGTCCTGTTCCTCAAAAGAAAAGCCCTTTTCCCCGAAAAGCCTTATGCAGATACCTGCGATTTCAGCGTCGTACAGCGTACCACTGTTAGATTTTATCTCATCTAAGGCAGCTTCTATGCCAAGGCTGGGGCGGTAAGGCCTGTGCGAGGCCATGGCTTCAACGACATCGGCAATCATAAGTATTTTGGCTTCAATCCTGATTTCATCGTCCTTGAGCCCGGCCGGGTATCCGGAGCCATCAATCCTCTCGTGGTGCTGAAGCGCTATCTCGGCTACCGGCCAGGGGAACTCGACAGATTTGAGAATATCGTAGCTGCCCTGGGCATGCGCCTGGATAATCTGGCGCTCGACGCTGCTGAGCTGGCCGGGTTTGCTAAGTATCTCCATTGGCACGTAAACCTTACCGATATCGTGGATTTTGGCGGCGATTTCAATGCCCTGCAACTGGTCTGCAGATAGCCCCATTTCCACGGCGATAGCGCCGGCCAGAGCTGAAACACGCTCCTGATGGCCGAAAGTATATGGATCACGCATCTCGATGATCTTGGACATGGCCGTAATCACGTTGTCAAGCGTCCTGTGCAGATGTTCCAGGCTCAGTTCGACTTTCTGCTCGCTCGGTATGTCGACGGGTTCAACTTTTTCCGGTTCTTGCTGCCCTTTCTCTTCTACCGCGGCCTTTCTATATCCCGCCAGGTCGAGCAGGGTTGCAGATTGCTGCCCGCCGCTACCGGGCAGGGAGCTTATATAAACGACGACGTCCCTGGCGTTTCCATCGCGGCCAACAAATTTAAATTCGTATGTATCGGGCGCCGACCCCGGGTCGATGCGGCGCAGCAGGTAATAGCGTTTCAGCCTTGGTTGGTCTTCTTTAGCGACGAATTCTATCCAGCTTTTCCTGCCTTCAATTTCTTCCCTGGTGTAGCCGGAAAGCAATTCGAAGGCGGCATTCACAGCTGCTATGGTGGTATCCTCGTTAACCAGTATGATGGCGGTCGGACTGTTCTCGATTGTACCGGCCTGCCGGGGGCGCTCTTCAGCCAGTGGAGCCGCATCAGGAGCCTCTGCCGCCGCATCCGGGGAAAGGTTTCCTACCGGTTGAATTACGTCTGCAAACGGTCCGCCCGGCGCGGATGATGCAGCGTGTGTCTCCCTCAAGCTGAGCACGATGCTGGCAGGGGCGCCCGTCCCGCTACTGATCCACGAGACATTCATACTTGCAAGTAATGCTGTCCCATCCTTTTTCCGCAGGCTACAGGCAATTTCGCCCGGTGTGCCTTGCCTGACGAAATCCATGACCTGTGACTGAAGCTTACCGCTTTCCAATGCTATCACAAGGCAGCCTGCGTCCCTGCCCAGCAGGTCAGCCTTCTCATAACCCAGCAGCAGCAGCAATTTTTGCGATACATGAGTCAGTCGGCAGTCAAGGTCGGCTATGGCCACCGGGTCGAGCGACAGGTCCACCACAGAGCGGTAAAGCCTTTCCTCCTCCTTCAAACCGTCCTCTATCCTTTTTTGCTCGGTGATGTCCTGGAAATGGACGATAAAATAGGACGGCCCGGCCTCGGAATCACCGATAAGCGATATGCTCATGGCAGTCCAGACGGTCCTCCCATCCTTTGTTTGCAGCTGCCTTTGCACAGGCAATTCGGGTTTATCAAGCGAGAGGAAAAGTGCCATGATATCACCAGTCGTCTCGCGGTCGCCCGGCGGCAAGACTTCGTCGAAGCGGCTCTCGAGTATCTCCCTGTCCTCGTAGCCAACCAGGTCGCAGAAAGACTTATTTACCTTGAGGAAGATGCCGTCGGTGCCGATGATAGCGAGTCCCGTGGAGAGGTCTTCAAAAGCCAGCTGGAAGCGCCTTTCAGCCTCCCGCCAGGCCTTCTCCACTGAATGGTGGCCGCTGATATCCAGCCAGTGGCCCAAAGTAAGCCAGGTGCCCCCGTATTTGAAGTAGGTGATCTTCTCGGAGATCCATTTTTTCTTGCCTTCACGGGTGGTTATTTTAAATTCGTGGTTGGTATCTTCATCCTCTTCAAAGAGGGATGCAATGTTCTGCTTGGGCATCTGCCGGTAGCGCGGGTTGATCAGACGCTGGTAGTCCTTGCCGGAGAGTTCGTCCTGGCTGTAGCCCGTGATATGGCGGAACTCAATATTGGTATAAATGAACTTGCCATCGCGCGTGATGTATATTCCCGCGGGCGAGTTCCTGAAAAGGGCGGTGCAGAGATCTGCTGCCGCCTCAGGCAATATCCTCAGGACATCTGTCCTGTCCGAGATAACATCCATATAATCGCTCCGTATCACCTGCGCCCACCTCGTTAACGCGCAATACAAGTAAGAATTGCCGGCGCCGGCCGGTTGTTACCTGAGTATTTTACATTGATTGGTGCAATCAGTAAAAACCAATCGCCATGGCACAACTTGGGAAGTGATATAATTAGTATGCAAAAGCAGCGGCAGTGATGATAAAATTTCCGCGGGAGAGAGATATGAGATCAGTATATTTGTTTGTGGCTTTAGCCTCTTTTTTAACAGCATGTTGGCTGCCAGGCTGCGCACCGGTTTCTCCGCCATTGCCGGCCGAGATACCCGTAGGATGCGTGATGGCGGTTTCCAGTGCGCCGGCGCAGGGGCCGAACCTGATCAAGGCGGCTCAGCTCGCCATCAATGAGATAAACGAAAAAGGCGGTATAAATGGCAAGACATTGTTGCTGGTTACACAGGACGAAGGTCCAACGGCAGCGACGGCTTTATACGCGGTACACAAACTTATCGATGAGCAGAAAGTACAGGTTATAATTGGCTGCACTACCAGTGAAGCGGTGATGAACGCCGGGCCCTATATGAAGAGCAAGGGGGTGCTGCTGGTTTCCCCATCTGCGACTTCCGGCTCATTATCCGGTCAGGATTGGTCCGGATGGACATACCGTGTATGCCCCAGCGATTCGCTGCAGGGAGGCGTGGCAGCGCAATTGATAAAAGACAAGGGGTATAAAAAAGTGGCTATCCTGGTACAGGATACGGTTTATGGCAGGGGGATAGAAGAAACCGCCAGGGAATACCTTAAGGGGATGACCGATATCGTAATCTCTTTGAGGTACGATCCCGCCAAGCTGAGTTATTTATCGGAACTCAACTCTATCAAAGAACAGCAGCCTGAATGCATCCTGCATGCCGGGCTTTACAGCGACGGGGCGGTTATCTATGAGCAGGCACTTAAGTCAGGGATGGATAATATACCCTGGATAGCGGTTGACGGATCCTACGGTATGCC
>CAIMUM010000015.1 GCA_903844685.1 uncultured Dehalococcoidia bacterium
AAATGGATGTTAACACGCATTACCTGCATTCCGAGGTGGATACACTGGAGCGTGTTGAGATATTGCGCGACCTGCGGCTGGGTGTTTACGATGTTGTGGTGGGCATCAACCTGCTGCGTGAGGGCCTCGATCTTCCGGAGGTCAGCTTGGTCGCCATAATCGATGCCGACAAAGAAGGGTTTTTGAGGTCCAGGGATTCGCTTATTCAGACCATGGGCAGGGCGTCCCGGCACGTGGAGGGGCACGTCATCCTGTACGCGGACAAGTTGACCGACTCTATGAAGAACGCCATTGAAGAGATCTACCGCCGGCGCAAGATCCAGGAAGATTTCAATAAAGAGCACGGCATAACACCTCAGGGCATTAAAAAGGCTATCCGGGATATCACCGAGCGCGTGAAAGTGGTGGCCGAGGAACGGGCTAAATATGCTGCTGCACCTGTGCCGGTTGACGAGATTGCCAGGCTGATAAAGGAACTTGAGTCACAGATGAAAAAGGCTGCTAAAAATCTGGAGTTCGAGAAGGCGGCCCTGCTGCGCGACCGCATCGTTGACCTCAGGAAGGACGAGGAACTATTTTCGCCTTTCCGGAAAAAGAAGTAATCTGTACAGATTACAGCTATAATGGTGATGTAACTATTAGTATCGCAGGAGGTTCAGGTATGCAGAGCACATGGCGGTCAACAACAGCAGGCATTTTAGATATTATCGCCGGCGTGTGGGCCTTGTGTGTGGTGGTGATCCTGTTCATAGCCGGTGGGGTTTCCAGTATAATTCCCAATACCCCTGCCTGGGTAGCCACTTTATTTTTTGGCCTGGCAATACCGGTGTGTATCATGGCTGTGCTGGCTGTGGCGGGTGGGATTTCTAACATTATCAGGAGATCCTGGGGGTTTGCCCTGGCGGGTTCGATAGCTGCCTTCTTCTGCAGCTTCACATTTTTCTTGTGGGGCTTTGTAGTGGGGATAGTGGCGATTATACTGACCGCTATCGGCCGCAGCGAATTCAAGTAGCCAAACAGGAATCTGTAGGGGCGGGTTTTCAAACCCGCCCGCCAAAGTGGGTGCACCTGAAGGTACGCCCCTGTGCTTGCTCCCAAAAACGTCATTGCGAGCAAAACCCAAAAACGTCATTGCGAGAAGCGGAGCGACGAAGCAATCCTTTTGCAACGTCAAAGTCTGTCAGATTGCTTCGCTTCGCTCGCAATGACGAGAGTAAAAGGGCTCTCAATAACAGGTATTAAACCACGTTGACGCTCAGCGGGAACTTGGACATGGCTTCGCAGTTCTTCTCTCTGATCAAGATTGGGTTCTCATAGCGGAAGCCGATATTCTCCTCGGGGCAGGCATACTGTACGGCGCATATCAGCATCTCGTTCTTCCGGTAAACGTGTTCGGGGTTGGTCCAGTACTGGAAGGGACCGTCGTTGAGGCCGATGCGCCATTCGTCCCCCATCAAGCCGATGCCATGTTCGAAGCCGGGCACCATGTAGTCCTGGAAACCCTTCTCCTCGGCGAAGGACAGCATCTCGTCGGCTAATTTGGTGGGCGTGATGCCCGCCCGGTAGGTAATCAGCACCTGTTTCATCAGGTCGACGAAGTTCTTGGCGTGCCACTGTTGTCGCTTGGTCGCCTTGCCCAGGAAGTAGTTGTGCGAGTGGTCTCCCAGACCCAGCCTGAACATGGCGTGCAAATCCACCATCAGGGGATCGCCCGTCTTGAGTTTACGCCTGCTGGCCGGTGTGCATGCGCCCGCCGCCAGCCCTGACCGGTAGCCCGAGGCGATCTCATTGCCGCCGGTGAATGACCACTCCCACTCGCTGCCGGCCTTGCGCATGGCATATGCCGCCAGGCCTCCTACCTCTGTCTCGGTCATCTTCGCGTAGCCGCCATTCTTGATGGCATCGTAAACCGCCTTGTGGCCGACATCAACGATACGGGAGGCCTCGCGGAAGCGGTTGATGGTGCCCTCATCCTTGATCAGCGAGAGATGGTCGATGATTTCATGGGCATTCTTAAATGTGGCTTTAGGCAGAGCCGCCTTTAGCATTACAAATTCAAATAATGTGAGGTGTCCCTCCGGCAGGTAGTTGCCCATACCGGTTTCCATGCCGATAACGCCTTTGCCTCCCTTCAGGTACGGTTTCATCAGTATGGTCAGCAGGGCTATCTGGTCCTGTCCACCCATAGGCCCGTACCCGATTACATGGTCCTGGTCCAGCCAGGATTCATCCTCCACGCGGGCGGCATCTATGACGAAGGTGACCGCAGTGGGCAACCCGGTGGGGGGTATGACAACGAAGCTGCGCCAGGGACAGAATGCGTCTAATATCCAGGACATGGTGCGCAGGCGCGACCCCAGGTATACATCGATGCCCAGTTTGGCCATTTCCCTCTGGACGGCCTTGACCCTTTTGGGGTTATCTATGAAATAGGGATCGTTTTTAGCAAGCTTCTTCACAGGCATTTTTAATTATCCTCCCGCAGCTTAATAATCGGCCGGGATGGTGGCGATGACCTCGTTGAGGCGGTCCACCGTCGGTGATAGCGTAAGGGCCTTGACCAGGTTGCCTTTAAGTGTCATTTTACCGGACATCAATGCAGACCTTGCCTTGACTTCCGAACGGGATATCTTGGCGAACATATCGTAATCTGCAGTGATGGTGAACTCGGCTTTGGGCAGCGTACCCTCCACGATGGCGACCGACTCGACTGCCCCGTCCACCAGCTTGTAGAAAACAGCCCTGGTCTTTCCATCCGGGCACTTGGTGTTGATGGTCAACATCGAGGAAGTGATGTGTTTCATCTTCTCAGGTGTGAGAGTTTTCTTGCACCTCTTCATCACTTCGTCCGCCCATTCCTTGCTCAGGTACTTAATTTTCTTCTCCGGCATTTTTCACACTCCTTTAAATTATTGTTGTTTGAGGAAATCGATAACCAGGCTGTTGACCTTATCCGGCGCTTCAACCTGAGGGTCGTGTCCTATACCATCAAGCTGCTTGAAATCCAGGTTGGGCATTGCTTTCCTAATTTCTTGCACCATCGAAGGCGTAACATCTTCGTCCAGCGTGCCCCAGATCAGCATGACGGGCCTGTTTTGTTGGCCGACGGTCAAATAATCGGCACGGTAATCTTTGATGGCATCTCCACGGATCATTGAGAGTGTGGCCCGCTCGAATCCCTTGTAGCGAGTCTGATCTCTGAAGAGGTTGTCGTACTCGGCTGCCTTGGGTGATTTCTTCATCAAGTCGGCGGCGCGATCGGCGAGGATTTTGGTAGTAACCAGGCGCATGAGGAATTCACCCATCACCGGAGGTCCAAGGAGTTTCATGAGAGAGTCGTATTTTGCCGAACTCGTTATCACGGGGTCGACTAGGACCAGTTTGTTCACACGGTCGGGGAAATTCGCAGTGAAATCTACTGCTAATCCTCCACCAACCGAGAGTCCTACCAAATCGATGGACTTTTGGATATTGAGGCCGTCCAGCAGGTTGATAAGCTGCTTGCGGAAAAAGGCCTGGCTGTAATTGGCTTCAGGCCTGTCAGAGTAGCCTTTGCCATACATGTCGTAGCGCAGAATACGGAATCCGGCTTGAGTAAGTGGTTCAACCTGGGCGTCCCAGACGTACATGGGTATACTGAAGCCATGAATCAGCACAACCACCTGTCCCGTTTCAGGTCCTATTAGTTCATAATGAGTCACGCCGTCAGATAGCCTGACATAGGATCCGCCCTGTTGAGCACGTGCGGCGTCGTCAAGGTCTTTCTTCTCAATATCGGCCGATGCATATATCGAGAGAGGGGTGATGATAACTATCAGAATGACAACCGCAATGATTAGCACATTCCGCCAGCCATGTTGCTTGTTCCCGCCAGACATATGTGCACCTCCCAAATTGCGTTTGCGCTAAGTTTATAGTTACTTCAACCAGTCGTCAAGAAGCAGCGCTTTTAATTAGCCGGTGACCTCAGACGAAAATCAGTGTATTGATAAAGCCGGGCCAGAGCGCGTACAGCCCGCTCGGGCGCCGGGAAAGCTAATACGCGGCCTTCATTTTGCAGTTCTTTGACAAGCTCAAAACTGCAGGGGCCGGTCAGGGCGGCCACTAAAGGCCGGTCAGGATATTTGACTTGCAGGCTGTCAAGCAGGCCTTTGATCTCCCTGCTCATCGCCGGGGCAGGGATTATCTGTATAAACAGCAGCCCGCCGAATTCATGGTCCGATAGCAGGATTTCCAGGATATCGCTTAATGCACGGGTCATGGAGTCTGACCCCATGACAATCGGCCAGAAATCCACCGGGTTACCTACGGAAAGCCATTCCGGCGACAGCTTTTCTATTTTTGACAGGGTGGTTTGAGAAAGCCGCCCCGCGCGGAGTCCTGTATTCCGCATGGCATCCAGTGCCATGATCGCCATGCCGCCACTGAACGTGGCCACGCAGATATCAGGTTTCGTCAGTGTTGGCAGCAGGCAGAAAGCCCTGGTGACATCCGTGAGTTCCTCGAAGCTGTCTACACTGATGATTCCCGACTGTTTCAGGGCCGCCTCCCATATCTCATGCTGGCCCGCCAGGGAACCCGTGTGCGAACTTACCGCCTTGGCGGCCTGCTCATTTTTGCCGGTCTTGAGGGCGACTATCGGCTTCTTACGTGCGATGCGTTTTGCCACATTAAGAAAGCGCCGCGCATCCAACATACCTTCAATGTGCAGTACGATTACTTTTACTTCCGGGTCATGCTCGAAATACTCGAGGCAGTCTGCAAAATCGACGTTGCAGATATTACCGATATCAATGCCTTTGCCGATGAACCTGAATTCCGAAGAGCTGTTAAATAGTCCGCCTGTCTGGCAGATAAGCCCCACGGGATTTCTTTGCATACTAATCCTGGCGAAAGCGGAACAGAAATTATGGAATACATTGGCGCTGCCGAAGCTGTTGGGTCCCAGTATCCTGCAACCGCTGGATTTCGCTATGTCCGCAATCTCCTTAAATAACCTCCTGCCTTCCTCATCCCCCGCGTCGATGAATCCCTGGGTAACGATGCTGATGCACTTGATCCCTTTTTCGGCGCATTCCCTGACATGGGCGGGTACCCTGGAACGATGGGTTGATATCACGGCCAGGTCAACCGGTCCCTCCACATCTTTAATCGAGGGATATGTTTTGACCCCCAGTATCTCACTTGTATTAGGATTAACCGGGTATATTTTGCCACGGTAGCCGTAGCTCAGGAGGTTCTCCAGGGCATTGTTGCCATGTTCGCCGGTTTTCCTGGAAAGACCGATAATGGCGATGGCCTGCGGTTCCAGGAATGGCTTGAGGTCTTTCCAGTTGTCCATTACTTAGCGAACTGGCCCAGCCTTTCCAGGCTGTCGGTTATCTCGAATTCACTGCCGAACTCCAGTTCCAGGCTTTTATCCAGCGTCATATTCTCGTTGCTGTTGTACAGGCGCTTGTAGGCTGCGATGGATTGCGGACTGTTGGCCATTATCTTCCTGGCCATGGTCTGCAGTGCCTCTTCCAGCTTTTCCGTCGGGACAGCCATATTTATCAGCCCGATGCGTTCCGCCTCTTTGGCAGGTATAGCGTCGGCGGTAAAGGACAGCTCCCTGGCCTTGAGGTAGCCCACCCGTCGCGGCAGCCTGGCGCTCATGCCCCAGGTTGGCCTTAATCCCCACTTGGCATGCGTATCGCCAATCTTGGCGTATTCGGCGGCGATCACTATGTCGCAGGCCAGCATAATCTCCACCGCTCCGGTGAAGCAGAAGCCGTTGACCAGCGCGATGACCGCCTTGGGCACTTCCCTGATAGCATCTATCAATTCACGGGCGGGGATGTCCAGTATATCGCCGACCTTGCCGTTGACTAACTTCTGGTCGCCCAGGGCCTTGAGGTCGACGCCCGCGCAGAATGCCTTGCCGGCGCCCGTAAGCACGATTACCTTCACATCTGTATCTTTGCCTGATTCAAGAACAGCGGACCTTAACTCTTTGAGCATGGCTGGCGTAATGGCGTTCATGGCCTGCGGCCGGTTGAAGGTGATCCTGCCGATGCCGCCCTCTGACTGGTAGATAATCGTCTCGTATGCCATTAACTCGCTCCTCAATCTTAATTGGTGTTTGATGGTTGTAATATATCACAACAGCCGCCCGTTGACACAGGGTGAACGGCATAAGATAATAACCTGCAATCTCCCCCGTGTTCAATCGGGAAGAAATCGATTTACAGTTTAGCGGAGGCATGTTATGACCCACCATCTCGCGCCGGATCTCAAGTACCTGTTCGATCCCCGTTCGGTTGCCATAGTCGGCGCTTCCAAGGACGAGTGGAAATCGGGGGGTATGTTTATCAACGGCATGCTCAAGGATAAGTACGCGGGGACAATCTATCCCATAAACCGCAGAGAGACGGAGATAATGGGACTGAAATGTTACCCGGCCATGGCCGATATCCCGGGCGATGTGGACCTGGCAGTGCTGGCCATACCGGCGCAGGCTATTCCCGCCGCCATGGAGGACTGCGCGCGCAAGCGTGTTAAATTCGCCGTCGTGCATGCCGTCGGCTTCAGCGAGATGGGGTCTGAAGGCAAGGAACTGGAGAAGAAGATGGTGGGCATCGCCCGCAGCGGAGGAGTGAGGGTGATCGGGCCCAATTGCATGGGCATTTTCACTTCACGAGGACGTGTCAATACCGTTGTGCCGTATGCCCGTATGCCGCTGGACCCGGGTGGAGTGGGGTTCGTGGGGCAGAGCGGCTGGGTCAGCGAGATGATGCTCAGGCTGGGCAGCGCCCGCGGCCTGCGCTTCAGCGGCATCATCAGTATCGGCAACCAGGGTGACCTCACGCTGGAAGACCTTATCGAATACTGGGGCAGCGACCCCGATACTAAGGTTATCGTAGCTTACATTGAAGGTCTCAAAGAGCCCGAACGGTTCGTCAGGCTGGCTAAAGAGATATGCCCTCACAAACCCATGATCATCTGGAAGGCGGGCAGTTCCGAGATGGGGGCCAGGTCGGCCGCTTCGCATACGGGCTCCCTGGCGGGAGACTACCAGGTTTTCCAGGCCATGTTCCGGCAGACCGGCATAATCCCGGCCTTTGGCATGGAGGACATCATTGACCTGGCGGTCGCCTTCAGTTGCCCGGTGCTGCCACTCGGTAATGACCTCGGGTTGTTGATCGAGGCGGGCGGCGGCGCTGTGGCCTCGTCGGATGCCGCCACAAGAGTGGGATTAAGAATAAAGCCGTTTTCTTCAGGGCTTCAAAGCAGGCTGGCTGAATACCTGAAGGACAGGGTGCCTCCCTCCAATAACCGCAGAAACCCGGTGGACCTGGTCTGGGCGCCCATTGGCGGAGCTTCAAAGGTGTATGCCGACTGCCTGGAGATGATCATGCCCGAGGTGGACGCCTGCATAGTCATCACCTATGCCTTCCTGCAGGAAGAATGGTTCAGGCAGCAATTGGTGGCGCTGCGCGACCGCCTGGGCAAGCCAATCTTACTCATACCTGCCAACCCGCCCGACCAGATGGACGGCATGATATCGGCCGTCAAGGACGGCCTCCCCACCTATGTGATGCCGGATAACGCCATACGCTGCATG
>CAIMUM010000016.1 GCA_903844685.1 uncultured Dehalococcoidia bacterium
ATGAGCATCATCATCGTTGATATGAAGAGCCCCGGCATAACGACGAGGCCCCTGGTTAACCTGGCGGGCGTACACAGCTTCAACGAACTTTTCTTCGACAATGTCAGGGTGCCCGCTTCCAACCTGGTGGGTGAGGAGAACAAGGGCTTCTATATGCTCATCCCGGCACTGGCCATCGAACGGCTCTCCATGGCACCGCACATCCTGGGAAACGGCAGACGCCTGATGGATATGCTCGTGCGCTATGCCCGGGAAACGTATGACAAAGGCCAGCCGCTGAGCGCCAACCCGGTGGTACGCAACAAGCTCGCCGAAAGGGCCATAGAACTGGAGACGCTGCGCACCTTCGGACTCGAGATAATGTGGAAGATGAGCACCGGCAAGATGCCCGGTTATGAAGCTGCCAGAAACAAGCTTTACAGTAACCTGGTCACCGAGAATTTGGCCAAGACAGGACTCGAGATAATCGGGGCATACTCGCAGATCAGCCCCGATTCAAAATGGGCTAAGCTAAAGGGACGGCTGCAGAACCTCTACCTGCTCAATGCAGGCTGGTTCAGCGCAGCCGGCACCATAGAAATACAGAAGAACGTTATCGGCCAGTTCAAGCTCGGCCTGCCCAGGCCATATTGATAACCGCACGGTCCCGCAATAAAAATAGCAGGGCTCCTTCATCTGAAGGAGCCCTGCCTCTTTAATACTTATAAAGGATCACCAGCCGCCGCCGGCACCACCACCACCCGAACCACCACCACCAAATCCACCGAAACCACCGCCACCGCCCGAACCGCCACCGAATCCACCGGGACCCCAGAACCCACCACCCGTTTTGTGCCAGTCGGTAGCTTTGCCCGATTCCTGTAGCTTCTGATAGTTACGCGACAAAATGAAATCTGTCAGCAGTCCCAATCCAGCAAATATCAGCAGCGCCGCAATGAGCGCTGCTATACCTCCGATGGTCAATCCCAAAATAACTCCTGCGACGGCTCCCCAGACGCCACCCATCCAGATGCTTTTGCTGCGGGCCAAGAAACCGGACAGGTAAACAGTTATAATCGTCAGAAAAAATAACACTCCTGTCCAGTCGCCCAGGGCGGATTTCACAGGGTTTTCCTCCAGAGGGGCGGGTGGAGTGCCATCCCTGATATATTTCTCTATCGAGGCCACACCCGCCGTTATCCCTCCCTCGTAATCGTTATTTTTAAACTTGGGTATCACATCGTTGTCACGAATCCTGCCGGCACGCCCGTCGGTGATCAGCGGTTCCAGCCCATACCCTACCTCGATCCTCATTTTGCGTTCATCCAGGGCGACCAGGAAGAGGACACCGTTATCCTTACCCTTCTTGCCTATCTTCCACTTTTCGAAAAGCCTGGCGGCGTAATCGTCCACGTCATCGCCTTCCAGGCTTTTGACCGTAACAACAGCCACTTCGGCCGTGGTATCTTTTTCCAGCTGTGTAAGGGTGGCTTCAAGCTGCGTTTTGACCGCCGGCGAAAGCAGGCCCGCATAATCGTTGACAAAACCCTGGTATTCCGGGAAATTCGGCTCCTGGGCCAGTACGGCGGCCATTGGTGTGGCAATGACAGCCAGGCAGGCCGCCAGTACCAGAAGAGACAATGAACGCTTCACTAAAACTCCACTTTGGGGGCCACGTCAGCGCCGGTTACAGATTGGAAGTATTGTTTCTCTGTGAAACCGAACATGCCGGCCAGCATATTGGTGGGGAAGGTTTTTATCTGCGTGTTGTATTCCCTGACCAGGTCATTGAAGCGCCTGCGCTCGACGCTGATGCGGTTTTCCGTTCCGGCCAGCTCATCCATGAGGTTTATTACCGTCTGGCTGGATTTGAGGTCAGGGTAATTCTCCATGACGGCTATCAGGCGTCCCAGGGAAGTTTCCACTTCGCCGGCTGCCTCTGCCTTGGCATCCACAGTCTGGGCGGCGCCGTACTTGGTCCTGGCATCCGCGATGGCCTGGAATACCGTCTGCTCCTGCTTCATCATGCCCTTGACGGCGTTGACCAGATTGGGAATCAGGTCGAAGCGCCTCTGGTACTGAGTTTCCACCTGTGCCCATTGGGCATCTATGGCCTGAGATTTGGTTACCAGCCCGTTATATATGCCCATCAGGGAGACCACGATAATAATAGCAACGACGACAACGGCGCCTACCGCCGCCAGCACGCATCCCCAGGTAGATTTCATTTAGTTACCCTCCTTGCATATATATCCAGCGTTAGTAAGCAATTCTACACCAGCGGCATACCAGCGACAAATCTGTTACATTGCTTGTAAACATAGCTGGTAGAGCCTATAATTACCTGCATAAAGCGAGAGGGGGTGGCAATATATGTCCGGTAATAAAGCCCTGGCGGCTCCCTGCGGCCTTTATTGCGGTGTTTGCGGCATATTCATAGCGACACGCGACAATAACGAGAAATTCAAGGAGAAGCTTGCGCCCGTTTACGGCTCAAAACCAGAGGACCTGGTATGCGATGGGTGCCTGTCTGAACGTGTTTTCGCATACTGCCAGGTATGCCCCATCAAGTCCTGCTGCCGGGACAAGAAAATTGAGGGCTGCCACCAGTGCAGCGACTTCCCCTGCAAATTCATCGATAATTTTCCCGTACCGGTGGGCAAGAAGGTCATCCTGCGCTCAATCCCGCGCTGGAAAGAGGTGAGCACCGAAAAATGGATGTCTGAAGAGGAGAAGCGCTATGTCTGCCCTCATTGCGGCTTCCCCCAGTTCCGGGGTGTCAAGAAATGCCGCCAGTGCAAAGAAGCTATAGATCTCGACTGAATTATTTATTTCGATAATCAAAATTGGATAAAATACGTCTGTTTCTGGCTATTGCGCTGTGCGCTTTGATCACTTCTGCATGTAATACTGCTGCGCAGGATACCACTGCAAAGGTTGATCAGAGGTCATACGTTACCATTGGCGCCCTGCTGGGACTGAGCGGGGATGCCGCGGCGTACGGGGTTTCACAGAAAAAGGGCATCGAGTTAGCGGTCAGGGAGATCAATGACAGCAATTACCTGGCTGGCAACAGGGAGTTACGGTTGGTAGTAGTAGACGGAGGGTCCTCAGGCGACTCCGCAGCCGCAGCAATTTCTACATTGATCAGCGACAACAAGGTGGCCGCAATCATCGGTCCGACACTATCGTCGCAGGCTTTTAAGGCTGACCCGGAGGCACAGAAAAACAGAATACCTGTCATGGCGGTGAGTAATACTGTGCCGGGAATCACCTCGATGGGGGACTATATCTTCCGCTGCAGCCTGCCTGAATCAACGGTCATAGGCGGCACCATCAAGGCAGCAGCCAGCCAGCTCCGCATCGTTAAGGTTGCTTACCTGTGGGGGAGTGATGACGACTACACCCGTGCTGGATACCAGGCTTTCTGCGACGCCGTAGAAAAGAACGGCCTGCAGGTACTTGCTGATGAAACCTTTGCGCGCGGTGACACTGATTTCAAAACACAGCTTGAGAAAATCATCGCGCGTGAACCGGACGCGATATTGGTGTCGGCGCTGGCCAGAGAAGCCTCACCGATCATAAAGCAGGCTCGTGCGCTCAGTTACACCGGACTGATCATCGGGGGCAACGGCTTTAACTCGCCCGATCTGATCACGCAGGCGGGTAGCGATGCTGAAGGTGTCATGGCCGGCACTGCCTGGAATATCGGCAATACCAACCCCAGGAACCTGGCCTTCATCTCGGCTTTCCAGAAGGCCTATGGTGTTCAACCGGATCAGTTTGCCGCCCAGGCTTATACAGGTACCTGGCTTATCGCAAATGCCGTGCGGACAGGCCGTAGCGGCGAACCCGGCGCTATCCGCAACGCACTGGCAGAAATCGCTAACTTCACCACGCCCCTCGGCTCTTTCAGCTTCGACGGCTCGCGTGAACCGGTCCATCCATCAATAGTTCAGATTATCAGGAACGGCAGGTTTACGGTCTTCAATCCCTGAAGCAACAGCCGTGAGTTTCAGCGCCGTTCATTTTTGCACCCATACCGGGCTTGACCATGCCAGGTTGCCATCCTCCTGAACTACTTTCATGAAATAAAACGAGTCCTGGCCGAATTCATTGTCGCTGAATTGACTTTCTGCAGACAGCATACCTTTGCCCTCGAAATTAAACGCCTCGTATCCCTTTGATTTCGAGTATTTCCATATCTCAATTTTCTGAACCGGGGCAGTCCCCTTTACCATGTAATAGATGAGGGGCGGGTTGCCGTTGTCAGCCCTGATTTCCGAACCCATGAGCGAACCGTTAACCTTAAAGTCGATGATGATGCGTGCGCCGGTGGTGCCGTAGGTATGACGCTGCCACATGGCCTCATAGAGACCGGCGCGTGTCAAATCCGTTGCAATGATGGCCTGCAGGCCATTGGGATAATCCTGTGTTATGCCCGTCCCGAATGATTTGCCGCCCCTGGCCCAGTGGTTGTCCCCTCCTGCTATGATTCCCAGCTTATAACCCTTTGCAAGGGCTTCACGCACATATGAGCCGTCCCCTTTGTGCGCCCTGTTGCTGGTCGCTCCCATCAGGTAAATGAAGAACGGCGTGACGTCGTGGTGGATGGGGAAAGGGGACTCGAAGAAATCGCTGCTGCCATGCTTGGAGTAGATCTCGACCAGGCGCGCTTCCTCCCAGTCCGGCAGACCCCAGTTGTAGGGGCTGTTGGAATACATAAAGCGCCACGCGGTATGATGAGGAATCACCAGGTAGCGCTTGCCCACCAGGGACGTACGCAGCGCATCCGGGCTTTTAACCTTATCGTAAGAGAAAAGGACGGGCGTCTCGCCCTCTGCAAAATATATATTGCGGTGTCCCTGCGGCAGGTTGGTCCACTCGGATCCCTGAAAAGTGACAAATTTCCCGGCATCATTGTATCTTTCTGTCAACTCGTTCAGATAGCTGAGTTCGCCTGCATCAGGCGGTATGCCCCAGTATTCAAACAGGTCATGGATGCTGATCGCGGCAAAATCAAAGCCGTCAACATCTATGTTCCTCTGGAAAACCCACTCCGGCACCCGGTTGGCATCTTTTCCCATGGTATCATGCTGATGCAGGTCGCCCCAGTAAATATGTGCGCCCGCTGTTTCCCCGACCACGAGAGGGTTGCTGTTATAAGTCTTATTCGTCACATCATCATGCACGTTCAAATTATATGTCCCCGGTTTGGTGATACGTGCCTTCAGCTTTGCCGCGCCCTTATCCGCCGCAAGGAAGGTATATATGCCGTTGCCGAATTCTATTCCAGCTTGCGGGGGTATGCTAACCGTACCAGTATATTTCATCGATAGAAAACCGTCATTGTCTTCCGCCCTTACCACAAAAGTGAATTCCTCATTTAAGCCGGGCGTGCTGGGAGAGATCACTTTCAACGAAGCTGCGGAGCCGCCCCCGACCTCCAGGGTGGCATACGAGGGAACAACGCGGTATTCCCCACTGCCGGATTCGTCGACATAGACGACCAGGTCGGCATCCGCCTCGCCGGCAGGCATCATCCAGCCCGGCCCACCGCCTGACCTGTCTCCGAGGATCAATTCAACGGCCTCACCCGGCCTCAGGTTGCCTTCGGTCAGCTTGAGATGTACCTCGTGCCGGCGCGCAGCGTTCAGTTGGTAATAGATGGGAGAGCTTGGATCACTGCGGTATGGACCGCAGGCAGTCACGAACGCATTGAGCAGGAAATCCCTGGTATTGGGAGCATCCGGCTTGCTCAGGGAAATCTTGATCCCGGCAGGCGCCGTAACGCTGACAAATCCCTGCCCGGCAGGATTATTTATCTGGAGGGTATTGTTGAACATATCCTGGTATGTACAGTCATAAAACCTGGGCTTGCCACCGACCGGTATTATCTTGCCGAGTCGTAAAATAATGCCACCCCCCCTGGCTTATCCCCTTCTCCCCCGCGCGGAACGTGAGACTGGGCGTTACGTATGTATTGCGTTCTGTTATGACGGTATCGAGGGATGTAATCCCGCCCGCCGAACCTTCCACGATTTTGCCGTCAGGGTAAACGTCCGGGTTTTGATTTATCCAGCGTAAGCTCTCTGCCATCTCCAGGGATCCCAGAACTGCCAGCGAAAGGAAGACTACGCCGAATATACACAGGACCGGGATGCGCCATCCACTTTTCCTTGGCCAGAGGAAAAACGTAAGGGCAAAGCCACCATAAAGAACCACCTCTATTAAAATGGCCAGTGCGAAAACGGCTCCCGGGTAAAACAGAAAGTACGTTAAAATCCCGAAGCCTATTAACAAGGCAATGAATAAAATCTGCTTTATCATCTATTCTTGAACCTCCAACTGTCCCATGAGCATTATATTTTTTGAAGACGTGCCCACCATCACGGTAAATACTCCGGGCTCGACGGCCAGTTGCATGTTAAGGTCGTAACAGGCCAACTCTTTAATCGGCAGAGCAAATTCTATCGCAGCGTTCTCGCCGGGTTGCAGCGATAAGCGCCGGAACCCCTTCAACTGCAGCACCGGGCGCGTCAGGCTGGAAACGACATCGTTGATATACAATTGTATAACTTCGTCGCCCTGCCGGCCGCCGGTATTCTTAACATCTGTCTTTATGACCACAGTGTCATTTTTGTTAACGCGGGAAGGGGTAATACGCAGGTTGCTCAAGGCAAAAGTGGTATAACTCAGGCCGTATCCGAATTCATACCGGGGAGCTACCTGGCAGTCGGTATAATCGCCCCAGAACTGCGATTTGCCTCCCGATGGCCTGATGCCGTAGTAAACAGGCACCTGGCCTGCGCTCCTGGGGAAGGTCACCGGCAATTTGCCTCCCGGGTTACAATCTCCGAAGAGCACGTCAGCCACGGCATTTCCGCCTTCCTCGCCCGGCTTCCAGGCCATCAGAATGGCGGGTATTTTGTCTGCCATCCAACCCAGAGCCAGCGGCCTGCCATCCACGATCACCAGGACGATTGGCCTGCCTGTTTCATAGACAGCCTTGATAAGTTGCTCCTGTGCCCCGGGCAAGCGCAGATCAGCAGAATCGCGCATCTCTCCGCAGGTGCAATCAGGCATCAGTCCCGATTTACCGCCAACCGCTAAAATAACGACGTCCGCCTGCCTGGCAATACCCACAGCCCCGGCGATACCATCCTCGGACCCATCGCAAACGCCGCAGCCTGCAGCGTATAGCACTCTTGCCCCTCCATGTAGACTATTTTTTATTCCTTCCAGCAGCGTCACCACCCTCACAGGAATACTATCTGGTTGTACATCTTCCGCCGGCAGGCTGCAACCGAGGGAATCCGCCGTCATAGCAGTTATGCCTATATGCCCCGGGTACGTATAGTCCCCGAGCTGGTTCCTGGCACTATCGGCGTTGGGACCGATAACGGCGATCGTCCCTGCTCCCTTATCCAGCGGCAACAGGTTATTCTCGTTCTTTAAGAGCACTATCGATTTACGAGCCGCTTCCAACGCCAGGGCACGGTTATCCACGGTATCGAATATCTTTGTTACGTCGGGACTCTCAACATACGGTTTCTCGAAAAGCCCGAGCTTGAATTTCATCTTGAGCACACTGGCGACGGCACGATCTATTATGTCAACGGTGAATTTACCGGCGGCAACTTCCTCTACAAGCGCTGCCGTATAGCAGTCGTTCTTGGGAAGCTCCATGTCTATTCCCGCAGACAGTGACAGACGGGCAGCCTCTACCCGGTCGGATGCTATGCGGTGGAAGGTATGCAACATGAGCACTGCGTAGTAGTCAGACACCACCATGCCATCGAACCCCCACTCGTTACGCAGTATGGTTGTCAACAGTTCCCGAGATGCCGCGCAGGGCATTCCGTCGATCTCCTGGTAGGCATTCATGACAGAGAACGCACCGCCTTCCCTGACCGCCTTTTCAAAGGGGTAAAGATACACTTCACGCAGCATGCGCGGCGGGATATCGGAGGGCGCGTGGTTAAGGCCTGCCTCCGGCTTGCCGTATCCGGCAAAATGCTTTACGGTGGAGATAACCCCGTTACTGATATCATCGCCCTGCAATCCCCGGACGTAGGCCACGCCCATTCTCGCTATGAGATAAGGATCTTCGCCGAAGGTTTCCTCCATCCTGCCCCATCTCGGGTCCCGGGCTACATCCAAGACCGGGGAGAGTCCCTGGCGCACACCGACGGCCAGCATTTGCCTCCTGGTCACCTCCATCATCTTCTGCACCAGACAGGGTTCCCAGGTACTGGCCATACCGATTATCTGGGGAAATATGGTGGCCTCCCTGGCCATGAAGCCGGTCAGGCATTCTTCGTGAACTATAGCAGGGATGCCCAGCCTGGTATTTTCCACCAGGAACCTTTGCAGGTCGTTGACAAAAACGGCTATCCAGCCGGGTTCCAGGGCAGTACCGACCCCGGCACGGCTGATCCCTCCCAACCCATTTTTAATCAGCTTTGCAGCCTTCTCCCCTGAAAACCTCCTGTTCTCCAGCACCTCCATTGCCCAGATCGAGCCGATCTGGGCAATCTTCTCCGGCAGCGTCATTTTGGCGAGCAGATCAGCTACCCTTTCAGACACCTGTTTAGAACCATCGCGGTAAATCTCCATGTGACTATCTCCCCCCGGCCGTAAGCCAGCCATCAGGTCTATCCATTAATAAAAGAGGCGTCCATCTTATAGAATCCCGTCAGAGCAGGGTAAAGCCTACGATAAATCTCGTAGAGGCGCCTGTACCTGTCGGCTTGCGCTAAATCCGGCTTTGCAGCATCTTTTACCCTGACGCATGTTGCGCACGCCGCTTGAACCGACTTATGTATTCCCGCGCCGACCGCCGCCAGCAAGGCTGCACCGAACGCAGGGCCTTCGTCGCTGCCCGCCCTCGCCACTTCAATCTCAAATATATCGGCGGCCATCTGTTGCCAGAACGCGCTCCTGGCGCCTCCGCCGGAAAGAAATATGCGGGACGCCTGCACTCCGCTCTGCTCCCCTAATTCCAGGCAATCTTTGAGGCTCATGGTTATCCCTTCCATCACCGACCGTGCCATATGTGCCCTGGTATGACGCAGCGACAGTCCCAGGAAAGCACCCCTGGCATCGGCATCAGCATAGGGCGTCCTCTCCCCCGCCAGGTAGGGAAGGAACAACAATCCTTCCGCACCCACTGATATCTCCTGCGCCATGCCGCCAATTATTTCATAGGGATCGATCCCCTTTTTTTCGGCAGCCGCTTTGATATCCTGGCAAAGGTTATCGCGGAACCAGCGCAGTGAACCCCCGGCAGCCAGTGTAACTCCCATCATATGCCACTTGCCGGGAACAGCGTGGCAGAATGAGTGCAGCCTGGCCATGGGATCGTAAGCAGGTGTATCGCAATGCCAGAAAACAACGCCGCTGGTTCCCAATACACAGGACGCAACGCCTGTATTCACTATGCCATTCCCCACTGCCCCGGCCGCCTGGTCTCCCCCACCCCCCACAATAGGCGTACCACTGTCGAGACCGGTCAACCTTGCAGCGTCTGCACTAACACGGCTGCTGACTACAGTGGATTCAAAACAATCAGGTAGCCAGTTACCGGGGATTTCGAGCGCATTAAGCATTTCAACAGACCATTTGCGTTCCCTGACATTGAAAAGCAGTGTCCCCGAGGCGTCGGAAACCTCGGTAGCAAAGACACCGGCCAGCCTGTAGCGTATATAGTCCTTGGGCAACAGGATTTTATTGACCTTAGCATAGGATTCCGGTTCGTTTTGCTTAAGCCATAATATCTTGGGCGCGGTGAAGCCGGTCAACGCCCGGTTCGAGGTAAGCTCAATCAGCCTTTCCGCGCCGACCATAGCTGTGATCTGCCGGCACTGATCAACGGTCCGCTGATCATTCCACAGGATGGCTGGCCGCAGAACCTCCCCTTTATCATCGAGGAAAACCGAGCCGTGCATCTGGCCGGAAAGCCCTATAGCGGCCACTTTCACATCTTTCCTCACCGATACGCAGGATTCCGCCAGGCAATTTTTCACGGCTGAAACCGTTGCATCCCACCAGGCTTCAGCATCCTGCTCAGCCCAGTTAGGCCTGGGTATAAGCAGCGGGTACTCCCCGTTGCCTGATGCAACAACTTCACCCTTTTCCGAGACAAGGAGGACTTTAACGCCTGTTGTCCCCAGGTCAATGCCCAGAGTGTATTCCATTCAATTTATTCCGGCTTCAATCCTGCACAGTTCAGCTTGCGATTAAATAACGTCCACGATAACAGGATTTATAATTGCCGATAGAATAAATCGCCTCAATCAACATGTCAACCAGGCTGCCCTTTAGATGATAAATTAAGGTTTGCAGCGTCATTTACAGCAGGACACCTTGCGACTGTGTTATAATTTTTCCGTCAGTTATGTTTAAGTTCAACTTGATGCCCCGGGATGACAAGTTCTTTGACCTTTTCGAGGTCAGCGCCAAGAACATGGTAAGGGCAGCCGAAAGCCTTAAAGATATGATCTACAGCTGGGAATGTTTTGATGAGAAATTGGAGGAAATGACCAAGATAGAACACCAGGGCGATACCATTACACACGAGATAATGTTCCAGTTGAACCGCTCCTTTATCACTCCTTTTGACCGCGAAGATATCGGCCTGCTGGCACATTCGCTGGACGATGTCACAGATCTCATTCAATCGTCGGCCGATACCATGGTGCTGTACAAGGTCAAAACTCCGGGTAAACGCGCCCGGGAGCTGGCAGACATTCTTGTCCAGATCACCACGGAAGTTGAGAATGTGATGCCCAGCCTGCGCCGGCACAATTCGAACCTGGAGAAGATCTTGAATAGTTGCGTGGAGATAAACCGGCTGGAGAACCTGGCCGATACCATTTACCGCACCGCCCTGACGGAACTTTTTGAGGACGATTCGGACATTGCCGATATCATTAAATGGCGCGAGATTTACGAGCACATGGAGAGCGCGACGGATATGTGCGAGGACGTGGCCAACGTCCTTGAAAGCGTCGCTCTCAAGCACGCGTAGACTCTAAATATTGGCGGGACAGGGCATTCACCACCTTCCAGAGCTGGCACTCAACGATATTATCATCGGTTAGGCAAGGATCCACCGGCCGATCCCATCGTTTTTCGCATTTCCAGCCTGTTCCCCTGTTTTACATCGAAACTATACTTTACTTCGTCCATCATCTTCTTCATTATGTATATTCCCAGTCCACCTATTTTCCTGTTCTCCAGGTCGGCATTAACATCCGGCTGTGGAACTGAGCCTGGATCGAAGGGTTTTCCACGGTCCTTGATACTGATAACTATATCTTTTCCCTGGGTATCGCACGATATCTCGAAAAATCCCCCCCTTCCTCCATAGGCATGCTTTATAACGTTGGTGCTTGCTTCGTCCACCGCCGTCTCCAGCGGAAAGGAGTATTTTCCAAGCCCACGGCGTTCCAGCCAACTGATGACAAATTCTATAATGCGGGGGATATCGTCAAGAACGGCAGATTCTAACGTCAATATCTGTTTAGCCATGTTTTTCACTGTTTACTATGCAAACTCTCAACTATCCCGCCGAGATCAGGCGACATCTGCTGTCGCAGGTGAAACCACGATCTCACTGCCGTGGATTTTCTTCTCCAGGTTGGCTTTCATGGAATTAATCACTTGCTGGACTTCGGCCATCTTTTTCTCCCCGTCGAATTCCAGGAATATCTCCACATACACATTGGCGCCCGACCTTCGTGACCTGATGCCATGGATGGCCTCATATTCTTCAAAATAGCCGGCTAATTCACGCAGTATGATTAATTGCAGCGATTCTTCCAGTGCACGGTCTAATAAGTCGTACACGGACATAGCACTGATATTGTAGATGGACTGTACAATAAAAAGGCCGATTATCACCGAGCCCAGCGGGTCAACGAATGAGACCCAGGGCTGGTCACTGAACATTGCGCTGATTCCCAGCGAAACTATGACCAGGATCGAAGCTACGGTTTTGAAGCGGTACATCCGCCACAGTGATTCCAGCACCGGTGAGTATTCCTCCCTGGCGAGGTGATGGTCATGCCTCCATAGCCAGGCACTGGTCAGCAAGGCAACAGCCGAAAAAACTATCGCGAGGTCGAGGCCGCCCGTATGCAGTTCAACAGGATGCTGAAACCTTTCCACGGTATGACCTATGACGATAATCAGAGATATGACCAGCACCACTGATACGATTAAGCCTGAGACGCTCTCCAACTTACCGTAACCGTAGTTATACCCCTCAGTCCGCCCGCGGTTGACCTTCCTTATGCTCAGGTAGGATAAGAAAACAGCCGTCACCAGTCCGATATTCTTGAGTATCTCAGATTCCAGTGTCAGGGAGTTAGCGATTACAGCAGCGACTATACCGGTGATAAGCCCGAATATACCCAGTAAAAGGCCCAGCATTATGGAATGCTCTTTATCCTTGGCATGGTTGACAGTTTTTGCTCGTGTATTTTTCGACATGCTGTTGTTCATGCATAACCATTTTCCGCCGGTCATGCAAACACGCATATTTTGGCATGATTCGGTTATTTATTCAAAGGAAATTGTTGGAATGACGCAGGCTTATTCCCAAAATGTTGACGGGGCGCTATAATGGAACTTAAATAGCAGACAGGCACCTGTAATTAATAAAATATGTTGTTAAAATTAGATTGGCGATATTATTTAACAACCTTATCACTATTAGCGTTGCTATCACTTGTTGTTCTTGTTTCCTGCACTGTAGATGAAACTCCTCTAACTGTCAATCCTGCGAACGAGAATGCAACAAACGCGACTCCTGCTACGCTCCTCGATATAAAGTCTTTCCAGGCCCAACCCCAGACCATAAAAGCCGGTGAGACTTCAACACTTGCGTGGAACGTGGCCGGGGCTTCCTCATTGTCAATTGAGCCGGTTATAGGTCCTATTTCCGGGAACACCGGCAGCGTTTCCATATCTCCGAAAGAAACCACATTATACACGTTAAAAGTGTCCGACGGCCAGTTTGAAACTTCAACTAAATTCCTGGTAATAGTAAAAACAGCGGATGGATCAATAATCTGGCCCAATAGCAGCTCCGATAACGCAACGACTGAACAGCTATACGAAGGCTGGACATATTATCCAAATAAATACGTGGAATGGAAGATCACAGACGGTTATAAAGACCCATACGGCGACACCGGTAACTGCTGGCATGTGGGATACATTACCAATAATAATATCGAATGGATGATGACCGAGGTGACCATCAATAAAAATTTGGTGGCAGCGGGTATATTGCCGTCTTCGCGAACGAGCTATACAACCACCGTAGATTGCAATCAATCGCCCCAACTGAAATGGAAATGGAAAGTCTATAAGCAAGTTACTCTTAAATAATACGTGCCGATAAGTAAGGATAATAACGGATGGGACAAATGAATAGCGCATGGAATAAAGTAACCTGTATCCTTGTTTTATCATGCATTCTGGCGTTCTCCATCTCCTGCTTCATTTTCGACCGCCCTATCGACCGTTACAAGAAAGGCGATGAATATTACAGTCAGAAGCAATGGGAAATGGCAATTGATGAGTACACTAAGGCGATCAGTATGGACTCGAGCCAGCCCTTTTTCTATATCAACCGCGCATTAACCTATAACGAGATAGGCGAATATGACCTGGCAATCGCAGATTGCGACAAGGCCATTGATAAAAAGCCCAACATCGCATTAGCCTATACCACGCGCGCTTCCGCATATAATGAAAAAGGCCTTTACGACCTGGCTCTGGCGGACTCGGAGAAGGCGATAGAATTAAATCCAAAATTGGCCCTGGGCTATATTAATAAAGGATGGGCGCTTTATGGTTTGGGCAGATACCGGGACTCTGTCATCACCTGCACCGATGCTATTAAGATCGAACCGGATAGGGCCATGGCTTACACATTCAGAGCTATGGACTATAACGAGATGGGCAAGTATGATCTCGCACTCGAGGATTGCAATAAAGCAATAGAACTCGACCCCACGCAACCGCTGGCATACGTTAACCGTGCCTGGGTTTATAACCAGACCGGCGGATATGAACTGGCCATAGAGGACTGCACCAAGGCTATAGGCATGGATCCCAGGATCGCCACAGCATATGTGAACCGTGCGTGGGCACAGACAGCCAGGGGCAACTACGACCTGGCTATCACAGATTGCGATATTGCAATTAAGCTTAATCCCAACCTGCCTTTCGGTTATACTCAACGCGCCTGGGCTTATTTCGAGAAATATCCCTATGATCTCACCCGGGACTATTGGAATATGGGTATGGCTGACTGTAATAAGGCCATCGAATTAAACCCCAATTCTGCCTTAGCTTACAACACGCGGGCACGCGGTTATATCCTGAAGGAAGACTACCGCATGGCGATTGCCGATGCCGCAAAGGCTATTGACCTGAGCCCTGAATTTGCAATACCCTACGTTACGCGCGCCTGGGCCTTCAACAATTTGCAGCAATTCGACCTTGCCATTACTGACTGTGATACTGCCATATCTTTGAATCCGAAACTGTCATCGGCCTGGGCTAACCGGGCCTGGGCTTACAACGAAAAGGGAATATATGACAAGGCATTATCCGATATTAACGAGTCAATACGGTTGCAGTATGATTTTGCCTGGGCCTATTTCAGCCGCGCTATAATACATAAGAATATGGGTGATAAGGACGGGGAAAAATCGGATATTGAATTGTGCCTTCAGTATACGACGGACCCGAAACTGATCGAAGCAGCGAAGGCCTTGATGTCATCACCGTGATAGCTACACATTTACCCATCTAAGCCTGATTCTGTTTTGCCTGCTTGATACTCATCCGGATCACTTTGACCTTTGCCCGTAATACAGCACCACCCTTTCAAGAATTACTGCACATTTACTTATGACAATTGAGTAATAGATTAATTATCAATTTCTCTGGGTTATTTTCAAGCGTTTATGAAGCCCTTTTAAAGAAATTTGGTACTCCCCCGGTAACATATTTTCGGTGGTGAAGTCTAATATCAGGCCCCGGCGTTCTCCAGGCCCCACAGTAACTTCCTCAACAGCTAATATTTCACTTTCCAATTTTAATTCGTATTTCTGCACTGCAACAGTCTGGCTACTATTGACTAATGATACAAGTGCTTTAACAGTGTCGCCCTGCTTGACTTGACTGGGGGAGAGTTCAAATGCGGTAATCTCTATTCCAGAAGGAAGAGCGTCCTTGTCCACTTCCTTACTTTGGATTGCAACTTTCCGGTCTCGACCTGATAGCTTTGCCCAAAGTAACTCTGCTTTGGTGAATTGCCTTACCCCGGTATCGCCCATTAATAGATGCTTGTCATCCTCAGAGGGATGATCACCGATTACGGGAGCTGTACTGTTTTGTGTAATATTTTTCCGGAGACGTGCCAACTTATAGCCCAGCCATATGCCGGCCAGCATAGTCAGGACAGCGAGCAACGCTGTTACTATCCAGTAGAAATAGGGCAACGATAGATCAAACGTGCCCGTCAAGCCATTTACTTCCACCCGGTATATACCCGGCACGTCCCGGGTAACAACAAAGCTTACTACCTGATTGCTACCTGGTTCTATAAAGATGTGCTTACTACCTTCAACAATACCCCCTATATTCAAGTTCATATCGTAGCTGCCTCCAGTATCTCCTGTATTTTCTAATAATGCGGTGATTTGAACTGGTTGTCCGACAGTACCTTGCATTGGGGTGATCACCAGATTTTTTACCTCAAATCTGGCCTGCACGGGAGACCCCCCTGCTATTCCATGAGTAGTCTCAGCTGAAGGAGCAGGTGGAGGTACCGGGGCAGGTATAAGCGCAGATGATGGCGCCGGGTTAACCACAGGTTGATTAACAGACACTGCGGCAGCTTGTGGTGCCTGTGCCAGCTTAGCCAGAACAGCAAAACTGGTGAAATGGCTTACACTGGCGGCCAGCATACCCGCCTCTCCAATGTTAACCTCGTCTGATATAAGTTCGATCCACCCTTTTTGCGTATCATAGTAGGCAATAAATACTGAGGATGTACCTTGCGGCAACTTACCTGGATCATAGGATATGATCAGCCTGGCCGGCGGAGAGATGACAACCGGAATAGGATCCTGGTCACCCTGCTTTTGATAGGCGTTTAAGTCATAGACCGGCCCAATTATTACTGCGTTGTCGGGTGGTGGCTTAGTCTTGCCAAGTGTCAAGACTATTACCTCCGGTGGTTTAGTTGGCGCACCACAATTTTTACACATACCTGCGCCAGAGCTTATTCCTACCATCGCTATCCTGGTATTCTTTCTCATTGTCAGGCTAACCTGTTTATCTATGAAATTTATCAGTAACCAATCGGAAGTCCTTCCATCAACGCTGACGCCTGTTTCATTGACCATTTCGTCTAAATATTCAAACTTCAGCAAAAGCGGATAGCTTAAATCTTTAATAATCTTCCCGGGAAGGGTCACCTCTTCAGGCTCTTTTACCACTCCCCCACCACCACCACCTCCTCCTCCGCCGCCTCCTCCTCCCGATGGCGTGCCATAAGTATGAGATTGGGTATCCGAGAACTGCTGAAGGCTGCCGGCAGTGACCTCAGACCAGGCCGAATAGTAATAAGTGATGCCATTAGCCAGGCCCGGATCAAGATAGCCTGTACCGGTATCAAAGTAGACCTGGACGCCATCAGTGCGGTTGGCCGGGTAGCTACCCATTTTTCTCAAGATCATAGTACGGTCAGCCCCGGCGCCTTTTGTCCAGATTAAACTTATCTGTCCGTTCCCCGGTATAGCGATGAAGCCGCCAGGGGCATCCGGAAGGGTGAGTAAACTGAAATCTCCACCACTTACTATGCCGGCGCTGTTCTGGGCCTGGGCATGGAAGTGATATATATTGCCTTTGTTTAGTGGATTGATCTCCTGTGAGATGTTGTCCCCGGTTACTTTACCCAGTTGCCACGACGTATCGGTCCCATAGCTGGTCGTTGCTCCGTACTGAAATCTGACCTGGCAGGCCAGGCCGCCGTCAGCGATTAAAGTGCCGTTCAGGGTGGCGGTAGTGGCACCGATATTTGTGGCGCTGCCGGTTATCACAGTCGGGACTGCGGCAGGTGTGGCCTGAGCCTGAGCCAGGCTGTCGGAGAACTGCTGCGGGATGCCTACAGTGACCTCTGACCAGGCTGAATAGCAATACGTGGTCCCGTTAACCAGGCCCGGCGGGTCAAGATAACTTGTGCCTGTACCATAATAGACTTGGGTGCCGTCGGAACGGTCGGCCGGAAAGCTCCCAACCTTTCTTATGATTATGGTACGAATAGCCCCGGCGCCTTTGGTCCAGCTTAAACTAATCTGTCGATCCCCCGGGGCAGCCGTAAAACCAGCGGGCGCATCAGGTTTGGTGAGGAAAGTGCTGTCGCCTCCATTGCCAGTGCCGGCAGCGTTTTCCACCTGCGCACGGAAATGATATATACTGCCTTTGCTCAGCCCGGTGATATCCTGGGAGAAGAGGTACATTGCTCTTTTACCCGTTTGCCATGATGTATTATCGGTTTCATAGCTAGTTGTTGGCCCGTACTGGAATCTAACCTGGCAGGATAGGCCGCCGTCGGCGGTCAAAGTCCCGTTGAGGGTGGCAGTAGAAACGCTGACGTTTGCGGCGGCGTTGGTGGTCACAATGGGGATGGCAGCAGGTGTGGCCTGAGCCTGGGCCGGGCTGCTTGAGTACTGCTGCAGGCTGTCTGCAGTGACCAGAGACCAGGCGGAATAGTAATAAGTGGTCCCATTAACCAGTCCCGTAGTGTCAACATAGCTCGCGCCGGGACCAGAATAGACAGGGTCGCCCGCATTAGGGTCGGTCGGATAGCCGACGTTACTTCTGCGGATGACAGTCTGGCCAGCCCCGGCACCTTTTGTCCAGATTAAACTTATCTGGCCATTCCCCGGCGTAGCCGCGAAACCATTGGGCGCATCCGGCAGGGTGAGGAAGGTTTTTTCACCCCCGCCGGCTATGGCTACAGTGTTCTGACACTGAGCAATGAAATAGTATTTAGTGCCCTGTGTTAGCGGCGGGGTATTAACATTGTAGCTGAATGGCCCGGCGGTTATATTATCTGAACTCCAGGTAGTATTTTCCGTATAAACACCCGATGTTGTTCCCCAGCGAAAGCGGTACTGGCAGTCCTCGCCGCCGTTATCAGTCAAAGTCCCGTTAAGCGTAGCGGTGGTAGCACCGATATTCGTGGCATTATCTGTGGTCACCGCGGGTAGCAATGCCCAGGGCCCCCAGGTTGGTTCGGGGTCAACAAACTTCCTTAGAAATATCCAATCGACAGTAATATTCTCGCCGGGCGCATCAGAGTCAATATATAAATATCTGGGGGTCGCGGTAGGATAAATCCCGGCTATTTCGGGACCTCCATACAGGATGAACGTGTCATTGTCCGCAGCATATCTCCTGCATTCGGCTACATGATAACCAGTATCTACTGTCAGAAGCATATCAGGTTTAACGTAGTTAATATTATCGCCGGATATCGCAGAGAAATCGTAATCTTGATCATAATATCTGAAAGCCGAGGTGAATTCACTGTCTGAAATGCTTCCTGCCGTATTTACAAACCCGATAAGCCTGGGATTGAGTAAACTCGTTAAATTGTCCGTAGTATCGAACTTTGCTCTTGAATGTAGAGCATAGGCATTATCGTATGCGGCTATACTGGCTGCGTAAGTTCGGTTTTCAGAACCTGTGACCGTTAGAAGCCCACCAGAGACCGTGATAGCGCCCCCGCCGCCGATATACGCGGTCCAGCGGCTTGCATCCAGCGATATACCATCAAACTCATCGCCAAAGACAAAGGTATTTTGAATATTCGATACAGGCAGCGCCCCACTGTTGCCGTAATAGAGATAGAAGCTGGCAGTGCCGGGCGCAGCAGGGATAGAATCAAATTCAACCCATACCTTGGCAGTGACGTTATCCGATGACTCGATCCAGTAGTCAAGCAGGGTGGCCCCGTCACCGCTGGTGAACCTGATGTCGCTGTAATCGCTGTTGCATTGTGTGCCCAAATAGACATCAGTGGCATTGTCCGTTCCGTTTGTACGATTAATTCTAATCGGCATCTGGTAATATGTCAGAACACCCGCGGTTGACCCATTAATGGTGATTTTCTTGCGATGGCTCCAATTATTGAGCGATGTAACCTTTAATGTAACGGGCACGGTTTGCGAGGTAGCATTGTCGGCGCTTATGGTGATGCTCCCATTGTAGGTGGTACCAGGATCTAAACCCGTGATATCAGCACTAACGGTTACATTATCCCATTCGCCGGTGGAATTGCCACTGGCCGGGTTGATCGTAAGCCAGGTACCAGCTTTTGTCGCCGACCAGGTAAGGTTGCCACTGCCTGAATTGGCAATTTTCAAAGTCTGCGCCGCCGGATTTCTGCCACCCTGATTGCCGTTGAAAGTCATGCTCGTAGGGCTGCTTGCTATCTTAGGCGCAACATGATACATAATGTCGGGCAAACGAACAACTGTAAAGCCATTATCCTTGAGATAGTCCATTTGAGCGGTGAAATTGTCTACAGTCACGGGGGTTGGTGCTGATGGATCGTTCGAAACCGAATGATAAACAAGGCAGATTACGGATGTATCACTGGCCGGGGCAACTATCCCTGCAAAAGTTATATTATCAGTTGTTTCGTTTATCTCCCTGGCGTCAATAGTATATCGTGCTGTAATATTGTCCACCGTCGGATTATAGGGAGGCGGATTGGCGCCGGACCTTGCACAAATATAACCGGCGTTTTCTGCAGTTGCGATAGCGGCATTGGTATAAAAATAATTTGGATATACAAACGTCCTGACATTAAACCCGGCCTGCTCAAGATCATCTTTTGAGCCCTTGATTTCGTAATCTAACTGTGACTGTGTAACGTTATCGGTCAGTTCCAGGTGCGTCCTGGTGTGAGAGGCGATGTCCATACCATGGTCGGCCAGATCCTGGATTTCGCTCATGGTCATGACCTTCTTGGCACCAGTACCGCCGCCGATCCATGTGGTGATTATGGCAAATGTGGCATAGAATCCATGCGTCTGCAGGATGGGAAATGCATTTATATATTGACTTTCCCACGTGTCGTCGAAGGTAATGCATACCAGCTTTCCGGGGTTGGCTTTTACGGACGATGCAGGGACAATATTTACCAGTATCGAAACTACCAGGGCCAGAATAGTTAGTTTTTTCATGCTTTTTTCAAAGCTAACTATGCTGAATCACTGATATACATCATCCCTCGTTTCCTGGAAGCATAATCATGGCATATATATTGGATATAATTTAAATATTATTATCAATCTAACAAACATGGTACTATTAAGTCAATTGCGCTTGCTGTCTTGTCTGCAGATATCTGGCTCTGACGGAATTTCATTTTTCTTTTTTTAACCTGTTAACCGGTGGGATGCGGGGAACAACAGGTACCTGTCAAAGACAGGAGGCGATCTGTGGAAAGTCATCCGGCAAGAAATCGGGACGGTAAAACAGATGCAGTAATATTTATTTATTGGCTGAACATAAATTAGCGATATTACCACCGGAACTGCCCGTATCATTGACTGGCGATATCTGCCCGATATATTATTGAGCATATGGGTTATTTGTATATAAAAAAATTTGTTGCATTATTTGTTTGCCTGTCTGTTCTGATATCTTCAGGCTGCACACAGACACCTTCAACAACCGATACAACCATTCCGGCTACCACCCCGGCGCCAAGCGCCCATGTGCGAAGCTTACAGACACCACCCTATGGCGGAGGCGAGGCTATTATTTTCATTTTGGACCAGGATACAGATACCGGCTTCGGAGATACGGCAGATCAAATAATAAGAGTATTCGGCGAAAACAGCGCCCCACTGAATGTTGCTTTGACACCTTCCATTGTCAATAACAATAGCGATGTGAGTCGGCTGCTCAGCTATTTTGATGCCGGCATAATAGACATCAGCATCTATGGCTACCCCATTCCTTGGCTGCCGCAATCGGCATCGATCTCAAGCGCTGCTTATAGTGAGCTTAAGTCCACCCTTATCCGGTCACGGGAGCAATTCAAGTTTGATTTCGGTGAAGCACCGGCGGCCTGTGTTTTTCCTTCCGCATCTCTCACCGAAGTCAACTATTCTTTGCTACAGCAGTCCGGTTTCAAGGTACTGTGTTCGCCGGCCTCCGCCAACTTCTTACCATCAAAGCTGCCGGTTAACTGGTCCGGCCAAACAGACCCCGACGGACTTTACAGATTGCCGATTGTTGGATCATTTGAGTTTGACTCTGATCTGCTTGATCCAATCGCAAAAAGCGTTGAAGGTCTCGGGATAGCAGTTATCGAAATACAACCGGCAGCATTAACCGGCAAGGATGGCAAATCAGACGCAGCCAAGCTGGCACAGCTGGCAAACCTGATAAAATCATCCCAGAAACTCGGCCAGATAACCACGCTGGAAAACTGGTACAGTTACAACGCCCTTGCGACAGCTTCTTCGGTCAAACAGCGCCCACTGCCTCCCTATGATGGAGGGTTTGTCATTATATTCAGGATGGATGATGTGGCTAAAGGTCTTGATGAAGAAGTGGTGAAAGAGATAATTAAAGTGTTCCAGAATAATGGAATCCCTGTTGATTGTGGCATATTCTCCAACGGCGTCGCAACCGATTTATATGATATACCCTGGCTAAAGCAATACTTCGACCAGAATGTCGTAGGTATAAGCATTAACGGTTATGACTGGACCCCCTATCAACTGGATACTTCCCATGACCTCCAGTATCTGAAGGCCCTGCGCGATAGACCATGCATCGATTGGATAGCTGTACAGCGGGATATCCCGAGTGAGAATTTGACGTACTTAGGCATTAAAACCAAGCTGATGCAGGCACGCGCTGAATGCTTAAAATATTTCGGGGTCAGCCCGATAGCATTCACTGTCCCCGTTGATTATTACGATGAGCCCGCTTACAGGGCAATCCAGGATGCCGGGTTCAAAGTTTTCTCTACACAAATGAGTAACGAACCTTATCCCGAAACGGATTACACAGTGGACTTCTCCGGTAAAAGGGACCTCGGCGGGATGTACAGAATTCCCGCAGTAAAAGACGTCTGCGCATGGGGAGATAACTGCACGTGGACAGATATTATCGATATCGGAAAAAAAGCATCAATCAAAGATTACTGCAAATATCATGATATTTACCAGGACGTATATGGCTACAATGACAACACGTGGAGTATCTGCACCGCGCTTGAAAAACTGGGGGTAGCTGCAATAAGTATTCACCCTGAGTGTTTCTTAGACAGGGACGGAAAACCGGATAAGCTCAAGCTGGAAAAACTGGATTCACTGCTAAAATGGTTCAAATCGTTTTCCACAATTATGACTTTCGATCAGTGGTACAGGTATAAGTTGCTGAATAAATTATAACGACGCCGTTCATTAATCTTATTTTGATTACGTTAGCAACAGCAAATATACGCGTTGCGTCAAATAGGTTGAACTATGCTACCATCACACGCCCATAAATCTCTCCAATTGATTCTCAGTGCGTTCATCCTGCTGTCCAGCGCATGCACAGGTATAAATACTCAGACCGCTACAGGTATCCCGTCTAACCTGCCTGCTTCCGAAGCGCACGTCAGGAAACTGGATACCGCTGCTTATAACGGCGGGGAGGCTGTAGTTTTCATCGTGGAACAGTCTGAAATAAAGGGCGACTTATTGGCTGTGGTAATAAATATAATCAGGGTTTTCGGCAGCAATAATGTGCCCCTTAATTTAGCGCTGGAACCCGGGATAGTTGATACGGGATCAGCTCTGAGCAGCGAATATATTGATTACCTCGATGCGGGTATCATAGACATCAGCGTCGATGGGTATTCTCTACCCTGGCTTCCTCAACAGGCATCCAGTTCATCCCCTTCCTACACCGAACTTAAATCCAGCCTGATCAAATCACGTGAGCAGTTTAAATATTATTTTGGCCAGACACCGGTCTCCTGCATATTCCCCACGGCGGCCTTCAACGAAACCAACTATGACTTGCTGCAGCAATCAGGCTTCAATGTCCTATGCTCGCCAAATTCTGCCAATTTATCTCCGTCAGGCCAACCCACTAACTGGTCCGGCCAGGTAGATCCCAGCGGGCTTTACAGATTGCCTATGGTCGGCTCATTTGAATCTGACGCTGACTTGCCCGGCATAGCCAAGCGAAGCATGGACAGTAATGGCATCGCGTGCATACAGATAAAGCCGGCAACCTTGCAGGGCAAGGACGGCAAGGCGGACCCTGCAAAGCTGGAGCAGCTGTCCACGCTGATAAAATCATGCCAGAAACTCGGCCAGATAACCACGCTTGAAAACTGGTATAAATACAAATCCCTTACTTCATCTCCCCCTGATAAGGAGCGTCCACTGCCACCTTATTCCGGAGGGCCGGTCATCATCTTCAGGTTGGACGACGTGTCCAAGGGTTATCTTGAGGATACTGTACAGGAGATAATTAAACTGTTCCAGGCAAATGGTATCCCTGTCGACTGCGGTGTTGTTTCCAATGCCGGCGGTGTTGATTCATATAAAATCCCCTGGCTCAAGCAATATTTCGACCAGAACGCTGTGGGCATAAGCGTCCACGGCTACGACTGGACGTACTATCAGTTGGATACTACTAAATCAAATCTCTCTTACGATGATATCAAATCAAAATTAATTGCAGCGCGTCACAGATACCTGGAATATTTTGGAATCAATCCAGTTGCCCTTACTGTCCCAACCGATTATTACGACGAGACCGGGTATCGGGCCGTTAATGATGCCGGTTATAAGATTTTCGCTACCCAGATTGGCGTTGAGCCCCACCCATCAATAAATTATACTGTCGACTATTTTGGAAAAAGTGATCCCACAGGCATGTACAGGATTCCGACTGCAAGTGATGTGTGCGCCTGGGACAATATTACAGAAACCTGGAAGGACACTTTCGATATAAATCAGCAGTCCAAGCTTCAGGATTATTGCGGTGAGATTCAACCGGGTAATGAACAGTATTACAATGATTTCACTACCATGCTTTGTGCCACACTGGGTAAAAACGGGGTAGTCGCGATTGGTATTCATCCATCCTGCTTTATCAGTAAAGACAATAAACCGGACAGGGCCAAGCTGGAAAAGCTGGACCGGATAGTCAAATGGTGCAAGTCATTTGCAACCATCCTGACATTCGAACAGTGGTACCGTTACAGGATAGGTGAAAAATAGCTTCACCCAGGACAAATGAGGCGGCTATGCCCGCTTTTTATACCAGTCAATATATTTCTGCAAGCCTGTTTTCAAACCGGTAACGGGTTTATATCCAAGCAGGGTCTCAGCTTTAGCAGTGTCAGCTATGCGGTTAAAGACTTCGATTTCCAACGACCGGCGGCGATCGTAATTTACATATTTTGTATTGACCTGTCCTTTAAGATTCAGGGTGCTCAGCACCATATCGGCCAGTGTATTAATGGATACAGCTTTTCCCGTTCCGAAGTTTATCACCTGGTTAACACCTTCATCCATAATACCGGCCAGCAACGACATATCAACACTGTCTTGCACATAAGTGAAATCGCGAGTCTGGTTCCCGTCGCCGTAAATATAGAGTTCCTGCCCCACCAGCGCCCTGTTTACAAAGCGGGAAAGTACAAACCGGTCGTCCTGACGCGGCCCGTACGAATTAAAAAAGCGCAGGGCAGTATACTCAAGCCCAAATTTCTGGTAATACGCCATGCAGAAATGTTCGCCAATCAACTTGGTTAAGGCATAAGTGGACTTGGGATTAAACGGACCTTCCTCCACCATAGGTTTAAGTGAGTCACCATAAACCTCCGAGGAGGACGCAAAGATAAAGCGCTTGACCTTATTCTTGGCCGCGAGGGAAATGACATTGGAAGTGCCCACCACCTCAACGTTGAGCAGGTTGACTGGTTCATCCTGCGTTTCCTCCACACCCACCACCGCGGCAAGGTGAAAAACCACATCCTGATCTTTGAAAAGAGGCGCAATGGCTGCAACATTCAAAACATCCTCTTCATGGATAACGAGGTTTTTGTGCCCGGAAAGGCGCTCAATCTTGTTTCCGCACAGCATAGTATCTATCACTGATACATTTGCACCAAGTTCAAGGAGCCTCTCTACCAAGTGAGATCCGATAAATCCAGCGCCCCCGGTGACCAGCACTTTCAAACCTCGATATTTATCCAATACGTCTTTCATGTTCCTCTTTATTGAAACAAGCAGTGAATCCCCGCTAATTATCTGTTTAACTGAGTCTGGTATCAGTTACCCGATTCTTTAGCAGGTTTTTGCGGAATTTGCAGCAGTGAACTGGCAGCAGCCGGCCTTTGTGAATATGTTTTGTCTCCAATCCTGGCAACCTTTTCCCGCCGGGGGTATGTTCCACCGGCAAGTATTATATCGATTAAAGCTTTGATCATCGTAAAATCCAAAAATTGCTTGTAACCTACTATGAAAAGTGGTGAATAAATAGCCAGCTTCAAATCTTCATCAGCTATCAGGATAGCAAGTATAGATATTAATAATTGAAGTGCCATGAAAAGGGCAAGTGCGAGTACGAGCGTCATCCACTCGCCATCGATAAGCATTATAACTGACGTGACAATTACGACAAGGCTGGCAAAAGGCACCAGTGTCATAGACAGCAGCATGTAAGGGAATGTCAATTTGTTCATAATACCGAACCGGGGATTGAAAAATGCATCCCTGTGCTTCCAGAAATTCTGGAAATCGCCGCGGAACCAACTTAACCTCTGTTTGTAAACATCCTGCAGGGTTTCAGGAGCTTCCGTATAGCACACAGCTTCATTGCTACCATGCAATATCTGGTGCGATTTGAGCAATTTAATCGTTATATCAAAGTCTTCGAGCAGGTAATCCGGGTCATAATTACCTGCTTCCTTGAGGGCTGCTTTGCGGAACGCACTAAACGCGCCTGATGCTACCGTCAAAGAACCAAAGTTCTCAAAAGCCCTCCTGACAATTTGTATTTGAACTATATATTCAAGGGCTTGAAGTTTTGTCAGTATATTGGTCCGGTTGTAGACCTTCAGGTTGCCGGCGACACCCGCGACGTCCGGATCCTCAAAACCCCTTACTATCTCAGACAATGATACCCTGGTAATCATACTGTCAGCATCCACAGTGATAATTATTTCACCCGTAGATACAGCGATACCAGTATTCAACGCCGCAAATTTTCCACCATTGGGCCGCCTGACTACTTTGACACCACGCCCATTGAACTCTGAGGCTACTTCGAAAGTATTATCCTTTGACCCATCATCCACCACGATAATCTCTTTATCCGGATAGTCTGCCTCGATAATAGTTTCTATGGTTCTGGCAACAACCTTTTCCTCATTATACGCCGGTATGATGATACTTATCCGCGGTTGATAATTGCTCGGTTTAAATATCTCCTTCCGTTCCTTGAGCTTGTGAAAAATGGCCAGCGGTACTGTTAAAAAGTTGATAAGCATGGTAAATATCAATGAAACGAGCAGCAGCTGAATTAAGAGCGAAACCTCGATATTCCATAAGGTAATAATAAAAATAATGAAAATTATAAAAAAAATGAAGAGGAGCGAGGTCAGATTCTGCCAGGGACTTGGTTTCTGTTCCCTTACCTGTTTGCCTTTTACTAACCTCGATATAAAATGGTAGATGACTATCACAGCCATCGCTCCTAAACCAATCCAGATGGATTCCACGGGCATGAAATAAAAAATACCCAGCAGCAGAATCAAGAATAGCGCTGCAACAACAAAAATAGCTATGTTCTTCATTTCAAACCCGGTGGAGCTCCCCTATCATCATACATAGTCAATGAGGCATAACCCCTTGTTCAGATTAATTTCCCCAGGTCCTGCTGTTCAAATATATCTATCTTCTGTTGCACAGCAAATTGCTTGGCCTGGTCACTTACTCGCGGCAATCCAAAAAATACTTTGTTGCGTATGCCCGCATCGAAAGCGGCCGCATCGAATTTTGAAACCTCGTCCAACCCTACCGGTTGACCGGTGGCGCTGCCGGCAATACCGATGGCGATCGTAGGTACTACGATTTTATCGTCTTTACGTGCAAATACATCAAATACATGCTCAACACCGGATTTTCCCAGTATAAGCGCCCTCTCATATACATCATAACCGCGGTTGCGCAGAAACTTCACCACTGTTGTCCTGGCGCTCCCTGACGCGGATGCCGCTTGGTTTTCAACCGCTTCCACCCTGCTTTGCATACCAATCTTGGAGCGATCCATATGAGTTAAATCCGCAACTACTGCTGCCAATGTCTTGGCTTCATAAGCACGGATCATCTGTCTACCAGCAAAATTCATAGCTTCAGGTCCAAGCTTGGGAATCGCAATTACTACCTTGTAATTGATACCGATATCGTAGGCGCGTGTGTCAAACCTGAATAATGATTCCAACCCAACTTCCGGTTCGCCCGAGGCGGCAACCAGGATACCTATTCCAAGGTAGATCTTGGTAATTATGTCATCCCTGATGGCAAGGACGTCCACCGTATGCACCGCTCCGGACCGGCCGGTTAACTGGGCCAATTCATGCACCTGGTAGCCCTGGTTCTTAAGGAAATCCACCAGTTGTGTTTTCGGTTTCATCTGGAATTCAAGCCAGCCTTTCTTATCAGGGCTGAACTGGTAAGAAAAGGTCTCTACCTCTCTCAGCTCTCCGGCATTCCATACCTTGCGTGTTTTCATATTGCGCCACTTCATAACCGGTGTCGTGAATACCTCGCTGCAATCCTGGCATCTGTAGTGTATCCCAACGTTGCGGTAATCTGTGCCAATTAAGCGTAAATCCTTACGGCATTTGGGGCATACATAGCGGCTATCCTGCTTGAAGTCTTTGTCCAGTCCCACATAACCACAGGAAAAATGTTCCACCAGTTGCCCTTTGATTATATTTGCCGAATCGCAGCGCGGGCAGCGCTCCGTAGGTATCAGCTGAAAAAATCCATCAGGATCAACGTAAAACTTTTCAAAAGACTGCTTGATCAGAATGCCATTGGTGGCAAGCGTTTCAAGTATATTAATAGTATCCTCCTCGGAGGCATCTATCAGGCTACTTACGGAGGGATATGCATAGCCCGTCTTGTAACTGAAATCTACCACGGGATTGATATCAGGCAGCTTGCCGCTGACCAGAGCATCCACAACTTTGACCACGCGTGGATCACTGAGTATCGCAGCCCCCTCATCATCACCGTTCGATGACGACTGTATCCCGGCGGGAACAGCGATCTGCTGCTGCAAAGGAGGAGGAGTCAACGGCCCTTTTACCTTATTCTGAAGATCTCTTTCCAAAGGCGGCACAATGGTGTGTGCAGCTTCTTGTCTTTGAGGAGTAACCTGCTTTTGCATTACGACCTCTGGCTGAGGTTGAACCTGCTGTGCCGTATCCATCGAAATATGCGGCCCCCTGGGTCGGACATAAACCGCTGGCGCCTCGTTATATGTCTGTTGGACCGGTGTCACAGGTGGCCGCGAATATACCTCTGGTGCATCAGGCGCCTGGGTTGCAGACGCGACATCGGGCTTAACCTGATCTGTAGTCCTCCGGTTATAGAATTGCGCAACGGGTTCAGCCTGAGGCTGGATCCGGGCTGCAGATTGACCAGGAGCCGCCGGGGGAAGATTACCAGCGGCTTGCTGTGCAACCGGCGCCGATACTATCCTTGGTCCCGGCCTCGGTTGTACAGATTGCTGTGCCGCTGGCTGTCCCTGAGCAACCTGCTCTTGTGTCTGTGCCGCTGATTGACCCATCGGCTTACTCTGTTCTTTATCCGATTCCGGCCTCCGTAGCATCGCCTTGATACGAGCGAGCAATTCACGGGGACTAACCGGTTTGCGTAAGTAAAGATCAAACCCCAATTCCTCGACCCTGGCCCATGCGTCCGAATCAGGGATAGTGCCCAGCAGCACGATTAAAACTCCCTGCTGCTGTCTTACCTTGAGACAAGCCTCATAGCCGCTAATATCGGATAGTTCATCGTCAATTACAACTACTTGATACTTGTTCTTGTCGAGCATAACGAGCCCTTCAAGACAACCAGATGTGCCAGCCGCATCAAGTCCGCTTTGCTGCATAATCTCAAGGTTTTTTTCTTTTAGTACCGGGTCGCTTGAAATAAAAAGAATTTCACTCATATCCAGTCCCTCACAATTACAACTGGTATTACTTTATAACATAATTTAGATATAACACAGTTAGTATTGAACATATTTATATCCGTCAGCTTCCTTCAATAGAATTTTAGGGTTATTGGGATCATCTTCCAATTTTTCCCGCAGGCGGTGTATATATTCCTGCAGATGGGCAGTACTATTAACATATTCCGCACCCCACACATGGGTAAGTATATTATCGGCTGAAATGACCTGACCAGAAGCTGAAGCCAGGTACTTCAAAAGAGTCAACTCCGTACCCGTTAATTTCACCACGTCGCCATCCTTATACACCACATCTTTTGTGAAATCGATAACAATCCGGTTGGTGGTTGCTTTTTTCCTGATCACAGGGGAACCGGATTGTCCAGAATAATCCTGTTTTTTTATTGCCGCTGATGTCTTTTGCCGGTGATGCAACACGGCCTTAATACGCGCCAGCAGTTCCTTATGACTGAAAGGTTTGACAATATAATCGTCCGCACCCATCTCCAGGCCCCTGACCTTGTCCGTCTCCTCACCCCGCACGGTCAGTATGACCACAGGGATATCAGAGTAACTGCGTATTTCCTTAAGAACCAGCATGCCATCCATATCGGGAAGGCCTAAGTCAAGCAATACCAAATCGGGCAACTCTGATTTCATCATGGCGAGGCCTTCAGACCCCTTGACAGCCTGGATTATTTTAGCTTCAGGCCAGTGTATTTCAAATATCAGGCACGTGATTTCACGGATGTCCGCATTATCTTCGATAAGGAGTATCTTCACAGGTTCCGGCATAAAATTGTGTTTCCCAATTATTTTTCGCTCAAAGGCAGCGAAAATGAGAAAGTGCTGCCATTGCCGACATCGCTTTGTACCCAAATAGCGCCGCCGTGCAATTCGACGATCTGCTTGCTGATCGCCAATCCAAGCCCAAGACCAGGTATCCCTGACCTGTCAGTGGACGGGTGATAATAAGGGACAAATAGTTTCTTTTTTTCCTCATTGGGGATACCGGGTCCGGTATCCTGCACATTGACAACAAGTCTCTTCTCATCCTTATAGGCTTTTAAAAATATTTGCCCACCTTCAGGTGTAAACTTTATTGCATTGGACAACAGATTCAGCAACACCTGCTCTATCCTCTGATCATCCGCATGTATCTTAATATATGGAGTGACGTCCAGATTCAAGGTCTGTTTCTTTTGTTTTACCAGAGATAAAACCTGGTCAGCCACCTCTGCCGCCAGCCGGGAGAAGTCGAATTCCTTCTTATTTATCCCGAAGGTCTCGTCCTTATTTTTAGAAAGATTAATCAGCTCGCTTAAACGGTTTTGCAGGCTGGTAGCACTGCGCGATATATTTTGCGCTATTCTTAATAACGTCGATTCTTGTTTTTTCTCCAGTTCTTCTATCAGCAGTCCGGTAGATGCGATAATCGCCGTCAGCGGTGTTTTCAACTCATGGCTAAGCGCACTTAAAAACAGATGGGTATGGGTGATCTCATCCTGCTGTTTGGCAACCTCAGCTTCCCCATGATCAAGACAGGCACGGCCGCACACATCAGAAACACATGAACCTACGGCAGACATCAACTTATTTTCGTTCAATGTAAAAAAGTTCGATTTTGTTGACAGTCCACCGATCAATCCGACTAATTTACCACTTGAAATCACAGGAGAGGCGATGAGTGAGAAAAAACCGGCTTTAGCTGCTGCATCCCAATTGTAATTTGGATCGTTGCTCACATCATTGCAGTATATCGTTTTCCTATCTAATGCAACTCTGCCGATAGCGTCCATACCGACCTGGACAGATTCCAACTCCTTTATCAGGGACTCAGGCAATCCGTGCTGCACAACCAGTACCAGGGAATTTGTGGAGGCATTAAATTTCTGTATCCAGCAGGCGTCCAGATCAATAGCGTTGCCCATTTCCCACAGGACACTATCCAGAATATCCTTATCAGCAAGCGCACTGGATACCACATCTGAAATATCCGATAGTAAATACAGATACTTGTTTTTCTGTTGCCCTGCCTGTTGCATACTCATTCAGCTTCAATTATACCCAATGTTTTAAATATGTCAATTATGGCAACCCACTATTTGTCAATTATTTTGCCCACCGATGCCAGTTTTTAAGTCCGCGTACCGCCGACTCTGTCAACCTTTTGACACAACTTTGCGCCACAGCTAAACTATGCATAATTGGCTGAATGATAAATAAAGTTCGAAGAGGAGATTTTAAGAATGCCGCGTGCCGAATTGACAGTGAACGATCTGCGTAACCTGGAAAGCAGGATAAAGGATAAATCAGCCGAAATAGGGGTAGTAGGCCTGGGTTACGTGGGGTTGCCCCTGGCTTTGGCCTTTGCCGAGGCCGGATTCAACGTAACCGGCATTGATTCAGACAAGGGACGGGTTAACAAGATTATCCGTGGTATCTCCTATCTGCTTGATATAGGATCAACCCGTTTAAAGAAGGCCGTTGCCAGCGGGCGCTTGAAAGCAACAACCAGCCAATCAGTCCTACGCAGGGTAGACACGATCATTATCTGTGTACCTACACCCCTGACCAAAAACAAGGAACCGGATTTAACCTATATCGTGAGCGCCACCAATGATATCGCACGTTACCTGCGCCTGGGCCACCTGGTAATACTGGAAAGCACTACTTACCCGGGAACCACGCGTGAAATCGTTCTTCCATTGCTGGAATCAACCGGGCTAAGGGTGGGTATCGATTATTTCCTGACCTTTTCGCCGGAGCGCATCGACCCCGGCAGCAGAAAATTCACCATAAGGAATACACCCAAGGTAGTCGGCGGCATGGAGCCTAAATCCACCAAACTTGCAGCACTGCTCTACGCACATGTTTCAGACAAAGTGCTGGAGGTTTCTACCCCCGAGGTAGCTGAAATGGACAAGGTCTTCGAAAACGTTTTCCGCAGCGTCAACATAGCCCTGGTAAACGAATTAGCCAAACTGTGTGAAAAGATGAATATAAATGTGTGGGAAGTCATCAAGTGCGCTTCAAGCAAACCTTTCGGTTATATGCCTTTTTATCCCGGACCGGGGGTGGGCGGCCATTGCATTCCATTAGACCCTTACTACCTTGCCAGCAAAGCCAGGGAATATTTATTTCACACAAGATTCATCGAACTTGCCGCTGAGATCAATGAAACCATGCCCGAATACATAGTCGAGCGTATCATTGATACCCTTAATACCCGCAGCAAAAGTGTGAAAGGGTCCAGGATACTTGTACTGGGCGTCGCCTATAAAAAAGACATCGAAGATATCAG
>CAIMUM010000017.1 GCA_903844685.1 uncultured Dehalococcoidia bacterium
CCCAAACGGCAGAAGATATCGGTATTGAAATCGCAGAACCTCAAGGCTTTTTTTAAATCTCTTTGGGTGCTGGGCATCCGGGAAAAGGAACGCTGGCATTTCTGGGACCTGGTCATCTGGACGACGTTCAAGCGCCCGCGTTCGTTCTCGTTATCGATGTCCATGGCCATCTACGGCTTCCACTTCCGCAAGATAGCTGAGGCAAACGCCCGGCAGCTAAAGTTACTGCAGGCAGCTGCTCTGCCGGTGTAGTTGTCCGGCTTAATCTAAAACACTACAATTACACCCGACCACTTACCGGCCGAAGGAGGGCTATCATCGACAGAGTAAAAGTCGCCTTAGTCAGGTGTGACACATATAACGAGGACGAGGTTTACAGGGCCGTAAAGCATGGTATGGAGTTGCTGGGCGGCCTTGGCCTGTTTGTAAAGCAGCAGGAAAAAATCGTTTTAAAGCCCAACGTGCTGCTGGGCTCTGACCCGCTTACCTGTGTGACCACCCACCCCGCCGTTTTCAAAGCCGCAGGCAGGCTCCTGCAGGAAGCAGGCGCCTGGGTATCTTACGGCGACTCCTCTTCTATGGGCAAATGCGAGGGCAATTGCAGGCGCGCCGGGCTCAAGCAGGTTGGCGATGAGCTGGGATTTACCATCGCCGATTTTGACTCCGGGCAGACGGTCAGCCACAAGGAGGCGCTGCTGGTCAAAAACTTCACCATTGCCAATGGCGTGCTGGAGGCTGACGGGATGGTGAGCCTGCCAAAGTTCAAAACCCACGGGCTGGTGCGCTTTACAGGCGCCGTCAAGAACCAGTTCGGATGCATCCCCGGCTTTATCAAGGGACAGTACCATGTCAAGCTGGCAGATCCCCATGACTTCGCGGCTATGCTGGTGGATATAAACACTTTTATAAAACCGCGCCTTTACATCATGGATGGTATACGGGCCATGGAAGGCAACGGACCGCGCGGCGGCAAGGTCCGGAAAATGAACGTCCTGTTGCTTTCGGCTGATCCTGTTGCACTGGACGCTACCGCCTGCCGCATGATTAACCTCGACCCCGAGGCTGTACCAACCTCCAAACCTGGCGAGCAGTCAGGGCTGGGAACCTATCACATTGATAGAATAGAGATAGCAGGCGAAAAACTGGAAGCGTTCTATACCCCATCTTTTAAGGTGGTGCGCTCGGCTCCCCAGCATTGCAGCAGCGGCCGGCTGCAGGCTTTTGTCAGGAACCAGGTCTGCGAGAGGCCGGCCATCGATAAGGTCAAATGCACTGTTTGCGGAACATGTGTCCAGATGTGCCCCGTGAAACCCAAAGCTGTGAACTGGCACAGCGGCGACAAAACCAGTCCTCCTACTTATAAATATGACCGCTGCATCCGCTGTTACTGCTGCCAGGAGGTCTGCCCGGAAGGGGCGATCTCCATCAAGAACCCCGCTCTCAGCAGGGTCCTAATGAAAGCCTGACCAGCGGCATAATGCCCTGTTGCCCGGGCTTCTCTTATAAATTAAGGGGCCCGCTTCTTTCGAAGCGGGCCCCTTAAAATATCTCCCGAAATTACTTTAACGTTTGGTGTATTGCGGTGCTTTGCGCGCGCGCTTGAGGCCATACTTCTTGCGTTCCTTGACGCGCGCGTCGCGGGTCAGCAGGCCGTGCTGGCGCAGGGGGCTTTTGAAGCTCTCGTTCAAAACCACCAGGGCGCGGGCGATGCCATGCTTGATGGCGCCGGCCTGGCCGGTCATACCGCCGCCTACCACCTTCACCTCAACGCTGTATTTGCCCATGGTGTCGGTGACAATGAATGGCTGTTCAATCATGCGCCTGTGATCAACCAGCGTAAAAAGCTCCTGGTAGGGCTTGCCGTTGACGACGATGCCGCCCGACCCCGAGGATAATTTCACCTGCGCAATGGCGCATTTCCTTCTGCCTGTGCCTCGATGATATGTTGCTGTACTCATTTATCAGAGCTCCCTTTGTCAGATTCTTTTGCGCCGGATAGCTGCGCCTCATGTGGGTGCTTGTCGCCGGCATAGACTTTCAATTTTTTATACATCGCCCTTCCCAGCCTGTTGTTGGGCAGCATGCCCCGCACCGCGAGCTCAATGACACGCTCGGGATGTTTTTCCAGCATCTCGCTCAGCTTTATCGCCCGGATGCCACCAGGATAGCCGGATACACGGTAATAGATCTTGTCGGTCATCTTCTTTCCCGTGACCCTGATCTTGGCTGCGTTGATGACGACCACGAAATCGCCCGTATCAGTATTGGGGGCGAACATGGCCTTGTGCTTGCCGATAAGAAGCTTCGCTATCTGCGTGCACATCCTGCCCAGGGTCTGCCCGTTGGCATCTATCAGGTGCCATTTCCTCTCGATTTCACTTGCTTTAGGTGCATAGGTTTTCATATTTAAACTCCGAATTATCCGCGTAAATAACCTTCATAAGGCAAAGGCCGTGCGCCGGCGCTGTCGGCCCGGCCAGGCTCAGTTTTTTCATCCCTAATATATTATTAAATTCCTCGATTGTAATCTTTCCGGTCCCCACCTTTACCAGTGTACCCACGATATTTCGTACTTGGTGCGGCAAGAACGATTTAGCCCTGATATGGAAGGCCACTTTTTCGCCTTCCCTTTCCACTCCCGCATCATATACACGGCGCACCGTGCTCTCCCGCCTGTCCCACCCCGTGACGAAGGAGGCGAAATCGTGCTCTCCAATGAGCAGCCCTGCCGCCCTGTTCATGAGTCCGGCGTCAAGACCCGTCATCACGTGGTAACACATATCGTTCTCCACCGCCACCCGCGGCCTCCTGTTCATTATCTGGTAGCGGTATTCCCGGCTAACGGCTTCCTTCATAACATTAAACCTGGCGCTGACCGAAGCGGCACCGGCTACCGCGATATCCTCCGGCAGGAAGTGGTTCAATCCGCTGACGAACTTGCGCGGGTCCAGGACAAAGCCGGTCCTGAAGCTGACCACCTGTCCCCTGGCGTGTACCCCGGTATCAGTCCTGCAGGCCGCTGAAACGCGCCTGCTCTCACCGGTCAAGCTTAAAATAGCCTTCTCCAGCTCATCCTGTACCGTAGGGCATCCTTTTTGCCACTGGAAGCCGTAATAACGTCTGCCGTTATATTCGACTACGAGAACGATTTTCCCTAAATTATTAAAGAACTCCACCGTGGATGTGTAACTTACTCCACCATCTCGATGAGCGCCATGGGCGCCCGGTCACCTTCACGCATGCCAAGCTTGAGCACCCGCGTATAGCCACCGGGCCTCGACTTATACCGCGAAGCGTACTCCCCGAAGACCTTATCAACCACTTTTTCATCAAAAATGAATGCGAGGGCACGCCGCCGCGATGCCAGGCCGCCCTCTTTGCCAAGCGTAATCATCTTATCGGCCAAACCCCTGGCCTCCTTGGCCTTGACCAGTGTGGTGCTTATCTTGCCATAATTCAACAGGTCAGTGACCAGGTTGCGGTATAAAGACCAGCGATGTGCCGCCGGCCTTCCTAATTTCTTCCCGGAAAGCTTGTGTCTCATTCGTTATCACCTTCAGGGCCGTTGCTTTTGCTGCGCCCTTTCTTCTTTTTCTCTTTTTCGACCGGCGCGCCGGTCACTTCAACTCCAAATTCCTTCAAAACGGCCTCGACTTCCTCCCTGGATTTGACGCCGAATCCGCCAAATGACATCAAGCCCTCAAGCCCTTTTTCCAGCAACTGGCCTGTCATGGTTATGCCGCCCCTGCGAAGGCTGTTGTAGGTGTGCGTGGAGAGGTTGAGTTTCTCCAGCGGCATGTTGTAAACATCGGCAGGTATGGATTTCTGCCATGCTTCAACTTCCTCTTTGGCTGCGATGGTCTTGGCTAACCCTGTAAAGCAGTTGAATTGCTCAATAATTATGCGGATGCTCTCGCTCAGCGCCTCTATGGGGTCTATCGTATTATCGGTCCAGATCTCCAGCACCAGCTTCTCTTTGCCGGCGCCCTGGCCCGGTCCGCTGCTCTCGATAGTATAATTAGCGCGCGTTACCGGGGAGTATATCGCGTCGATGGACATCTCCTTGCTGGTACCCTCGCTGGTCACGATTATGCCAACGTTATCGCCGGTGCTGGCGGGCTGATATCCCTTATCCACCCTTACATTGAACTCGATATCCAGGTTGGCCTCGGGGGAATCCAGCGTGGCCAGGATTAGATCGCGATTGACGATCTCGAAGTCCAACGGGTTACCGGACTCGATATCCCCGGCACGCACTTCTTTCCGGCCCTTGATCTTAAGTTTCATCTTGCCAGCCTCGGCAGATTTGGACAGTATCTTGATGCGGATATCACGAATATTGAAGAGGAACTCCAGAACATCCTCTTTCATGCTGGGTACTGTGTCGAACTCCTGCGTGATGCCCTCGATGAGAACTGAGGAGATAGCCGCACCCGGCAGCGAGCTGAGCAGCACGCGCCTGATGCTGTTGCCTAATATTACCCCGAAACCTTTCTCAACGGGTTCAACAACGAACCTGCCGTAATTATCCTGGTAAATGGTGCATTCAATTTTTGGTAAAGCTAATTGGACCAAAAATCCTCCTATCGGGAATAGAATTCCACGATCGCTTTCTCATTGAAATTCGTTTTTGTTTCACCGCCAGCGGGCAGTGAAATAACCTTGCCGGTCATGTTCTCTTTTTCCAGTGCCAGCCACGCCGGTACATCCTTATCCTCGATTTTTTCGACCAATGTCTTATAGTATTCACTCTTGGTGCTTTCTTTGCGCCATTCGATTACGTCTCCGGCCTTTACCAGGCACGAAGGGACATCCGTCCTGCGCCCGCTGAGCTTGATATGCCCATGACGGACTATTTGCCTGGCCTGGCTGCGGGAATCGGCAAACCCCAGGCGGAATACCACGTTATCCAGCCTTCGCTCAAGTAAAACCAGCAGGTTATCTCCGGTGATGCCCTGCATACGCGACGCCTCGTCAAAGAAACGGTGGAACTGGCGCTCTAAGGTGCCGTAAGTATACTTGGCCTTCTGTTTTTCCATGAGCTGCTGGCCCAGTTCGGTCACCTTGGGACGGCGCTTCCTGCCCGCCGCATGCGGACCGGGAGGTGTATTCCTGCGTTCAAGAGCACACTTTGCAGTGAAGCACCTCTCGCCCTTCAACATAAGCTTGGTGCCGGTACGGCGGCATAGACGACAATAGGCTTCAATATATCTCGCCATATCTTATACCCGCCTTCGCTTTCTGGGCCTGCATCCATTATGCGGCACAGGCGTAATGTCCCTTATCCCGGTCACCAGAATGCCCGTGGCCTGTATGGCCCTGATGGCAGCCTCACGTCCGCTGCCAGGACCGCGCACGAATACCTCTACCTGTCGCAACCCGTGTTCCTTGGCCTTGGCGGCAGCGCCCTGCCCGGCCATTTGCGCCGCGTACGGCGTGCCTTTGCGGGAACCCTTGAAGCCTGCCGTGCCCGAGCTGCCCCATGATATCACCCCGCCTTTACCGTCGGTGAGCGTGATAATGGTATTGTTAAAAGTCGATGTGATAAAGGCTTTGCCTTCATGCACCAACTTGCGTTCGCGTTTCTTTGTTCTGACCTTTTTTTTCTGCGGCATATTATCTGGTTACTCCTTTATTTCTTGGTAGCGCCGCGCTTCTGTCCGCGCCCGGCGACCGTCTTCTTGGCTCCGCGCTTGGTGCGCGCATTGGTTCGGGTCCTCTGCCCTCGCACCGGAAGGTTCCTCTTATGCCTTATACCTCGGCGGCTGCCGATCTCGATCAGCCGCTTGATATTCATGGTAACCTCTTTGCGGAGCTCACCCTCGACGCTGAATTCCTTATCTATCTTCTCACGGATGCGGCTGACTTCCTCATCCGTAAGGTCCTTGACTTTCTTGGCGGGATCTATCTTCAGCGCCGTCAGTATTTTCTTGCTGCCGCTGGGGCCGATCCCATGAATATACTGGATGGAATACTGTACCTGCTTTTCCCTGGGTATATCTACACCTGCAATACGAGCCATGTTCTATTCTACTCCTGTGACTATCCCTGCCGTTGCTTATGCTTGGGATTTACGCAAATCACCCGCACAACGCCGCGGCGCCTGATTATTTTACATTTCTCACAACGTTTTTTAACTGAAGCTCTGACCTTCATTTCCGATATATCCTCGTTTTCTAAAAAACCGCTTAATAATATAAGCCTTTATACACTTTATGTCAAAACAATCCGTGTTTTCTCACTTGAACCGGTAAGTTATCCTGCCCCTGGTCAGGTCATACGGTGAAAGCTCAACCAGCACCTTGTCCGCCGGCAGTATCCTGATGTAATGCCTGCGCATTTTCCCGGATATGTGAGCCAGCACCATGTGCCCGTTTGCCAGTTCCACCCTGAAAGTCGCATTGGGCAATGATTCAGTCACGGTTCCTTCGACCTCGATAGCTTCTTTTTTATCCATATACTAATTCTATAACACGGTCAGGATTTCTGTTTCGTCATTCCTGATGGCTATGGTATGCTCAAAATGAGCCGACAGGCTGCCGTCAGCGGTATGCACCGTCCAGCCGTTGGAATTGACGCGGGTTTTCCATCCGCCCCTGTTCACCATCGGCTCAAGCGCCATGGTCATCCCCGCTTTCAGCTTCAGGCCTTCGCACTTGCTGCCGAAGTTGGGTACCAGCGGGTCCTCGTGCATATCACGTCCAATTCCGTGGCCGGAATATTCCCTGACCACGCTGAAGCCCCTTGACTCGACATAGCCCTGTATGGCTGCACCGATATCACCGAGGAAACCTCCTTCACGGGCGGCATTTATGCCCTCCGTCAGGGATCCCTTGGTAACTTCCATCAGTTTGAGGGCATCCGGGCTGACTGTGCCGACACCCACTGTGACAGCAGCATCGCCCTGGAAACCCCTGTAAATAACGCCGAAATCCAATGAAACGATATCACCTTCCTTTAAAACCTTTTTGCCGGGTATGCCATGGACTACTTCATCATTGACCGAAACACAGATGCTGGCAGGGTAACCACGGTAGCCTTTGAACGAAGCGCGGGCGGTATCCCATTTGCCCAATTCCCTTTCCGCGATTTCATCCAGTTGCCTGGTTTTCAATCCCGGTTTCACTGCTTCGCTCATTTTCTGCAATACTATCGCTGTTATCCTGCCGGCCTGCCGCATGATTGCGATCTCTTCGGCCGATTTAATGATGGTCATTTATTTTTTCTGCTTCAATCCTTTAAGAAACTTGACGATATCCTTGCCTACTTCATCGATATGCTGGTTACCGTTGCACCTGAAGAGCCGGCCCTTTTTCTCATAGTAATCAAGCAGCGGCATGGTCTGACTGAAATACACCTTAAGGCGTTCCTTGATAGTCTCTTCCTTGTCGTCAGCGCGCTGGTAAAGCTCGCCTTCGCATTTATCGCAAACACCTTCTTTCTTGGGCGGCTGGTTCTTCTGGTGGAACGGTGACTGGCAGGTACGGCAAACCCAGCGGCCGGTCAACCGGTCCAGCAATACGCCTTCCGGTACCTCTATATATATGGCCTTTTCGATCGCTTTACCCTGCTTTTCAAGGGCCTCATCAAGGGCCCTGGCCTGTTGCAGAGTCCTGGGAAAGCCGTCAAATACGCAGCCGTTTTTGCAGTCATCCTTGGCCACCCTCTCGAGAATCATCTTGATGGTTATCTCGTCGGGCACCAGCTTGCCTGATTTCATAAAGGATTCCGCCTGTTTGCCCAGCTCGGTGCCGTTCTTGAGGGCGTGCCTGAACAGATCACCCGAAGCAACGTGCGGCAAAGACATCTCTTTAACTATAATATCTGCCTGAGTACCCTTCCCTGCCCCGGGTGCTCCAAGCAATATAAAAAACATTATCGATTCCTCCTTACTTTAAGAAACCTTCATAGCGCCGCATGGTAAGCTGCGCTTCTATCTGCTTCATGGTATCCAGCGCCACACCCACGACGATGAGGATGGCCGTGCTGGAGAGCGTCATCACTGTTGCGTTAGTAATCTCCTTGGCGAAAAACGGCATGATGGCCACGATGGCCAGGAAAAGAGCGCCTCCCCACGTCAGCCGGTTGATAACATTGTTCAAATAGTCCGTGGTTGGCTTGCCCGGCCGCACTCCGGGGATGAACCCCCCCTGCCTTTGCAAGGTGCGTGCTAAGTCCATCTGCTCGAAAATAACCATGGTGTAAAAGAATGTGAACCCCACTACCAGCGCAAAATAAAATAACCAGTAAAATAGCCCGATCGGTAGCGGGGTACTGGGGTTGAACCATTCCACGATGGTATTCGCGAAATTAGGATCCTGGCCTGTTGGCGCAGCAAAATAGCTGGCAATCGTGCCGGGAAATATCATCAGTGACATGGCAAAAATCAGCGGGATCATGCCCGCCATATTGACCCGCAACGGGATATAAGTGGAGCCCCCCTGCCTGTACATCTTGCCGCCCCTGAAAGCAGTACGTGCATATTGTACCGGTATGCGGCGGTGTCCCTCGGTAAAAATCACGATCAAAACAACCGTAGCCAGGGCCAATAATATAAATACACCCACGCCTGCCCAATTATCCTTGGCAATCATGCCGCGCCCTACCTGTTCCGGCAAGCCGGCGATGATGCCGCCGAAGATAATGATGGATACGCCGTTGCCGATGCCCCGCTCCGTGATAAGCTCGCCCAACCAGACACACACCATAGTGCCCGCGGTCAGCGAGGCGATAATAGCCACTGTCTCAAGCGGTCCCGCCGGCAATACACCGCCCTGGCTGCGCAGCAACTGCAATTGAGCAAAACCCTGCAATGCCGCCAGTGGCACAGTGAGCCAGTGGGTTATCTGGTTTATCCTGTTGCGGCCGGACTCGCCTTCCTCTGAGAGCCTGCGCAGGGCAGGTATCACAGGAACAAGTAGCTGCATAATGATGGACGACGTTATATAAGGATATACACCCATAGCAGCTACGCTGAAATATCTCATGGCGCCGCCGCTGAACAGGTCAAGCATGCCCAGTAACTGGCTGCGGTCGAAAATCTTCTGCAGCGCGGCCAAATCCACGCCCGGAATGGGTATATGGGCAATAAAGCGGAAAATAACCAGCATGGCCAGTGTAAAAATCAATTTCTGCCTCAGGTCGGGCAGAGAGAACGCATCCACCATTGCCTGTATCAGGCGGGGCCTCGATTGTGTCTGCGGCATGTTAGATCTCCTCTACCTTACCACCGGCTGCTTCTATCTTGCTTTTCGCAGTTGCTGAAAACTTATTGGCTTTAACTGTAAGGGGCCTGTCCAGCTCGCCACTGCCGAGTATCTTAACCGGCAGCCTGGCAATTTTCACCAGCCCTGACTCCACCAGTGCTTCCCTGCTTACCTCTGCATTGGCATCGAACAGCCTTAAATCACCCACGTTGACCAGGCTGTACTCAATTTTGGCGACATTGGTAAATCCTCTGGTCCAGGGCAGCCTCTTGATAATCGGAAGCTGGCCGCCTTCAAAACCCGGGCGCAGGTCCCTGCCTGACCTCGATTTCTGGCCTTTGCAGCCCCGTGTAGAAAATGTGCCGTGCCCGCTGCCGTCTCCGCAGCCCACACGCTTCTTTTTATGTTTTGCTCCTGCCGGAGGCTTTAAATTACTTTGATCCATGTTCTTTCTCTTCAATCTCAAGCATATGATTAACTTTGGCAATCATGCCCCTGATTACAGGGGTATCTTCCTTCTCGACCACTTCATTGAGTCTGTGAAAGCCAAGCGCCTTCAAGGTCCGCTTCTGGTCGCCCGCGTATCCGATATCGCTTTTTATCCACTTGATGCGTATTTTAGCCACTTGCCTAAATCTCCTCGTCTCCCGGCAAACCCTTCCTCCGCCGCACGGTTTCTTTAAAGTCCCTGAGGTTAGCCAGGGCAAGAACTGTCGCTTTGGTAACGTTTACGGGGTTGGCGCAACCCAGAGACTTGGTCAGGATATCCCTAACGCCAGCGGCCTCCACCACGGCTCGCACGCCCCCGCCGGCGATCACGCCTGTACCTGGAGATGCCGGCTTGAGCAACACCCTCGCTGCCCCAAATTTGGAGAGGCTTTCATGCGGGATTGTGCCGCCCATGAAAACCACGCTGATTACATTCTTCTTGGCGGACACGCCGGCCTTGCGGATGGCCTCAGGGACTTCTCTGGCCTTCCCCAGTCCTACGCCCACATGGCCTTTGCCGTCGCCGACAACTACCAGAGCGCGGAAATGCATGTTTTTGCCGCCCTTTACGACCTTGGTAACGCGGTCGAGCGACACCAGCTTTTCGGTGAATTCCATATCACTGATATCGACCCGTGGCATAATGTTATGTACTTTCGTCGCTGCTTTCATACTCAAATCCTCAGAATTTTAACCCTGCTTTACGTGCTGCCTCGGCCAGGGCTTTAACCCTGCCGTGGTATTTATAGCCGCCGCGGTCGAATACCACCTGGCTAATACCTTTCTCCCGGGCACTTTTGGCCAGCTCAGCCCCGATCAACTCGGCTACCTGCGTCTTATTTTTGCCCTTCAGCTGGTCTTTTATGCCCTCGTTCAAGCTGCTGGCTGACGTCATAGTATTTCCGCTTGTGTCGTCGATAATCTGGGCATAAATATTGCTCAGGCTACGGAATACACAAAGCCTCGGCTGTTCGGCCGTGCCTGTAACCGTGGCCCTGATGCGGGCATGGCGCCTTTTCCTTGCTATATTAGAACTTACTTTAGGCATTCTTATTTCCCTTTCGTAGCGGTCTTACCAGCCTTACCAGGCTTCAGGCGGAGCTTTTCTCCGGCATATTTGACACCCTTACCCTTGTAAGCGTCAGGGATACGTATGCGCCTGATTTCTGCTGCTGTCTCACCTACGAGTTCTTTATCAATACCGCTTACGCGTATTTTGGTATTTCCGTCCACAGTTATGTCTATGCCCTTTGGCGGGTCGAATTCCACCGGGTGGCTGTAGCCTATCTGCAGGGTCAGCTTATCCCCGGTTTTCTGCGCCCTGTATCCGACGCCGGACAGCTCGAGATTTTTCTCGAATCCCTTGGTTACACCGTCCACCATATTGGCCAGCAGCGACCTGCTCAATCCGTGTAGAGCGCGGTGCTGGCGGTTATCGGTTGGGCGCGAAACAATCAACTTTCCGCTTTCCTCCTTGATATTGATATCGGGGTGGAATTCGCGGGTCAATTTGCCTTTGCTTCCTTCCACTGTAACTTCGCTGCCTTTGATCTTCACCTTAACTCCGGCAGGCACCGTTACAGGCATCCGTCCTATACGAGACACAGGTTCACCTCTCTGACTTCAATTACCATACATAACATAGAACTTCACCGCCAAGGTTCTTTTTCCATGCTTCCTGACCGGTCAGCAGTCCCTTAGAAGTGGAAATAATCGCGATACCGAGTCCGCCGAAGACCCTGGGGATCTCTCCTTTGCCTTTATAAATCCTGAGCCCGGGTTTGCTCACGCGCTCAAGGCCGATGAAGGCAGGCTGCTTATCGATATATTTAAGCGTAATCTTAATCATGCGCTGTGGTTCGCCTTTAATAATGGCATAATCCGCGATAAAACCCTCATCCTTGAGGATCTTAGCAATCGGGATTTTCATTTTAGAGGCAGGTATCATCACGCTGTCATGGCGTGCCATGGCAGCATTACGTACTCGGGTCAACAAATCAGCAATCGGATCAGTAACCATTGATAAACAACTCCGCTAATAATTTTACCAGCTCGATTTCCGTACGCCGGGCAGCTCACCATTCAGGGCCAGAGTGCGGAAGCAGATACGGCACATGCCAAATTTGCGCATATATGCCCTCGGCCTGCCGCACAACCTGCAACGGTTATGCTGCTGTACCTTAAATTTCGCCGGCCGGTTCGCCTTATTTATTTTGCATAATTTCGCCATATTTAAACCCTACTAATTTTTCTTGAACGGCATGCCGATCGCCTCAAGCAGGCGCCTGCCGTCCTCGTCCGTTTTAGCCGATGTAACAATTGTTATCTCAATTCCCCTGGTCTTGTCCACTTTATCGTATTCAATCTCGGGGAACACGATCTGCTCTTTCATTCCCAGGCTGTAATTGCCCTGGCCGTCGAAGGCATCCCGCGACACGCCCTGGAAATCGCGTATCCTGGGAAGGACTACACTAACTAATTTATCCAGGAATTCGTACATCCTTTTATTCCGCAGGGTGACCATCATGCCGATAGGAGTACCCTCTCGCAGCTTGAAGGCCGCGATGGACTTCTTGGCCTTGGTAACCACGGCATGCTGTCCTGCGATGGTGGTCAAATCCTTTCCGGCCGCTTCCATAGCCTTGGGGTTGGCCAGCGATTCGCCCATGCCGAGATTCAGAACTATCTTGTTTACCCGCGGCACTTCCATGATATTTTTATAGCCGAACTTTTTAATCAGTTGCGGCACGATTTCCTTGGTATATCTTTCTTTAAGCCTTACCATTATCGGGTTACCTCAATTTAATCGATGATTTCGGAGCAGCTATGGCAATACCTGGCCCTATTGCCATCTTCGAGAGCACGGTATCCCATGCGCGCCGGTTTATTACATTTGTTGCAGATTATCATCACGTTGGAGATATCGATAGGCGCCTCGAGCTCTATGATACCTGCCTGCCTGGTTTTGCCCTTGGTCTTGGAATGCCGCTTTATCATGTTAAAGCCGTCCACGATCACTTTATCTTTATCAGGCAGGGCTTTGCGCACCTTGCCCTTCTTACCCCGGTCCTTGCCGGCTATGATAAGCACATTATCGCCCTTCTTAATCTTCATCTCAAAGCACCTCTGGAGCGAGGGAAATTATCTTCATAAAATTCTTGTCCCTTAATTCCCTGGCCACCGGTCCGAAAATACGGGTCCCCTTGGGGTTGCCTTTATCATCCAGTATCACGGCGGCGTTATCGTCAAAACGCACGTAAGATCCATCCGGCCGGTGGTGATGCTGGGCTATCCTCACGATAACAGCCTTGACCACGTCGCCTTTCTTAACTACGCCGCCGGGGATAGCACGCTTGACGCTGCAGGTGATGACATCACCAACTGAAGCATAGCGCCTGCGAGTGCCGCCGGGCACGCCTATGCACATCACCTGACGCGCACCCGTGTTATCCGCAACTTTTAGTCTGGTTAACGTCTGAATCACTTCAGTTCTCCTGGTTTGCCTGTGTCAAATCGTCCTTTAAGACACCGACTATATCAGCTTTCTGAATTATTTCCACGATCCGCCAATTTTTATCCTTGGACAGGGGCCTGGTTTCAACGATTTTCACCACGTCACCGATATTACAGGCGTTATCCTCATCATGGGCCTTGAAGCTGGAGGAATGCCTGACAACCTTGTGGTATAGCGGG
>CAIMUM010000018.1 GCA_903844685.1 uncultured Dehalococcoidia bacterium
GCCCGTTTACTTGGATGTCATAGGCGAGGTAGCAGCCGGCTACACTTCGTCCCAGATACTCACCAGTGGCAAGGCGCTACGCATCATGACCGGCGCGCCGCTGCCCGCAGGAGCGGACGCGGTGGTGCAGTTCGAGAATACCGACGAGACGGCAAGGAAAAAAGATAACAGGCCGCTGGATAAAATAGGCATTATTGAGCCCGCTGCACCGGGACTGAACATACGCCGCAAGGGGGAAGATATACAATCCGGGCAGGTCGTGCTCAAAAGAGGCTCCCCGCTTTACCCGGCAGATATCGGGGTATTGGCCTCCCTGGGCCAGGCGCAGGCCACGGTCATCCGCCGCCCTGTCATATCGGTGCTCTCCACCGGTGACGAGCTCTGCCCCACCGGGCAACAGCTGGGTCCCGGCCAGATCTACGATAGCAATACCTACACTATCGCCGCCAATATCGCCACCTGTGGCGGCATCGCACGGATAATCGGCATCGGCAGGGATACACTGGCCTCGCTGCAGGACAAAATCAATCATGGCCTGGATGCGGACATGCTGATAACCTCAGGTGGGGTTTCCAGGGGTGATTACGATGTGGTCAAGGACGTACTGGCCAAAATGGGCACGATCAGTTTCTGGACGGTGCGCATGAAGCCCGGCAAGCCCATCGCCTTCGGCATGCTGAAGGCCGGCGGGGGACGCGAGATACCTCATCTTGGACTGCCGGGCAATCCGGTAAGCTCCATGTCTACCTTCGAGCAATTCGCCAGGCCGGCGATCTTCAAGATGCTGGGCAAAACAACTTATGCCAGGCCTGTGGTGCTGGCCTCCATCGACCAGGATATCCCCAATGACGACGGACGGCGCGTATACGCGCGCGTTCACGTTAGCAGGACCGCCGATGGCTGGCAGGCTGTGCTGACCGGGCCGCAGGGCTCCGGCATACTGACCTCCATGTCGGCCGCCAACGGGCTGGCCATCGTGCCGGAGGATTGCCCGCTGGCCAGGGCGGGTGATAAGTTGACGGTACAGCTTCTGGATAACGCCGAGGGCATTCTATGAAAGGGAGCAGCATATGATTCCGCTAATAGCTATCGTAGGTAAATCGGGCTCGGGCAAAACGGTGATAATGGAAAAGCTCATCGCCGAATTTAAAGCGCGCGGCTACCGCGTGGGGGCCATCAAGCATGCGCATCAGACTGTGGAACTCGACGAGCCTGGTAAAGATAGCTGGCGATACTCGCAGGCCGGCAGCGACGCCGCGGTGGTCAGTTCCCCCTCGAGGATAACCGTCTTCAAGAACCTTGACCACGAGCCCTCGCTGGAGGAAACGGCTTTGCTGCTGGGCGACGGCTACGATCTCATCCTGGCCGAGGGCTTCAAGCAAAGCCGGGCGCCGAAAATCGAGGTTTGCGCAACGGGCCGCATAGCGGAGATGGTCTGCGGGGAAGCGGAGCTTGCCGCCGTGATATGCGATAATGCGCTTCCGCTGAAAATCCCGCGCTTCGGGCGGGAACAGGTGAAAGAGATAGCCGCTTTTATTGAAAAAGAGATGCTGGCAAAGATGCCAGCCGATATGGCGATCACGGTAAACGGCAAGCCGGTTTTCCTCAAGCGCTTCGTCAAGGACATCATCGCCAGTTCCATCCTGGCTATGCTCGGCACGCTGAAATCAGTCGGCATAATAAGGAGTGCACAAGTATCGATAAGGACGGATAACGGTATAGCGGGTTCGGAAATATGCAAGGAGGCGGGCTCACCTGAAGGTTGGCCCCTACGGGAAAATCCGTAGGGGCGGGTTTTTAAACCCGCCCGAAAGCAGCAAAAGCGAATGTACAAAGCAGGCGTTCTCACCATCAGCGACAAGGGCTCGCAGGGCCGGCGCGCCGATGCCAGCGGAGAATTTATCCGGGATGCTCTGCATAAAATGGATATCTCGGTAGCGCGCTATGAAATCGTCGCCGACGAAGAAGCATTGATCGCCAGTACCCTGACGCTTTGGGCGGACTCAGGCGAAGTTGACCTCATCATCACCACCGGCGGAACGGGCATCAGCCCAAGGGACGTCACTCCCGAGGCTACCCGGTCCGTCCTTGAAAAAGAATTGCCGGGCATAGTAGAACTGATGCGTTCCAGCGGGTATAAGAAAACGCCCACCGCCATACTGAGCCGCGCCGTGGCGGGCGTGCGCGGCAAATGCCTGATCGCTAACCTGCCGGGCAATCCCAGGGCCGTGGAAGAATACCTCATACTGCTGCTGCCCGTCGTCCCCCATGCCATTGAAACTTTGCAGGGCAGGTTCGGCGACCATCCATAGGCGAGATTAAATATGACCGGAACATGCGACGGCTTCCAGAGGGGTATCAGCTACCTGAGGATATCGGTTACCGACCGCTGCAACCTCAGATGCATATATTGTATGCCGCCCGAAGGCGTGGAACTGGTATCCCATGACGATATACTAAGCTTCGAGGAGATACTGCTGGCCGTCCGCGCTGCGGTCGCGCTGGGCATCGACAAGATAAGGATCACCGGCGGCGAACCCCTGGTAAGGTCCGGCGTAGTCGAGCTGGTTTCCATGATTGCCGCGGTCGAGGGCGTGAAGGATATCTCCATGACCACCAACGGCATACTACTGGACAAATACGCCGACCGGCTTGTCGGCGCCGGTTTGAACCGCGTTAACATCAGCCTGGATACTTTAAAATATGAGCGCTTCAAGGAGATAACGCGCACCGGCACACTGGCAGACACACTCAAAGGGCTTCAGGCAGCCAGGGCGGCCGGGCTTACCCCGGTTAAAATCAACATGGTGCCCATGCGCGGCATCAATGATGACGAGGTAATAGATTTCGCGCAGATGACGATAACCTCAGGCTGGCATGTCCGCTTTATCGAACTGATGCCTCTCAACAGGCAGGGCGAGTTCATCCCTTCACACGTATTGCACAAGCAGATAGAAAGCCTTGGCCCGCTTGTACCTTTCTTCGGCCTGACGGGTAATGGCGCGGCCAGGTATTTCACCCTGCCCAAAGCCAAGGGCACCATTGGGTTCATCAGCCCTGTCTCAGAGCCTTTTTGCGAGGGGTGCAACAGGCTGCGCCTGTCGGCCGCCGGTATGGTCTACCCCTGCCTTTTTTCCACGGACGGCATCGATATAAGGACACCTCTCCGCAAGGGAGTAAATGTCGATGCGGTGAAAAAACTGTTAGCCGCTGCCATCGCAGCCAAGCCAAAAAAGCACCTCCTTTCCGAGGGAGGGACCGTAGATACAAAAATGTCCAGTATAGGGGGTTGACCCATGAGCACGCAAAATACACGCATGATAGATGTTTCCTCCAAGAAGGAAACCCAAAGGCTGGCAACAGCCAGAGCCCGCATCAATATCAATAAGGATACCCTGACCATGGTCAGGAAAAACAAGATCCCCAAAGGGGATGTGCTGGCTGTAGCGCAGGCGGCGGGCATACTGGCAGCCAAGCGGACGCCCGGCCTCATCCCGCTCTGTCATCCCCTGTTGCTTTCCTCCATCAGCGTTGATTTCTCCCTGCCGGTTAGAAACAGCTATATAGATATAACGGCGACGGTGAAGGGAAAGGGACAAACTGGCTTTGAGATGGAGGCGCTCACAGCCGCGGCCATCGCTGCGCTTACCATCTACGACATGTGCAAGATGTTCGACCGGGGCATGACCATTACCGGCCTGCGCCTGGTGAAGAAGAGCGGGGGCAAGAGCGGCGACTACACGGCAGAATGATTTTCAGGCGGCGTTCTCCA
>CAIMUM010000019.1 GCA_903844685.1 uncultured Dehalococcoidia bacterium
GATAAGGATATCAGCGGCATGGGAGGCGAGCTTGAAGGATTTGCTGACCATGTATTTCTTACCAGTTCGCACCATGCCCGGGCCGCCTCCGCGGAATACCTGCAAAAGCTGTTCACAAACAAATGCTTTAACATCAGCAAAGAACAGGATGCGGTAAAAGCTTTAACAGCGGCCCTTTCGATAGCATGCTCAGGGGATCTTATACTGGCGACCGGGTCGCTTTTCCTGGCTGCGGAGATTCAGACGGCATTTACTGAGAGTGGAAAATCTGTATAATTTAACCTTGCACCATCTTAAGGCGCAGAAGGGCGAATTGCTGCCCTTTACACCTGCTGAGGGATATCAGCCTGCGGGGGAAGCATCTTGCTGAGCAGGCGCTGAAGCGTCATGATGTGCACACACTGCCCCCATTCGGAAAAGAAGTGGCAGCTGCAGTGCCATTTGCCATCTCTCAGGCCCAGGCTATGGCTGTCGTTCTCGCCGCGGAATTCGGCAGAGAAATCAGAGATGGTCACGCGTTCCGGTTCTTCAGCGTAGCGTTTGGCTTTCTCGATTTTTCCTATGAGGCTGGACTGCATTGTCTACCTCCGACAAAAGTATATAACGGCGGGTAGTAAAAGTCTATTTATACCTGGGCGATACAAGGTAAATCAAACGTGGCAATCTTTTCCCTTAGCCTCTACCGGGAAAGCCTCCCGTAGTTTGCCTGCCTTATCATTCCCTTCACTGTGCCCGAATTTATCTGCTACAATTGGTTACCGGGTAATTATAGGGTAAGGAATATGAAGGACAGGCTCTTTTCCGCGTTAAAAGGCCAAAAGGCTGATTACATAGAAGTCCGCCTCGATGAAAGCAAGTCAAGCCGCCTGGTTTACCGCGGCGAAAGACTGGAGGAAGCGGGCAAGACCGCCAGCACCGGGGGTTGCGTACGCGCACTTGTGCGGGGCGGGTGGGGTTTCGTCAGTTTTAACAGCCTGGATAGGCTGGCAGAAAACGTTGCCCTTGCCGTAAACCAGGCCTGTCATGTGGGTAACATCGAGAGCCAATTCTCCCCGGCTACCCCGGTTGTGGACACGGTCCCGGCCGAATTTAAAAAAAATCCTATCGAAGTAAATCTCTCCGCCAAAAAAAATATCCTAGATGAATATAACCGGATCATGCTCGGCACGAAAGATATCCAGACTACCAGCATCGGCTATGCGGACACTAAAAAGAAGGTCACCCTGGCCACCTCTGAGGGCACCTATATAGAACAGGGCCGCATCGACCTGAACCTGCGGCTATCGGCCATAGCAAGCAAAGACGGTGATGTGCAGCAGGTTGGCCTCAGCATCGGCAGCAAAGGCGATTTCGCTACGGTTGAAAATCTGCATGAAAAGGTACATGACATCGCCAACAGGGCAGTCGCCCTGTTATCCGCTCCCAACGTAAAAGGCGGCACGTACACGGTAGTGCTTGACCCGGTACTGGCAGGTGTTTTCGTCCATGAAGCCTTCGGGCATCTCTCTGAAGCAGACCATATCTACGAGAACCCCCAGATGCGCCAGCTAATGGTGCTGGGCCGCAGGTTCGGAGGCAAGCACCTTAATATAGTGGATGGAGCCGCTGTGCCAGGTTACCGCGGCAGTTTCAAATATGATGACGAGGGCACGCCGGCGACCAAAACCTATTTAATTAAGGAGGGGGTTCTCACCAGCCGGCTGCATTCCCGCGAGACCGCTGCCAAAATGGGCGAGACGCCCACCGGTAACGCCCGCGCCATCAATTATACACACCCTCCCATTGTGCGCATGACCAACACATTTATCGAGCCAGGTTCCACCGGCTTTGAAGAAATGATCAGCGGCATTGATGAGGGCGTTTACGCAAAGGACTGGTACGGCGGCACGACCAGCCTCGAGATGTTTACCTTCTCGGCCGGTGAGGCTTACATGATAAGGAACGGGAAAATCGCGGAGATGATCAGGCCGGTGGTACTTACCGGCAACGTTTTCACTACCCTGGGCAACATCGATGCCATAGGCAATGACCTGGATATGAACCAGGGCGGCGGCTGCGGCAAGGCTGGACAATCGCCGCTGCCCGTTTCCAACGGCAGCCCGCACATCCGCATCCGGAATTGCCTGGTCGGAGGTAAATGATTGGACGATATACTTGCCGTTGCGTGTAAATCGGCCCAAAGCGCTGAAGTGTTCCGTGTGACCTCCAGCAGGACCCCTGTCCAGTTTGAAGCCAACCGGCTTAAGCAAATTCAGACCAAGGATTCCACTGCCACGGCATTACGTCTCGTTAAAGACGGCCGTGTCGGTTTTGCCCAGGCCAGCGGCAGGATCAATGCCGCTGAACTTGTTAATATGGCGCTTGATACAAGCCAGTTCGGTTTCCAGGCCGGTTTCACTTTCCCGTACCTGCAACCTAATAACACGGTAAGGATCTACGATCCATCTGTTGAAAATGTAACAATCGACGATATGATCGGCCTGGGGTCTGCCATCATTGACGCGGTATGCGCTAACACAGCGGGGATACTCTGCGAAGGCAGCGTGTCCCGCGGCACAGCCACCTTCGAGATAGCCAGCAGCGAGGGAGGACGTGCCTCCTACAGACGGACTAATTTCAGCATCAGTATGGACGGGATGCTGGTCAGGGACGGCGGCATACTTTACGTCGGAGATATACAGAGCTCCTGCCGGGTGCTCTCGGATCACAAATCGATTAGCGGGGAGATCATACGGCAACTTGAATTGGCCAGGGAAAATGCTGCCCTGCGCTCGGGCACCTTCCCCGTTATTTTTACACCTTATGGAGTGGCCGGGGCACTCCTATCGCCGCTGATATCGGCTTTCAACGGCAAGACCGTGCTGGACGGGGCTTCCCCTTTAAAAGATAAAAGGGGTTCATACGTATTTGACAACAAATTCTCACTGAGTGACGACCCCACTATCCCGTATCAACCGGGCAGCGGTCCCTTCGACGACGAGGGCGTGCAAACAAGAAGAAATACGCTTGTATACCGGGGCAAGGTTGTGCAATTTTATTACGATCTCCACACCGCCTCGCTGGCCGGTAGTTCGAGCACAGGCAACGGCATCCGCAACGGGGGCATGCCATCACCCGCAATACATGCGCTGGTGATCGAGGGCGGGGGCACTTCTTTAACGGATATGATAAAGGATATTAAGGAAGGCATCGTTATCGAGCAATTGATGGGCGCCGAGCAGGGTAATATCTTAAACGGGGACTTCAGCGGCAACGTCCTGCTCGGTTATAAGATAGAGAACGGTGCAGTAACAGGCAGGGTAAAAGACACCATGGTTTCCGGCAATGTTTACCAGTTGCTCAAAGAAGTGGTAGCCATCGGCAGCGATTCCCGCTGGATAGGAGGCTATGTCAACACCCCAAGTATTTATTGCCCGGCTATCTCGGTTTCCGCAAAATAATGAATATCAAAAAAATGGTCAGTTTCCGCAAAGAGCCGCGATCTAAGGCTTGCGACCTGGTTGCAGCCTGGCCCGGCATAGGTAACCTCTCCCTGATCGTAACACGCTATCTGAGGGAGAAACTTGAGGCCGAAGAGATCGTCGAGATCGAACCATTCACTTTTTTCGATCCTATCGGTGTCATGGTCAAAGACAACATCGTGGAAGCGCCCCAATTTCCCGAAGGTAAGTTTTACTACTGGCACAATCCGGCCGGAAAAAAGGATATCCTTTTTTTCATCAGCGACGAGCAGCCCTCTTTCAAGGGCTATGATCTGGCCAACTTCATCCTTGATATCGCTAAAAAATTCAAGGTGCAGCGTGTTTACACGTTCGCCGCCGCGATTGCCAAAATCCACCATACCGAGCAACCCAAGGTTTGGGGGGTGGCAACTGATACCGCGTTACTCGATTTTCTTAAGAAATTCGATGTCGTGCTGCGTGGCCGGCTGCAGATCGCCGGCCTTAACGGTCTTCTGCTGGGGGTGGCCAGGGAACGCGGCGTAGAGGGCATCTGCCTGCTGGGTGAGGTGCCTTCGTATACCACGAGGATCCCCAATCCCAAGGCATCGCTGGCTGTGCTGAAAGTACTGCTGAAGGTACTTGATCTGGAAATTGACCTTGCTGAGCTGGCCAAGATCGCAGAGGACTCAGATCAGCAAATGAAAAGGCTGGCAGCCCAGGCCATGGGCGAATTTATCGACCGTTACACCCGCCCCGTATGGCCTCCGCCCGAAGACGAGGAGGAATATGAGGAAGAGGGGGAGGATGAGGAAGAGGAGGACTAAATGGATGCCCGGCAGCTCCCTTTAAGCGAAATTATCGCAAAATCACTTTATTCTGATAGCGAAATACATAGTGCTGACCTGGCCAGGTTGTCTGACCTTAATGATGACGACCTGTCTCAATTCAGGAAAGGCTGGAGTAACGCGGAGATAAAAAGGCGGGTAGAGGTAGCCGGAAAGTTAGTCAGCCTGGGAGAGGACGACGTAACCCTGGATTTCACCCGCCTTTTCAAGGCTTTCCTCGATGATCCCGAACCTGGCATACGCATCAGGGCGCTGGAAGGCCTGGGGCTTGAAGACAAATACGCTATAGTCAGACCTATCCTGCATACCTTAAAGACCGATGAATCCGCTGAAGTCCGGGAGGCTGCGGCACGCACGGCAGGCAAATTCGCCCTGCTTGCTGAATGGGGAGATTTGCCTGAAGCCGTGGGCAAGGACATTTTCAGCGTGCTGCTCGGAGTGCTTGAAAATAGCAGTGAGCCGGTCTCCGTCCGCAGGCGCGCGCTTGAATCTATTGCCCCTTTCCAGCAGGAACTGGTGGATAGTTATATCGAGGATTATTATTACAGCGATGAACCCGGGGTAAAAGCCAGCGCCCTTTTCGCCATGGGACGCAATTGCCAGTCCCGCTGGTTAGATTTCCTTATAGATGAGATGCAAAGCAGCGATTCTGAGATCAGGTTTGAGGCGGCCAGGGCCAGTGGAGAGGTCGGGGAGGAGGAAGCGGTGCCCGGCCTGCTCATATTGCTTGACGACCATGACCATGAAGTACAGGAGGCTTCGATCATGGCACTGGGCAAAATCGGCGGCAGGGAAGCCAGGCAAGCCCTGCAGCAATTGAGCAAATCACACGATACGCGTATAAAAGATGCGGCAAAATCCGCGTTAACCGAGCTTGAGACTTGCGAAGATCCACTATCTTCCAATTTCTGAACAGGCAACTGATATTGACGGGCAGCAAGGTCAGGCTCAGGCCACGCAGGTTTGAAGATGCCGCGGACCAATATAGGTGGCGCCGCGATGAAGAGCTCTGCAGCCTTGACGCCTCTATCCCCACCAGCCTGACCTTCAGTGAGTTTTCAGACCGCTATTGCGTTGAGCTTGAATGCCCCGGCCTGACATTCACCCTGGCCATTGATACGCTCGACGATCAACATATCGGCGAATGCAGCCTCTTTAACTTTGACTTTCCTGGTAATACGGCTGAACTTGGTGTACTGATAGGTGAGAAGGATTTCTGGGGCCGGGGTTATGGTACCGACGCCGTCAATCTATTGTTGCAGGACATCTTCACAACGTCTGATTTAGAAAGGTTGTTTCTTAGAACGCTGGACTGGAATATCCGCGCGCAGAGATGCTTCGAAAAATGCGGATTTTCTGCCAGCGGCCACGCCGCAAGTGGTGACTACCGCTTCACGGTGATGGAGATAGGCCGCCCAAAGGCGCTGGAAAACATTCAATAAACAGAGATCGGCGATGCATCAGTAATTACCTTTCTTCCCTTGCGCAGCTTGCGTCTTAGTGTAGCCGTCAGGGAAAAAAGCCCCCTGTGAGCTATGCCGTCGTATGACCGCAGAGTTCCCGATATCCTTGCTTTTATCCTCTTGTTTATCTCCACTGGTTTCAGACGTACAGGGTCGATAGTGTCGGAAGCAGTATGAAAGCCCCAGAGGTCAACAAACGATGGCACATACACCTGGTATGGCCGGACTATACCGAAAATGCTCCTGAGCGTACCGTTAATGGCGCAAAAATTATGTACGTTTATGTAGCCTGACTGGCCGGACTGCACGACCATGATGCCCCCGGGCAATAGCCTGTCTTTTACCAGCTGGTAGAACTCCCTGGTATAAAGCATGCGCGCGGGGCCATCCTCCACCGGGTCGGCCAGGTCTATGACCGCAATGTCGAAGCGGTCGTTTGTTTCCGCGATATATTTTCTGGCGTCCTCGTAGCGCACCTCCGCCCTTTTATCCTCGAACGCCCCCCGGTGAAACGTTGGCAGGTATTTGCGGCAAAGCTTTACAACCTGCTCGTCGATATCCACCATCACCGCCTTTTTAACCGTCTTATGCATCAGGACATCGCGCAGGGTAGCACCTTCGCCGCCGCCCGCTATGAATACATTCCGGGGATTCGGATGAGCCAGCATAGCCGGGTGCACCAGCGACTCGTGGTAGATGAATTCGTCCTTGGCGCCGGACTGGATTTTCCCGTCGAGCACCAGGCAAATACCGAAAGTATGAGTGTCGATTATCTGGGCCTGCTGGAACTTCGTGGTCTCAGCATGCAGGACGCGCTTGATTCCGTGAATCTGCACCAGGTCCTCGGACAGCTCATCTATCAGCCATTTTTCCGCGTTAAAATAATCGGGTTTAGTCATTTCCAGCTGATGGCCTCCCTCACTTCATTCCCCGTACCTCGCTTCATCTCCACATAAGATGATGAGGCTGCCTTTAATTTCTCAACGAAAGGTTTTATCGCGTTTTTAGGGTCGATCACGTCTCCGCAGGTAAAAACATCCACCGCCGCGAAGCGATACTCCGGCCAGGTATGTATGGATATATGTGACTCGGCTATGATAAGCACACCGCTTACTCCCTGCGGAGTAAATTGGTAGAAAGAATCCTTGATTACCGTCGCCCCGATCTGCCTGGCCGTATCAGATACAACCTTTCTTAAATATTCGACATCGTTAAGCAAACCGGCGTCACAGTCTATTAATTCTAATAAAAGGTGTTTTCCCAGGGCTTCCAAATGATTCCCCTCCTGACTGTTTCCTTAACAGTATGGCAAAATAATTTTCATTTCCGGCAAACAGAGCGTAATTTTATATTTTATGTTGACCAATTTCAAGAAAATGAACAGCAGCGGCTATTGACAAACTCTATATGACCTTGTAAAATGCCTTCAAATTCCATATTAAGGAGGCGTATACCGTGAGGAGAATTTTTGAAACCCTCGTAGTATTAGTACTGGCTTTATCATTGGTATTGATACCTGCCACTGTCTCGGCCGATCTTGGCAAATGCACCGGTTGGGACAAAGTTAAATGGGAGAATAACGTTAACTCCTGGAAGATATACCTCGAGCACTGGGGAAGGACTCCCACAAGCGCCATGACCAGGCTGGCTGGCCTTTGCGGCCCCGATAAACTTTGTGCTGGCGTATGCAATACCTCCGCTTGCCCGAAGCCCACAGGCTGCGACATAAATGTGTGTCTGGGCGGCTGCAGCAACGCGAACACCCAGGTCGGGTCCCTTGGATCTGCTTGTGACAGCACCAAGAATGCTCTGAATCCCCCTACCACACCCACGTCCCTACCGATCGATGATTGCCCGTTGAATTGCCCTGCCACCACAACTACTGCTGGCAACGGCGCTTCTAAATGTTCCGGCTGCTGGGGCAAGAGCCTTTCAATGGCCGGCAAGAGCTGGTCTGCTGCCGACCTCGGCACAGGGTCTCTCGTTGAAAACACCAATCCGAACCATAGGGGCACTTCCAGCATCGGCGGCGGTGACTGGGGCATCACCGGTTGCGCGCATCCCGAATGTGTTTCCAACACCTGGTGCCTGCAGAATAACCTGCTGACCAAAGTGCAACCCAAATAATAGCAAGCAAGATCAAACAGTATAAATAAATAAGCGCTGTCAATATTGACAGCGCTTATTTATTTGCTTATTCTCAATATATCATGGAAGCGGGCGATAAACTTGTAACAATCTACCGTGCTATGGGGCAACCCGAAGCTGAAATAATCAGGGGCAGGCTTGAGGTTGAAGGCATACTGGCCATATTTAAATATGAAAGCATCGGAAGTGTGTACGGGTTGACGGTCAACGGCCTGGGCCAGGTAAAGGTCCAGGTGCCGGCTAAATACGCCGATAGGGCACTGGAGATTATATCCACAGAGGCCGACGAGACCGGTACGGATTAACCCGTTATTTCAAGCCCAGAGCGGTATCCAATGCTTTATAATCAAATCCGATATCAAGCAAGGCGCTCATAGCCTGCAGCTTTTGCAGATGATGGAACCCGGCGGCCTTCAATGCCTGTTCAATACCACGGACAACATCACCGACATCCTTTCTAACCACCATAACCGGCACTTTCTTGTCTTCCGCCTTAACCAATACGGACGCGGATGGTTTCTGCCCTATCACAATCAGGCACCTTGTAGAAGTTTCCAGGGCGGCAAGCTGCATGTCAGCCCTCTGATATCCTGTAACCACCGCCTTGTTGCGCAGCCTGCTGAAATAATCTCTGGCGGAATCCGGCGACATAGCACCCAGCATCATGTTCTCCACCAGGTCGTTTGCCTTATCCTTAAATAATATGATATCTCCGTCGAGAGCCCGTGATATCTCCTCCACAGTTACACCCAGCATCGGCCTGGATTCCGGCAACACCCCGAGTACATTTACACCGTTTGATTTGAAGTATTCCACGCATTCATCGCGTACCCAGATAAGTTTTGATACCGGTACCTGGTTAAGGACAACCCCTACCAGTTTGCCGCCCAATTTCTGAGCTATCTGTAAGATCTCCGCTTCCCGGTAATCTGAGCAGTAACAGATCAGCAGGATAACCCTGGCATTTATCGCTTCGGCCAGGGTATAGCATGCCAGGGCCGCAACCTGGTCATCCTTTAATGCGCCCGGGCTTTCAACAATCATAATATCCTTACCCTGTGAAACTTTTTCGCAAGCCTCTTTTAATTTACGGGAGAAATTTTCGGCATCCTCGGAAAGGCTGCGCCACAGTTCTTCCTGCGAAATGTGCAGCGGGCACAACTGCTCTTTTTTCTCGCCTAATTCAAGGGCCTCATTCAGAAAAATTGCGTCCAGGCATTCGTCCTTACTGCCCCGGACTGTGACGTGGACAGGCTTTATATATCCCACCTTTTTACCGGAATTGACCAGTTTTTTTCCGATCCCGGCGCATAGAGCTGTCTTCCCGCAGGGATCATAAGCGGCAATCTGCAAATTAGTCATGGTTCCTCCTGAATTTTAGCCGGCAGATATTATATCATTCTTTACTTCCCGGTTGCATCGGAATATAATATTGCAAAGGCAGTTCGAATGCTGAGAGTTATTCCGACTCTCAGTTTTTTATATCCGGCAAGCTGGGAGGTAATATCCATGAATCAGAAAAAATTCGATATCACTCAGGAAGGCCTTGATAAATTAAAAGCTGAGTATGACCAGCTCATCTCAGTGCGCCGCCAGGACGTTGCCGATAAAATCAAGAGGGCGCGGGAGATGGGGGGGACGGAGAACAATGCCGAATATGAAGATGCCAAAAATGAACAGGCCTTTATCGAAGGCCGGATAAGTTCACTGGAAAATATTATCCTCAACGCCCGAATAATTGAAGGCCCGCGCCAACCCGGTGTTGTAGAACTCGGTGACACGGTGTTAATTCAAAACCAGGACGGGAAAATCGACCGTTATACGATAGTGGGAACGGCCGAAGCCAATCCCGTTGACGGGAAAATTTCCTGTGAATCCCCTGTGGGCAAGGCTTTGATGGGCAAGAAAAAGGGCGCCAAGTTGGAGGTCCGCACTCCCGCAGGCATAATGAAACTGCATCTCATCGAAGTCAGCTAAGATCATGACCGGTCAGGATCGTATCGAACAGTCGCGCCTGGAAAAACTCTCCAGGCTGATCAACCGTGGTATTGACCCCTATCCTCACAAATTTCAGCGTACACATTCCAACGAGGAAGCTATCGCCCTTTACCACAGGTTGACTTCGGTTGATGCCGCGGCGGACATGCCAGCCATGAGATTGGCCGGGCGTGTCACAGCTATCCGCTTCATGGGCAAGGCTGCTTTCTTTGACATACGCGACGGATCAGGAAAATTGCAGGTTTTCTTCCGGCGCGACTCCCTGGGAGAGGACAAGTATGAAGTCCTCCACGATTTTGACCTGGGCGACTTCCTGGGAGCAGGAGGCAAACTTTTCAAGACTCGCAGCGGCGAGATAACGCTGGAAGCTTCTGAATTTACCCTGCTGGCCAAGTCCCTGCTGCCTCTGCCTGAAAAATGGCACGGCCTGATAGACGTTGAGAAAAGGTACCGCCAGAGGTATCTCGACCTTATCTCCAACGACGATGTCAAAGAACTGTTCATCAAGAGAAGCAAGATCATTAACTCTATTAGAAACTTTATGAACTCCAGGGGTTTCATTGAAGTTGAAACCCCCGTGCTTCAACCTATGTACGGCGGGGCGCTGGCCAGGCCGTTTATCACCCACCACCATGCCCTTAACCAGGACCTTTACCCCAGAATAGCCCTCGAGCTATATTTGAAAAGGCTGATAATCGGTGGCTTCGACCAGGTTTACGAGATAGGACGTGTCTTTCGCAATGAGGGCATCTCCACCCGGCATAATCCGGAATTCACCATGCTGGAAAGTTACGAGGCTTACGCTGACTACAATGACGTTATGGAGATGACTGAAAACCTGGTCAGCAGTGTAGCACGCGAGGTGCTGGGTACTACCAAAGTCAATTTCGCCGGAGAGACCATTAACCTTGAACCTCCCTGGAAACGCTTGCAACTGCGGCAATCGCTGATTGACAAATGCGGTCTGGATTTTATGGATTATGTGGACGCCGATAGCCTGAGGAAGGGGATGGAAAAGCTCGGCATGCAGGTTGACCCGCTCAAAGACAAAGGAAGGCTGATAGATGAGCTGCTCTCGACTTTTGTTGAGCCTGACCTGAAACAGCCAACCTTTCTCATTGATTACCCCGTCGAGATGTCGCCGCTGGCCAAGCGGCACCGCAAAGAGCCGTACCTGGTTGAACGGTTTGAGGCCTTTATCGGCAGCATGGAAGTTGCCAACTCTTTCTCGGAGTTGAATGACCCCCGCGAGCAACGCGAACGTTTTGCCCTGCAAAGGCAGATGCATGCGGCGGAGGTTGAGCGTGCCAGGTCTGCCGGCGAACTGCCTGAAACAGAGATGATAGATGATGATTTTCTCACGGCCATGGAACACGGCATGCCGCCCACGGGTGGATTGGGAATCGGTATCGACCGCCTGATCATGCTGCTCACCGACAAGCAATCAATCCGCGAGGTTATTCTCTTCCCGCAGCTCAAGACTAAATAGGGAGGGGTGAAAAATGATTGATATAAAACTTATACGCGATAACCCTGAGGCAGTCTTTCAGGCGATGGAAAAGCGCGGCGAAGGCCGGGAATCTATAGACGAGATTATTGGGCTCGATAACACTTTCCGCCGGCTTCTCCAGGAAGCCGAAGCGCTGCGCGCCAGGCGAAATGAAGTCAGCAAGCAGATCAGCCTCATGAAAGACAAGCCGGCCGATTTGATAGCTGAGATGCGCCAGGTTGGAGAGCGCATCAGCCAGATCGAAGCCGAATCAGGTGAAATCACAGCCCGGTTGGAGGACAAGCTCCTGCGACTGCCAAACCTGCCGGCTGCCGATGTACCGGTGGGCAAAGATTCGCAGGACAACATTGAAGTGAGGTCCTGGGGCAAGCCGAAAGAGTTCACCTTCAAACCACTGCCTCACTGGGAGTTGGGCGAGAAGCTGGGCATCATCGATTTCCAGCGCGGCGTCAAATTATCGGGCACCAGGTTCTACGTGCTGCGGGGGCAGGGTGCGCAATTACAACGGGCGCTGATCAATTTCATGCTCGACCTGCACGTCAATGCTCACGGTTACACAGAGATATTTCCGCCCTTCATGGTCAAGAAAGAGAGCGTGGTTGGCTCCGGCAACCTGCCCAAGTTCGCCGATAACCTGTATCACGACGTTGAAGAGGATTACTGGTTCATTCCCACTGCGGAAGTCCCCCTGACCAACCTGCACCGTGACGAGATATTAACGCCCGGCACATTACCGCTATATTACGTGGCGCATACTTCCTGCTTCCGCCGCGAGAAGATGGCTGCCGGCAAAGACAGCCGCGGCATAAAGCGCGGGCACCAGTTTGAGAAAGTGGAGATGTATAAGTTCGTCGAGCCCGAGACCTCCGTTAGCGAGCTAGATAAGCTTACGCGCGATGCTGAGGACATTTGCCAGAAACTGGGGTTGCCATACCATGTTATCCAGCTTTGCACGGGTGATATGGGATTTGCCGCAGTTAAAACATTCGATATTGAGATATGGGCAGCGGGTTGCCGCGAATGGCTTGAGGTAAGCTCCTGCAGCAACTGCGGCGATTTTCAGGCGCGCCGGGCTAACATACGCTACCGCCCCGATTCCGAGTCAAAGCCGCGGCTGGTACATACCCTTAACGGTTCCGGCCTGGCCCTGCCGCGCATCATGATCTCCATAATCGAAAATTACCAGCAGCAGGATGGCAGCATAATAGTTCCCGAAGCGCTCCATCCGTACATGAATACCAGGGTCATTAAATAATAACAGGCATTCCGCAAGATCTTTTGCACTGCGCCGTCAGCCGGTCTATATCCGAATATTCCCCCCCCGTCAGTACCATAGCTTGACATTGCCTTCAAATTCAATTTAACTATATGTATAATTAATGAAATGCTTACGTTAAGACTATTGTAATCATGCCAGAAGGTGAATCACAGGCAGGTCCTAAATTCTGCCGCCAGTGCGGCGGCGTAGTACCGGAAGGTACCGCGGTTTGCCCGCGATGCGGCCAGAAGTGGTACATGGACAAGGTCGAGCAGCAGGGCGTGGACCTCTGGCAGAGAATCATAGAGAAAAGGTCTGCGGCCGGGCTAACTGAATCCTCTCCCTTACAGGACCACAAACAATATCGCTGCCCTAACTGCATGGCAGTGCTGAAAACATCCGCCACCATCTGCCCCCACTGCGGTAAAAGCACCGCCAAAGCCAAAATAGTCCCTCCCGGCCAGGCTTCAGCCACACACGCGGACGATGCCGGGCCGGAGCCCGATTTACCGCCGGCGGCAAGGGGGTTGGCTTCTATCAAGGGCGCCGGCCAGCGGGCGCAGAGGTTGAGCGGACGCGGCAAGCTGAAAACACTTGATAAAATAATCATCATAGCGATAGTTGTCATCGTGGCAGGCATAGGGTTTCTCCTGGCCCGTCAATACGGCCTGATCCCCTCTTCCCTGACCTTCTTTAAACCGCCCGTACAACAGGCTGTACCTGTCACCCCGTCACAGCCCGTTATCTCAGATGTGGCTATATCGGATATTGCCTCAGACACGGCCGTTATCGCGTGGTCAACCAACGTACCTGCCTGGGGCAAGGTGCTGTACGGGAAAACGGAAACATACGGTGATAGTGTAATAGCGGAATTTCAGCTTGAAGCGCAAAAAGTTACGCTCAAGGGGCTGGAACCTTCGACTACCTATCATTTCATGGTTTTAGCAATAGACGGCAAAGGACTGGAGCTGGCGCGAGGCCACGATAACGTATTCACTACCAACCCCGGGCGAGATACTTTGCCGCCCGTAGTAATGCAATTCAAGGTAATCCCGACCGATGTTAGCGCCGTGGTCACCTGGACCACAGACGAGCCGGCCAGCAGCCAGGTACTGTACGGCTCGGACAGCACTTGTTCAAAATCAACGCAAGTGGATCCAAACCTGGTTAAGGAGCATTCGGTACGCGTGATAGGGCTGGAGGCCAATACGCCGTATTATTACCGCATCAAGTCGTCCGATGCTGACGGCAACGACTCTACCATGGACCCGCCCAACATGTTCACCACCCTTGTCTCCGTTCCCACCGGCCCTCGTATCGGTGACAGGGCGCCCGATTTTACCCTGCCCGTCTTCAAGACTTTGGACACCATTTCCCTGCGCGACTACCGGGGTCAGAAAATACTGCTGACATTCTGGGCTATTTACTGCCCCGAATGCGACCGCGAGTTATCCCTACTGCAAACCGTTCAAAACAAGAACATCCCCGGCGTTAAGGTCATCGCTATTTTCATCGAAAGCAAACTTGATGATATCGACCAGACGATAGCACAATATAAGACCGAGCGCGGCGACCTGACCGTCCCGGTTGTCGTAGATATGTACAAGACCACCGCGCACCTTTATAATGTGGAAAAGGCGCCCTGCACGATCTTCATCGATGGGGACATGATTATCCGCGATATCGAATTCGGCAGCTTTAACGTCGACCAGGTAGAGCGTATACTGAATAGTTTATGATCAGGTTACTTATAATTCTCTTGACAGTAGCCAGGCCCCGTTGTAGTGTAGATATTGAATGATACATACCAGAGTTGCAATAAGCCGCATCAGCTTCCGGATGCCGTTGCCAGTATTGACTATTAATGGTTCCGGCGGAGGGAGCGTCAAAATTGGATAGCCAATTCAGGTGCGGCAAATGCGGCAAACCTATTTCGTCCAAATTCACCAAGTGCCTTGACTGCGGCTCCCTCGGCCCGCACACGTACAACGCGCCCGCAGACGGACCGGCTGAAATCGGCCGCAGCCCGCAGTCCCCACAGAGAAGGGAACCATCCCCCTCCGACCGGGGAGAGCGGCAGGGGCCCGCTGCACGTCCTGAGAGGTATTCCGAGCCGATGGATATTTCGGCGGAACCGCCCTCACGCTCGGCCGGCCGGCATGATGCCGATGATTCCAGATTTCCGGCCGGTATGCGTCACCGCAGCCCCATCCTGGACCACATAGAGGAAATGGATTCAGGTGAGCAAAAAGAGCCGAAAAAGCGGCAGAGAAAAGCGCGGGAACGGGATGAGGAGTACGACTTCGATGAAAAACCCCCCTCCAAAAAACATTATAAGGATTTCCTCGAGGAAGACGAAGACGGTGAGCAGCATCCGTCCGGTGTTAATACCAGGAGCATGGTAACGACGGCTGTCAGCATCATATTGATTGTCCTCCTTATCATGGGGGTCTTCTATGTTTATAACAACTTCGACGATATCACCAGGTGGCTGGCGTCTCCCACCGTGCCGGAGGCAGTCAGGCCGGGAGACGGCTCCGCCTCCGGCAGCCCCGCACAGCAAACTCAACCTGCTGTTAACCCGCTGGCCTGGCTGACCAAAATCTTCGCTGCAGGTAAATCGGGGCAGGCGCCCGCGGACAATACCACCGTGCCAACTGCGGCTGTGAGCCAGAATCCGACACCCCCGGTTAGTACACCTGTTACAACTCCGATTACCCCCGGTACGCCTACCCAACCATCCGATTCTACGCCACCTGCAATATCTGACTATAACATCGGATCTATCAGCGACCACGGGGCAACCATAACCTGGAAAACAAGTGAACCCTGCATTAGCGAGGTCCACCTTAGGACTGACACCGGCGACCCAACAATTATAAAGGGTTCAACCAAACCGGATATTTACCATACAGTTTTGCTGACCGGACTGGACAGCGGCCGGACGTATTATATGGATTTTCAGTGCCAGGATAACTCCGGCAATATCAACGAACCCTTTAAGCGAGATTTTCAGACCTTACTCTCCGCCGCCGATACCGTTGCGCCGCAGCTTGTAGGCCAGCCCGCCGTGTCCGCCAATGACACCTCGGCCACGATCTCCTGGACAACTGATGAGAAGGCCAAATCCCAGGTCAAATACGGACTTGTCACCAGCGATGAGTTTCCGTCCGCATTCACTGATAAATTCAGTACCGGCCACAGTGTGTTTCTCAGCGGACTTTCGCCGTCAACCACTTACCATTACCAGCTCATCTCGAGGGATGCCTCCGGCAACACTATGACCAAGACATCGGATGACTACGTATTTAAGACGGAACCGGAGTCCGGCGCATCGCCGTACATGGGCAGCCGGGCGCCTGATTTCACCTTGAAAAACCTTACAGGTGAAGAAGTATCGCTCAGCCAGTTCCGCGGTAAAAAGGTCATCCTCAATTTCTGGGCCAGCTGGTGCTCGCCCTGCAAGCTCGAACTGCCCCATTTCCAGACGGTGTGGGACAAGTACAGCAGCGGCGATGAGATCATGATACTTACCGTCGCCGGCAGCCAGTCGGAGGAGGAGCAAATCCGATCCTTCATCACCAATGGCAATTACACCTTTACCGTCTGCCTCGACCCGGGCGAAGAGGCCTTCAACAAGTACGAGCTCACCAGCATACCCAGGACCTATTTTATCGACAAGGATGGCGTCATACGCCGCATCCAGCAGGGCATGTTCACCGGGCCCGGCGAACTGGAATTTATGATCAATTCGTATTGAATTCGATTGACTATCTCCCGCGCAAATTGTTTCGTCTATCAAGCATCTTTTTATACGTATTGACTATTCGCCAAACTTGACATACAGGATAGCTTGTCTTACCTTTAATATAACGTTGAAGGCAAACGTAATGGAAAATATTTAATGCCCAGTATAATCTGTCAAAGGTGCCATGCGATCAATGAATCCAACGCCACAAGCTGTCAACAATGCGGCGCAAGATTCTGCCCTTATTGCCACCTGCTGATTGAATCGCCCAACGCGGCCGTATGCCCGCATTGCGGCAAGAAAGACAATTCCTTCAGGCCCGGCAGGTTCGGCGGTCCGGCTGCCCCTTCAAGCAGCGTCAGCAGCCAGGCATATTGCTCTAACTGCGGTTCAAGGATAAGCCCGGGCGCCAGGACCTGTCCCTATTGCGGGCGTATGGGAAATGTCATCACCCAGAGCCCCGTGCAGGGACACGGCGTTATGCAGCCGGCGCAGGGCGATCCGGCTTATACTTATGCTCCTGCTCCCGCGCCGGAGCGGGTAGCTACGACGCAGAAGGTCTGTTCCAAGTGCCGTAGACCCATACCCCCGGGCTCCAGCATGTGCCCCGTACACGGCAAATTCGGCGGCGGCAGTACCCTGAAGGAGAGCAGCGAGCTTCTGCCCGGCAGGTATACGGGTGAAGACTGGCAAAGGATAGATGAGAAAAGGGCCGCGGCGGCGGCCGGTCCGGCACGCACACCGGCGCGCCATACGCCCCCTGAGGAAGTCTATCCACAGATGTCGGCAACTCCTTTTGCCGCCCCGCCCGCAGCTATCCCTCAATCGGCTGACCAGCGCCTCTGCCCTAAATGTGACAACCCCGTCCCCGACCGCAGCAAGGTTTGCCCGACCTGCGGTAACAACCGCCTGCCTTCCGAAAAGACGAAGCCCTTCATTAAAGCCGAGGACCGCTACAAGACCATGACGGCCGCTTCCCAGCAGCCTTACCCGGCGTATGCTCCCCAGCAGGCTTACGCGCCCCAGCAGGACCAGTACTACGGCCAGCCTGCCATGCAGCCCTATGAGACGGCCTACCCTGCCCCGTCACCCGGCTTTATCGAAGAGATCGAGCCGCAGAGGGCCAGGAAACAGGCCAAAAAGCCGCAGGAATATGAGGGACGGGCAGGCCGCGCGCGGCAGGCCAAAGGGTCACCCCTGCCGATTTTAGTAGCCCTGATTGCCGTGGCAGGCGTGATCATAATGGGAATCGTCTTTATCATGGACCAGCTTAAGACGCCGGCGCCGGCTGTCATGCCACCCTCATCAACCACGACTCCTTCAAGCTCCTCCAAGGCACCGGTAATATCCAATATACAGTTCTCAGACATAACCCGCACCGGCGCTACGGTGACCTGGAAAACCGACCAGAAATCCAACAGCATCGTGATATATTGTCTTGACGGCGGGTCGCAGTGTGAGAACGCCAAAGACGATGCCATGGTTACCGACCATGTTGTCAAGCTGACCAGCCTCGAACAGGGCAAGTCGTACCATATAACTGTCGAATCGCGGTTGGGTGACAACCCCGATTCACTGGATGCCAGCCTCGAAGCTACCGGCATACTCAGCGTGTCCGACATCCGCGATACCACCCCGCCCGTCATTAGCGAAGTAAAGGTATCGAATATCTCGAGTTCCGGGATGGGAGGTTCGGCGGAGACAACCTGGAAAACAGATGAGCCTGCCACCAGCCAGGTCAGCTACGGGACTTCGGCCGGCTACGGAACGCTGCAACCCTCCCAGACCGATACCACCCTGGCCATATTTCACGATGTTATACTTTACGGCCTTGCACCGCAAACGACCTTCCATTACAAGGTTACATCCAGGGATGCCGACGGCAACGAGGGCTCATCCAGTGATGCTACCTTTGCAACACCGGTCCCGGCCGGATCGTCGGTGGGTAATTCCGCGCCTGATTTCACCCTGGCCTGCGCAGACGGCAGCCAGGTAACTCTCAGCGCCCTGCATGGCAAAAAGGTCATCATCAATTTCTGGAATCTTGGGTGTCATTTCTGCATGGATGAAATGCCATTTTTTCAAACCGTCCGGGCAAAGTATCCGGATAGCAGCGTAGCCATGCTTATGATCAACAGCGCCGCTGGCGGTTTCAACGCTAACATGCCTGAAGCTGTAGGAGCGCAGATTACCAGCAGCGGTTACACATTCACCGTCCCCCTGGACGAAGCAGGGTCGGTCGCCCAGGCTTATAATGTTATCAGCGGCATACCGATGACCTTTTTTATCGATTCCAACGGTATAATCAAGAGCATTCAGGACGGCGCCTTTCCGAGCGAGGCCGCCATCGAGAGCAGACTGAGCTCTTACTGACCGCTATAGTCTCGCCTCGGGCGTCGGATGGTCCTTTCTACGGAGGCGGGGCTATATCCCGCTTACAATCAGAAAGGGGGACGGCAAATGCCGTCCCCCTTTCTGATTTAACCGATTTACCCGGGATTAATATGTGTGGCGGTACTTATACACGAATATGATGATGGCGATTACGAGGATAGCGCCGATGGCGATAATGACCCAGACCCATAGCGGGATGGGTACTTCAACCGGCGGAGGAGCGGGCGGCGCCGGCTCGGGTTCGGTCTGTAAGCTGAAGGTGGCGGACCAATCGCTCGGGATGTTCAGGCCATTGACTTCGAGGGCCTTTACGCGCCAGAAGTAGTTGGTGCTGTAATCCAGCGTGCCGCTGTATTCGTAGCCGGTGCTGGTGGTTGTAGCGGTTACGACCAGCGTCTTGAACTCAGCGTCCTTGGCCAGGTCGAACTGGTACCTGGTGGCTTCTTTCCATGGGCTCCATGAGAAGGAAGCGGGCTTGATCTTGCAACCCGTGCAGGCGTTGTTGGGGGCCAGAAGCTGTACGCCGTAGTACGGGGTATTGACAATGAATCCGGCCTTCACGGTGAAGGAGCGGACTTCGGACCACGGGCTTTCAGCGATCTGCATGGTGGCTGATCTGGCGGAGCGGATCCTCCAGTAATAGATGGCGCCGGCTTCAGGCAGCGCGCCCGGGGCTATCCAGGCAGCCGGGGAAGTCATATTAACATCGTCCATCTCGAGCAGGATGGAACCGGTCACAGCGGAGATAACTCCAGCGCCGCCGTTGCCGCCATAGTTGACTGCTGGGTTAATCCTCATTAAGAAGTTCGCGTCCTTGGCAACCTGGAGCTGGTATTCGACAAGTCGAAATTAGACCTCAAGCCGGGCGATACAACTGCCATAGTCAGCGGCAAACTGAAGAACGGCACACCGTTCAGCGGGGCCGTACTGGTCACGGTGGTACAGTAGCCTGCCGGGCTGGTATCGTCCATTAAAACCAGGTGTGATGAGTGAAACAGGGGGGGCATACCGTGCTCCCCTGTTTTTATATCTAACCTGAAGTGCCAGTGACGCAAGGCCGGGCAGGAACCGTGGATCACGGCTATTATCACTAAGTGCCCCGAAAAATAAGCCCTTGCGTCCTGATAGCGGCAGCCGGTCTCGCAGGCTGAGGCGGCCAAAAGCTTTGACGAGTCCTTCACCAATAACTATAATAAACGGTCTGATGAAGCAGTTGAAAAATCCGGTCAGCGTTCCGTCAGCTTTTTTCTGTTATGTCAGTTGGTGACCTTTGCGGAAACGCCGGATTCTGCTTCAAAACACATTCCGGAGGGGTGACCGAGTGGACGATGGTGACGGTCTTGAAAACCGTTTTAGCTTCGCGCTAACGCGGGTTCGAATCCCGCCCCCTCCGCCATACGTCTGCCATCACCGCAGCGCGCTATTTAACGGGAGGTTTAACCATGCCAGCCACACATTCAGTTGACCTCGCTACCTGCAAGAAATGCCACCTTTGTGCCGAGGTCTGCCCGGCCGGCATCATACAGGCTGATGAAACAGCCAGGTTCCTCGAGGATAGGGTACCCCTATGCATCCGTTGCGGCCAATGCATGGCCGCCTGCCCCACAAAATCTATCACTATCGAAAGCCTATCCTATGAAAAAGACTTCTTCGAGTTGCCACAGCGCCAGGAAGGCTGGCAGGAAGCTTTCTGCGGCCTGATAAGCTCCCGCCGTTCCATCCGCAACTTCCAGGACAGGCCTGTGCCACGTGAACTGCTGGAGAAAATCGTCAGGGCCATCACCTTCGCGCCGCCGGGCTTTACGCCGCTAACGGTGGAACTGACCTTGGTCAATAACCGGGAACTCATCCGCAGCGCGGTTCCCCTGATGGCGGAGATGTACAACGGGCTGCTCAAAATGCAGGCCAATCCTTTTATGCGGCCCTTTTTCAAGCTTATGGTGGGCAAGGAAACCTACCAAGTCCTCAGCGAGCACGTGTTGCCGCTGATGAAAGCACGCATGCCCGCGTTAAAGGCCGGCAGCGAGGATACCATCGCCCGGGGCGCCCCGGCCATGATCCTCTTTCACGCGCCTGTTCATAATGAGGACATTTTCATAGCCCTGGCCTTCGGATTGCTGGCCGCGCACTCCGTGGGATTGGGCGCCTGCGCCATCGGATTGATCCCGCCCGCCATCAACAGGAACCCGAAACTTAAAAAGATGTTCCAGATCCCGGAGGGCAATCTTGTATTGTCCTCCATGGTACTGGGCTACCCCAAATATAAATATTCATGGGGCATCAAGCGCAGCCCGGCCGGGCTGACCTATATAGAATAAGACCTGGCTGGTCACCGTTGTCTACCGCGTTTTCCCGGGGCTATTTAACATCCAACCCCGACTGGCCCAGCTTGTCTATATCGGCGCCCTTGAGCGAGAACCCCATTGCGATGAGCAGCACGCCGAAGATCACCAGGTAGATGGCTATCATCAATACGATCAGCGTGGCGCCTACCGCGATGTTGACCAATATCAGTGTGCCGAGCGCCACCGAGAAAATGCCGTTCAGAAGTATCAGCCAGGCATCCGGTATCTGCTTCCACTGTCCGATGGCGAAGACGAACTCCATCAGGCCGGTGAAAATTGCCCAGAAGGCGATAAAGTACATGATGAAGACGCCGGCCAGCAGCGGGGACGCGAGTATGGCGATGCCGGCCAGGACGCCGATTATACCCTCGGTTATGAGCCAGCCGCGGTCCCGGTGGGGCGGCCGGTTGATGATCCCCACGGTCAGGGCGAAGATGCCGTCCACCAGCGCGTACGCCCCGATGAAAATCACCAGGAAGGCTGCGGCCGCCACCGGCTGCATCGCCAGCATGATTATGCCCAGGATGAGCGCCACCAGGCCGCGCAAAGCAATCAACCACCAGTTCTTTACCAACGTCTGTAACATACCCGCCTCCTACGTTTCTGAATTGATGGTATTATATATGGCTGTGCCGTCCAGCGAAAGCCTCCCTTTGCCAGCCATCCGCAGGCACCTTATAATGGTAAGCGCCTAATAAAAATCATGGAAGATAGATATCTCAAGACAGCGGTGATACTCGTCCTGGTCAGCTTCATGCTGGTTACCGCTGTATTTTTACTCATACTGCTCCTGACAAGGAGCTAACCGCGCTTGAGGAATTCTCCGTACATAGCCATGGAATTCAGCACCTTGGCAGCCTCGTCCGGCATGCCATAGCAAACCATGTTTTGCCTGGCTATAGAGCGCATTATATCCTGGTCAACAGAACGTTCAGCCCGCGGCGCGGGCAGTTCTGCCGCCACTATCACCGGCTTGCCGTATTTATCCGAAATAGCCTTCATCTGCTCAAACGACTTTGTATAAGCTTCTACGACAGACTGGAAGACCTGCTTTTTCTCCTCTTCTTTGACCGGCAGCGCCATCCTTGCCATGTGCGGAAAAGGCACGCCCAGGGTCAGCACGCTGTCCGTAGCATCGCTTTTAGCCAGGATATCCACTACTCTGAGGATATCGTCGGCCGACCCGGCCACTAGGTCCACCGGGTTATTGCGGCTCCACCAGGCCGGCAGGAAGCTGTCTAATTCCTTTATCACGTCCCTCGGCAGCTTGACCACGTCCAGCCCCAGGCGCGCGCAGGCATCGGCCGCTAGCACCCCCCAACCACCTCCCAGAGTGGCAATACCGACCCGCCTCCCCTTGGGTATTGGGTGGCAGAGGAATCCGTATCCCAGGTTCATCAGTTCCTGCAGGTTATTGGCCCTGATAATGCCCGCCTGCCTGCTGATGCCGCCAAAGACCTCCGACGAGCCGGATAGTGCGGCCGTATGCGAGCGTGCGGCAGCGGCTCCGGCCTCCGTTTCGCCCACTTTTATCATCACGATCGGCTTCTTTAAGCTTGTATCGCGGGCCACCTGGAAAAAACGGCGCCCGTCCTTAAAGCCCTCGATATAAGCCAGGATAACACTGGTCTTATCGTCCCCCGCCAGGTACTCAAGGAAATCCTCGGCATGCAGGTCAGCCTCATTGCCGATGCTGATCATGCGGCTGCAGCCGAAATCAAGGGCCATGGCGCGGCGGGCAATAGTCAAACCGACGTTACCGCTTTGGGAAACAACGGCAATCCGTCCATCCGGTGGGAAAATAGGCGGCATCTGCGCGTAGAGCCTGGCCGAGGGGCTGAGGATGCCGAAACAATTTGGCCCGATCAGCCGCATACCGCCCTTCCTGGCAAGCGCAACCATCTCAGCCTGCACTGCCGCGCCGTTTTCACTGACCTCAGCGAAGCCGGCCGTTACGACCACGCCGGCCTTTATCCCTTTGCTTATGCATCCTTTAATCGTATCAACCATGGCGATGGGAGGGACAACAATAATCACCAGGTCGGGTACTTCGGGCACTTCTTCCAGGCTTTTGTAAAATCGCAGGCCGAGCGCCTCACCACCTTTGGGGTTGACCGGGTAAAGCTTGCCCTGGAAGCCGCCGTGAACGATGTTTGAAAGTATGCGGTATCCCCATTTATCAGTGTCGCTGGAAGCGCCCAGGAAAGCCAGCGAGCGCGGCGCGAAGAACCTGTTGAATTCAGTCATGAGCAGCCTGTCCTTTAAAAATAATTGCCCGCAGGGCGGGCGAGTAAGTCAACCGATATTTTAACACCGCCCATCATACGCCAACAAGAAATTGTATTCGGACAGGACTGATCACGCTTGCGCTAAACTGTTATAATAAGCGCAGGCACACCGGGGCAAGGAGTCTTAACATCGATATCTGGAGAAAGCTGCTCAACCGCATGATGCGGGCGGCCCGCCTCGACTCCAGCCTCTACGAGGAGATGGAGACGGAGGAAGACGCCGTCGCCCACGCCATCATGGTGGCCCTGCTGGCCAGCGCCGCCACCGGCATCGGCCTGGGCCTGGCCGGTCTGCTGGGGGGTGCGGGCGCGATCTGGTTCCTCTGGGGCCTGCTGAGCGGCTTCCTGGCTTCCCTGGTGGGATGGTTCGCCTGGGTGCTGATAACTTTCTTCTCCGGCACCACCTTCCTGCGCGGTCCTGAGCGGGCCAGCATGGCCGAACTCACCCGTACACTGGGCTTCGCCAACTCTCCCGGCATACTGAGGATACTGATATTCATGCCAATGCTGGGATGGATGATCATCCTCCTGACAGGATTCTGGATACTGGTCTCCGGTGTGATCGCGGTAAGGCAGACGCTGGATTTCGATACGGGCAAGGCAGCAGCCACCTGCATCTTCGGATGGCTGGTGTATATGTCCGTGCTCATCCTCGTTTACCTGTGGCTACCCTCGTCCTTCAAGATGCTGCCCTTCTAAGCCTGCGGAAGCAATATAACGTTAACTGCGGACAATCATCGCGGCGGTCAGCAATGCGCTGTCAACTTTAATTAAATAGTAAACTCTAAGGCTCAGATCTTCTCGTACATGGCGATATCTGCCTGCCCTTCGAGGAAGGGCTTCATCGCGCGGAACA
>CAIMUM010000020.1 GCA_903844685.1 uncultured Dehalococcoidia bacterium
ACCTTACAGTATGCCCCATCCTGACTGTCGTTGCCCGGCGGAAATCTTCCCTTAATTGTCCGGTGATCTTATCAGCCTATGTCGTTATGCGGCACAAAGGTTATTCGCCGGGGATGGTTGAAAACGCAGTACCTTGACATCCAATAATATGCCTGATATTCTTATACACTATATAGCGATTGTATAAGGTATTGTAATCAAGTCGATGATACAGGCAGTAATAGTGGCAGGCGGATTGGCTGCCAGATTGGGCGATGAGACCTGGGCGTGCCCAAAGTCCTTACTCTTAATAGGGAGGCGGCCCTTCATCGAATACCAGCTGCAATTGCTGAAAGAAAACGGCATAACGGATATCGTACTGTGCCTCGGGCACCTGGCCGGGCAGATCGAGCAGCACCTCGCTGACGGCGCCAAATTCGGGGTAAATATCACCTATAGCCATGAATCGCAGCCGCTGGGTACCGCCGGGGCACTGAAAAATGCGCAGCGGCTTCTAAAAGGCGACTTCCTCATACTTTACGGCGATTCGTACCTCGTTTTTGATTATCAATCAGCGATCGGCTTTTTCAATCGGCGTAATAATCTGGCGCTTATGACCGTATACAAAAACCATAGCCGCTATGATGCCAGCAACACGGAGATCGAAAGTGAGCTGGTGACCGGCTACGATAAAATTGAGAAAACTCCCAAAACAGTATATATAGATTACGGGGCCAGTATTTTCCGGCGGGAAGTGCTCGACTGGCTGCCCGTTAATCAGCCCTATTCCCTTAAGCAGTTATTCAAGCGTCTGATAGTTGAGAGGGAGTTGCTGGCCTACAAGGTGACTGAAAGGTTTTATGAGATCGGGTCTCCTGGCGGACTGGAAGAATTCAGGAGGCTGAAGGGAGGCAGGTATGATAGTATCGCGTGCACCGGTTAGGATCACATTGGGCGGCGGGGGCACCGACCTTCCGTCGTATTACACCAAGCATGGTGGTTTTCTCATAGCGGCGGCCATTGACAAGTACTGCAGCGTAGTGGCCTCCCGGCGGTTTGATAACAAGGTGCGCCTGGCTTATTCCGAAACCGAGACGGTGACCGATATCAGCCAGATAAGGCATACAATATTCCGCATAGCGCTGGAGATGCATAACATCGATAGGAAGATCGAGCTGCATTCATTTGCCGATGTCCCGGCCAACAGCGGCCTGGGGGCATCCTCGAGCTTCACGGTGGCCCTGCTCAATGCCCTATATGCCTATAAGAGGGAGAACTCCACGCATAAGCTGCTTGCCGAGGAGGCCTGCCATGTCGAGATCGATAAGCTGGGCCAGCCCATAGGAAAGCAGGACCAGTATATGGCGGCCTACGGCGGTCTGACCTGCCTGACCTTCGAAAAAGGGGGCGGGGTTATCGTAGAGCCGCTGGGCGTATCCAACGAAACATTGATGGAGCTTGAGGAACAACTCCTCATCTTTTTCACGGGCAAGGAGAGGAAGGCCTCAGATTTTCTGATCGAGCAGGATAAGAAGAGCCGTGAAGATGATGCTGACATGCTGAACAACCTGCACCGGGTAAAGGAGATCGGCCTCGAGACCAGGAAATGTCTGGAGGCCGGCGATCTGGGCAGGCTGGGCGAGCTGTTCCACGTGCACTGGGAGAATAAGAAGAAGCGGTCAAAGAATATGAGCGACCCCTTCATTGACGAGTGCTACGAGGAAGGCAGACATGCCGGCGCGCTGGGCGGCAAACTGGTAGGCGCCGGCGGCGGCGGCTTCCTCATGTTCATCTGCCACAACGGTGACCGCCGTAAGCTGATCAACGCCATGGAAAAAATGGGGTTGACGTGGCATCCGTTTCACTTTGAATTTAACGGTGCCCGCATCATCATGAATACTATAGGCTACCAGCATAATTCATACCTGATAGACCGTCGTATCGCGGTACGGTTGAGGTAGCCTGAAAATATGTGCAGTACAGAATTTGTCAGGGCCTACCTCGGGGATACGCGGCAAATTGCCGAAAAAGTAGCTGCGGCTGACATCGACAAGGCCATAGACATACTGTTCCAGGCATGGAGGAACGGAAATCGCGTGTATACCTGCGGCAACGGGGGTTCAGCTTCCACCGCCACCCATTTCGCCTGTGACCTCATCAAGACCGTTGAGAGCACGGGCAGGCGTGGCTTTAAAGCCGAGTGCCTCAACGACAATATACCCGTTATGCTGGCCTATATCAACGATAATGGTTTTGATAACCTGTATATCGAACAGTTGAAGACCAAGTTTCAGCCGGGCGACGTGCTCATCTGCCTGAGCGTGCACGGCGGCGCCGGCAAAGATAAGGCAGAGATGTGGTCACAGAACCTGCTAAAGGCCATTAAATACGCGCAGGGGAGCGGCGGCAAGGCCATCGGCTTCAGCGGCTTCGACGGCGGCCCCATGAAGGAGGTATGCGATGCCTGCATCACCGTACCCGCCGATTCCACCCCCCAGGTGGAATCCTTCCACCTGGTGCTTGAGCACCTTATCGTCTTCCGTCTTAAGGACCTGATAGCCGCATCATGAAGGCGATCTTTTTAGACCGCGACGGCGTCATTAACGAGCTCATCTATTACGCAGAGCACGGTATTGTGGATGCCCCTTTCACGCCGACACAGGTAAAGGTCTTGCCGGGCGTGCCCGCTGCGCTGCAAGAGTTAAAGGCGCTGGGCTATAAGCTGATCATCGTCTCCAACCAGCCGGGAATAGCCAAAGGCTTCTTCAGCGAAGATACCTTCGCGCAGATTAGTCAGGCCATGCACGCGCAGTTGAACGGCAACGGAAAGCTCATCGACGGAGAGTATTATTGCTTCCACCACCCGCAGGCAAAAATTGCTAACTACCGCCGTGATTGCCGGTGCCGCAAGCCGCGGCCCGGATCCATTATCAGGGCCGCTGCGGAGTTGGACCTTGACCTGTACAAGTCATGGATGCTGGGCGACGGCGTCACCGATATACAGGCCGGGGCGAAGGCCGGCTGCCGCACTATACTAATCGGCAAGCTGAAATGCGAGATGTGCTATCTGCTGGCCGAAAGTGGCGTCAGGCCTCACCACGTGGCCGCCGGCCTGCCCGAAGCCGTGGATATTATTAGGAAGAGGTGAGTAATTGCAGATATTCATAGATTCAGCCAACCTCGATGAGATAGAGAAGTGGATGGAGATGGGCATAGCCGATGGCGTCACCACCAACCCGTCAATCATGCTGAAGGACGGCGTGCATGATATAGAGAAGGGCGCTAAGGCCATTGCCAGGCTCATCCACCCGCTGCCGCTCAGCGTGGAGGTCACGACCGATGACCTGGACGGCATGCTCAATCAGGCGCGGCAACTGGCCCGCTGGGCCGACAATATCGTCATCAAGGTACCGCAGACCACCTCGCAGGGTCTACCCTGCTTCGGCATCATGCATAAGCTGGATGGCGAGGGCATTAAGGTCAATGCCACTGTGGCGCTCTCCATCGGCCAGGTCTTTATTGCTGCCAAGGCCGGGGCCACCTATATCAGCATCTTTGCCGGTCGCATCACAGACGAGGGCGGCGATGCCTCGGAGATCATCGGCAATGCAGTTGGCTGGTTAGAACGTTGGGAATACAAGAGCAAAATCATCGTGGGCAGCATACGCTCCGTGGGCGACGTTATTCAGGCAGCCCTGGCTGGCGCGCACATCATCACCATACCTCCCCAGTTTATCAGCAAGATGGTTGACCACCGGAATACACGGGCCACGGTGGTGCAGTTCCTCAACGATGCCCAAACGGCTGAAGCCGGAATGCAAAAAGGTAAGAAATAGGCTTGTATCCTCCCGATGCCGATAAACAATATAGTGTCACCGTTTTAATTTGTACTCTTAATGAAGAGGATAATCTTCCTTCCAAGCTTCAGAAAATCCCGGTATGGGTTGATGAAGTGCTCATCGTTGATGGGCATTCTACTGATAAGACGGTTGAGGTTGCCAAAGAGATTTGCCCAGAGATAAAAGTAGTCTATCAGCCGGGAAAAGGTAAAGGGAATGCATTAAAAATCGGTATTGAAAATGCCACAGGGGACATAATAGTCACACTGGATGCCGATAATGCTACTGATCCAGCGGAGATGCCCAAATTTATCGATAAACTCTTATTGGGATATGACTATATAAAAGGGACGCGTTTTGTCAGCGGAAGAGCCTATAACAAACCTTTTCACCGGGTGCTTGGCAATTGGATCATAACTATGACTTTTGATGTGCTATTTTTCCGCTTGTATACAGACATGTGTTCAGGATATAACGCGTACTGGCGGAAGAATGTCCAGGAAATTCAGATATTCTCAACTGACGGCTATGAAAATGAGCCTCTAATTAATGCTAGGATCGCCAAATCGCGCCTTAACGTAATTGAAGTAGGACATTCCGATCATGGTAGAAGCAAAGGAGATGTAAAAGAATCAAGCTGGCGGCAGGGAGTCAAAGCAATCAAATCCATTACCAGGGAACGATTCCGTAATGGATAGAGTCACTACATAATGCCGTTAGTTAATAAACCATGTAATAAGGACGATTAAAAGTTATTATGCAAAATCAGCCAGCACAGAGAAATGAGCTTATTAATATAGGGATTATCGGGATGGGCAAAATGGGATTGCTGCACGCCAGCATACTGAATTCAATACCATCTGTGCGGGTGACAGCTATGTATGATAAAAGCCCGATAATGAAACGGTTTAGTGATAAGGCGCTCAATAATATTTATGTGACCGACAACTTCAATAAATTCACCAGATCAAAATACAATGCCGTTTTTGTCACTACGCCTATCCCGACGCATTTTTCCATAGTCATGGAAATATATTCGCAGGGAATAACGAATAATATATTTGTAGAGAAAACGCTGACATCAGGCGACCAGCAATCTACTGCACTATGTCAGGAAATTGCAGCAGCTTGCGGCGTTAATATGGTCGGATATATGTGCAGGTTTGCTGTGACCTATGGGAAGGCACGAGCCTTACTGAAAGAACAAGCAATAGGCAATCCAATTTCCTTCAGCGCTTATACCTATTCATCAGATTTTACCAATGCAAAAGGAAAGCTAGTACCAGTCAGAGGAGGGGTAACAAGGGACCTGGGTTCCCATGTAATAGACCTGAGCCTGTGGTACTTTGGGGACCTGGACATTGAACAGGCCACGCACGGATCATCCGCTATGGCCAATGATGAAAGCGGCACCCGTTTCAGGGTCAGCGGTTCTGATGGGCTGACCGGTGAATTTGATATATCCTGGTGCAAAGCCGGCTATCGTTTACCCGAATTTGGCCTGGTTATAACTGGCGCTAAAGGAGTAATAACGGTAAATGCCGATCTTGTTAAGCTGGAAAAAAGCGGCGGGGGATCGATTACCTGGCATAGGCACGATTTAAATGATAATGTCCCCTTCCTATTGGGGGCGTCGGAATACTATCGTGAAGATGCGCACTTTGTCAGGGCAATTTTAGAAAACAGCAGAGCTGATCCAGATTTCACCACCGCGGCAAAGGTCGACCAATTAATTGACCGGGTAGAAAGATAGGTGGACAGGTAACAATGCATAACGGGAAAATACTGTTGGTGGGCGATAACCCCTTCCACGGCGTGAGCCATCTTTCGCAGGGCAGGGCACGGGAGCGAAGCCATGAAATTACAAATCCGGAATACTGTGCTGGCCTGGTCAGTCTGGCAATGGAAAACGGCGCTGACGGCTTCATGTTCTCAATCAGCGAAACAACCCTTTCGATACTTAAACTAATGAGCCGGAGCGGGAAAACACCTCGGCTTTATGCCATTGCCCCGGCCGCGTCCGATTACGTCCGGCTTGCCTCCAATTTGGGAACACCCGGACTGGCAGCATATCTTGCCAAGCAGGTAATAATTTCGGGAAACATCAAAGCCATGGCATATGGAGTGAATGGTGTTATGGCGCAGAATCCGGTTAGCCTGATGAAAGCATATATATTCCACGAATTATACAGGATAGAATCGGCAATTATCACGGGAGTAAAACCATATTGCTTTATGTTGCACGAAATAGTAACTGACATGTCCCTGGCACTCGACCTCAAGTGGCTGTTCAAGTCATACATAGATTTCATGCTTACGCTAAAAATAAAGCCAGGATTTGAGACACGTAATTTTCCATACCTGATAGATAAGTTTACCAAATGGGGTATTAATTTGGATAAAGTAGCGCTGGTTACGCCTTTTAACGAAATTGGTTTTCAGATGAGTCCGTCTAAGACCAAGTGCGAAAGGACACTTGAAAGTATCCCAAAAACTGAAGTGATAGCAATGAGCATTTTGGCCAGCGGCCATATTATGCTATCTGAAGCCATAGATTATATAAAAAGCATACCGCAAATCAGCGGGGTCGTTGTTGGAGTTTCCAAGGAAAAACATGCCCATGATTTTAAAATACTTAAGGATGCCCTGGCGACTTTATGACGAATATGATTAAGGATCCCCTGCTTTCGGTGATAATTACTGCATGCACTATGGACCGATTTGCTGATATATGTTCTCTTCTATATTCTATAAAATCGCAGACATATCACGATATTGAAGTAATGTTTATTGCTGAGGGCTCCCAAGAACTTTATCAAAAAGTGAAAGAATATGGGGAGAAGCTCACTTTTAACGAATTCAAAGCAGTTTATAGAGAAGAGAAGCTCGGGTTGGGCGGCGCCAGAAATTTAGGCAGCAAAATGGTCGAAGGCGAAATTATCGCTTTTGTAGATGATGATGTTGTTCTTTTCCCGGATTGGGCGGAGGAGATGGTTAAAAGTTATCAAGACGAAATGGTCATAGGAGTAACTGGAGCAGCATTGCCCTTGTGGCGGGATAAGAAGCTGGATTGGTTGCCGGAAGAATTTTACTGGCTGATAAGCTGTACGGCTTATACGCAATGGAATAGTGCCGTTGAAGCCAGGAGCCTTTGGGGCGGGAATATGTCTTTTAGAAAGGAAGCCTTTGAAAAAGCGGGATCGTTTCTATCGACACTCGGCTATCATGCTCCAATGGCTGAAGACCTGGAGTTATCACTAAGGGTAAAAAAAATAACCGGAAAAAAGTTGATATATAATCCCGCGGTAAAAGTGCGGCACAGTGTTTATGCATACAGGATAAACCTTAAATATGTAGCTGCCAGGGCGCATCATATCGGGGTGTCCAGACATTTATTGAGAACAACATATTTAAAGAACACTGCTACATTTGACCTTGAAAAAAAAGTAATGCGTGGAATAGTAAATATTCTATTATCTATTCCACGGCTGCTAATTATCAATCCCGGTGTAGCAAGGAATAAATTGCTTATAACCTGCACTATATTATTATACGCTGGCATTGGATATGTATTCCCAGGAAAGAACTTACAGGCTATTCAGGAAATAGAAAAATCATCAATTGCATGATAAGCATATACAGGTCTGTTATTTAATTAATGAAGTAAAGAAAGGGGCCGAAAGTGAAGAAGTATTTTATTACCGGTGGCGCCGGCTTTATCGGCAGTCACCTTGTTGACCGGTTGCTAAAGGAAGGCAACCAGGTTGTTGTATATGACAATCTAGTCTCAGGGAAAAAGGAAAATATTGAACACCACTTTGGGCAAAAAGGCTTTCAATTTATTAACGCCGACCTTTTAGATATGAATGCTCTGAAAACGGCCATGGCCAGCAGCCAAATTGTCTGGCACCTGGGGGCTAACACCGATATACCTACCGGCAATAAAGTTACAGACCTTGATCTCAACAACTGCACAGTTGCAAGCAGAAATGTGCTTGAAGCGATGAGGGAAAACAAGATAGACAAAATGCTTTTTTCATCCAGTGCCTGTGTATATGGAGATGCACCCCCGGTAGCACTGTCTGAAACCTACGGCCCTTTATTACCGATAAATCTCTATGGAGCCGGCAAGCTTGCGTGTGAAGGATTAATCAGCTCATATTGCCACCTGTTTGGTATTCAAGCATGGATATTCCGCTTCGCAAATGTGGTGGGTGACAGGATGGGACATGGCGTCATCTACGATTTTATTCACAAATTGAAAAAGAATCCGAAAGAGCTTGAGATATTTGGTGACGGAAAACAGGAGAAACCATTCTTCCTGGTCGAAGATTGCATAGATGGAATGCTTTGCGGATTCCAAAAATCAACCAGTCAATTTGACATATATAACCTAGGCATTGAATCTTATACCGTTGTGGACCGAATTGCCGAGATAGTAATAGATGAGATGGGGCTCAAAAACGTCAAATTCAAATATACTGGAGGTAAACGGGGATGGCCTGGGGATGTCCCGATAGTTCATTTCAATGTGGCAAAGATAAAAAAACTGGGATGGCAGGCCAAGCATAGTTCCAATGAGGCTGTACGTATAGCTGCAAAACGATTGGTTGAGGAAAATAAATGAAAACAGTAGTAACCGGTGGCACAGGTTTTATCGGAAGCCACCTGGTGAAAGCGCTAATTAATACAGGAAAAGAGGTAATTGTAGCCAGCGAATTAGTGGAGCCAGTATTTCCAAAATTTATTAATATAGGGATAAAACAAACTGATGTTGAGCTACGCTGCACAAATTTGACCAATTACGCAGAAGCGTTAACCGCCGTAAAAGGTGCGGATGTAGTGTTTCACCTGGCCGCTTGCGTAGGGAGCTTGGAATTCCTGCACGGGAGCCAGAATTCTGAATTAAATGCGTTACAATCAAATATACTGATAGATACAAACGTATTTAAAGCCTGCTTGGAAAAAGGGGTTAAAAAATTAATCTACGCATCGAGCTGTGCCGTCTACCCAACGAACAGGCAATTTACATCTGGAGCTATATTCTCTGAATCAGATCTCCAACTAAAAATGCTGGATTTTTTAAGGCCTCAAGCAGCGAACTGGATACAAACAGAGATGGACCCTGATGGCGGATATGGATGGTCCAAACTTATAGGGGAGCTCCAGCTTTCGTGGATGAAAGGTATAGATATCGGTATTGCCCGTATTTTCAACATTTATGGTATAAACGAACCGCTTGGTGATAAAGCCCATGTAGTTGGTGACCTTATCAGAAAGGTAATCCACCATTCAGGAAAAGAGTTCATTGTACGAGGAGACGGGAAGCAATCGCGGGACCTTCTCTATGTTACGGATTGCGTTGAAGCATTACTGAAACTCGAGAACAAAGCATCTAATCTGCCGACTATTGTCAATATAGGCTCAGGCCGGGCGACACAGGTAGGTGATCTGGCGAAGAAAGTAATAGAGATTTCGAAAAAAGAGTTAACTATTGTTTATGATGAAACAAAGCCTGCAGGGCCAATATCACGTACTGGAGATATATCCGAGGCTAAGCAGTTGCTGAGGTGGCAACCCAGAGTAAGTCTGAACGAAGGGCTGAAACGCACTTATGAGTGGGTAGAAAGGAAGGGCAAGCATAGTGAGCATAATAAAGAAATCGTCGGTTAGCCGTGTGTCAATCCTGCTGACAATATTATCTTTAGCATTATGGTCATATAGTCTTACTCAAGCAAAGCTTGACCTTGGCCCGTACGGTTTTATCCATAGCTTACCTATTTTGTTTTTCATCTCGCTGGGACTTCTCACCATTGCCTCAGCAATACTCTGGGCCTCGAAGGAAATCCATGGGGAATTATTATTGCTGCAGTTAATCCTGCTTATTACTTCACTATGGCTAACCCCTTTGTTGATCGGAGGGATAGGAAATTCACAGCCACGCTTTAACGGTGCCTTTAAAGAATTCGGAATGAGTGAATACATAATCAGTCAGGGGCATTTTTCTCCGGAGGTAGCATGGAAATTTAGCTATCCGGGTGTCTACATCTTGGGTGCAGTTATCGCTAACATACTAGGGATAAGCCAGCCTGATGTTATGCTGGCGGTAATCCCTTTCCTTGCGCAGTTGTTTTTTCTTCCGTTCCTCTATCTAATCTTTAAGAATACGCTTGGCGAAGGGCAGAGTAACTATCATTGGGCAGCTACATGGGTATTTTATTTGGGTATTTCCATAACATGGTGCATATTTCATACTCAAACTTTGGCTAATCTCCTTCTGTTGGTTATATTAGTCATATTCACTAGGGCATCCGATTGGCTCCAAGAAAAACACGCATTTCCAGGACGATTCAATAGCATTCTCCTCTTCGCCAGTCTAACTATTACCCACCTGTTCACTTCGTTCTTCGCCTTGGTTACAACCACGGCATTGTATATAGCGAAGAACGTCAAACTTTTCACCTTTATTATACTGGTTGGAACTTTTCTTGTGGCATGGCTGCTATATGGGACTGCATCCTTTTTTGAATGGCGGTTGCCTGACTTTGCAAATCAATTTTTACGGTTAGATGTCCTTTGGGATAGTTCTGTTATAAATCGTTTAGCCGGTAATCCCGCCCACCAGCAGGTCGTTCAAATCAGATTAGTGACCTTTGCTCTGTTTTGTCTCATGGGCCTTGCCGGTTTTATTCTTAGCGTCAGAAAAAGAACCATGAACGACACCACTATGATAGTTATAGCATCTAGTGCATTATTTCTAGCAATTAGCATAGGTACTGCATACGGCTTTGAGACACCCCAACGCGTCAGTTTCTTCCTCATGGTGCCGATAGCGTACTTCGCTACCAAGATGCTAAATTATCGGGGCACTGCCATTATCCTTGTTTTACTGTGGATAATCGCCTTGCCACTGCACTTTATCTCCTATTATGGCAATCAAGCCGAGGACTACCGCTCTCCAGATACGATTGCAAGTTGGCATTTTTTCCATGAGCATACCGGCGAGAGTTCCGTTGTTGGCGGCTTTCCCTTTGGAGTAATGAAAAAAATTGAACAGTACAGATATATTGACCTTGACCAGCTCTATGAGGGGAAGTACTCACTTGACCGACTCCCTAATTACTACCCCCAATATATCTGCTTAACACAGTCAGACCAAGAACACTTTGCTATCATTTATGATAATCCGATCTATATACCAGAAATGCGAGCTTCTCTATCAAACGCAGCTAACTTTGACGTTGTCTATGTCAATCCTGATGTAGCTATATATGTTAGTGAGAGACAAGAAAAATAGAAATCTAAGGGAAGATACATGCATTTAATGTCAATCGCCGACTTAATTTGTACTAGCCGTCATGTCCAGATGTACACACCTCCGTAGCATAATATAGACGGCACTATTTATGAACACTTTAGAACATCCGCTAGAACTAACAATGAGGTTTTGACTCATATGCGAAACATACTGATTATAGGTTCTTATTTAAAGTCATATGACACTAATAAAGGTGACGAGGCAATTATGGCTTCATCGGTCAAAATATTACGTCAGTTTTTCACGGACGTAATATTTACCATGTTCAACCATTGTGATGAAATTATTTTTAATAAATATGATTTGAATAGAAGCAAATGGCAAATGCCTCGGACAGGCGTTGTACGTATAGGGCTTTTCCTTTCTTTGTTCTTGCAATACAATCTGAAAAATATGTTTAAGAAGTTTGGTTTAAGTCCGAACAATGCTATTTTGTTTAATAATAATATTCTAACTGAATATGAAAATGCAGATCTTATTATACATATGACGATGGACGCCTATAGTGAGAAGGCTGGCATTTTAGCTATGATTGACAAATCTATAGAGATTCTGTTATGTGCGCTTATTGAAAAACCCATAGTTATGTTTGCCCAGAGTATTGGACCCTTTCATAGCTGGCCATATACATCATTAGCTAAACTAACTTTAAATAAAACCAGTCTCATATTGCTGAGGGAAAGTACGAGCCATGAGAATTTATTAAGGCTCCAGATTAATACGCCTATACATGTAACCGCGTGTCCGGCTTTTTTATTTAAACCTGTTTCTAAAGAAAGAGTGAAGGAGATACTTCTGACTGAACAAGTGCAATTTGATCATATAAGAGTACCTCTTATTGGTATTTCTCTTAATTCTGATATGGGGCAAGTAACTTTGCAAAAAAATAATGCATTTAAGTTATTTATTCTGTTTGTAGGCCGTCTACTTCGATTTTCGTTTCCAGACAATATTTTTCACTTTTTATATCGGATTGTGCCTTTTGACAAGAAGATGAATAAAGACAGACAACAGCAAATAGTAGAACTAGTTAATAATCTTGCAGAGAGACTAGGTGGCACGATAATTTTAGTACCTCATGATTATTTGGTAGCTGCGCTCCATGATGACAAGCTTTACACTATGCAGGTGTTCAGTCAGATAGAGTGCAAGGAAAATTTTAGGCTCATACGGGGTAGTTATTCAGCTGAGGAAGTAAAAGGTATTATCGGACAATGCGATATGTTTATCGGTGAAAAATTGCATGCTTGCATAGCTGCTATGTCACAATATATTCCTACAATAGGTATAGCGTATTCTTCAAAGTTCCTTGGGGTCTTTAGGCAACTAGGACAAGAGGAATATCTCTGTAGTGAACTTTCAAAAGAGCAGATAATTACAAGGATGGAACAGGCTTGGATTAATAAAAAGAATATTCACAATAGTTTAAAAATACGGATGAACGAAATTAGACAACTGGTACTGCTTAATGGCAAATTAACCAAGCAGATTATTGAATGTGATTAATATAATGAGTTATGTATCTATCTAATATTCAATAGATTTATATGGATTCTAATATTTCTGTTACTCTCTTTGAAAGCATAGGCTTAATTAACAGACAGAAATGATTAAAATAGGGAGACAATATGATTAGACAACTAATGAAGTATGTTCATTTCCTGAGAAAAAAATTTCCGCATATGGAGGGAGTCTATTTAGCATATCGTGATTCGAGATACCGGGCAATGGGTAAAGGGAAGTGCGTTAAATGTTTAGTTAATGGATTTAGTCTTACATTTGAACTTGACCCCAAGGACATGGGCTTAAGTAGTGAACTTGCATCTGAAAAAATCCATGAGCCGCTAACCATGCAACTTCTTACCGACATTATTAAACCTGGTTGGACAGTCGTTGATATAGGCAGTCACCTGGGGTATTTCCCCTTATTCGAGGCATGCCTTGTTGAACCGGGGGGGAAAGTTATTGCAATTGAACCGTCTGTTGCTAGCTATAATCTGCTGGTTAGAAATATTGAACGAAATAACTGTACCAAGATAATTGATACCTACAATGTAGCCGTAGGTAGTAAAAGGGAAAATCGGCCATTCTACGTAAATAAGCTAAGCAACCAATCCAGCTTTTACCCCTCTGAAAGGGCTATCGGCGTAATTGAAGTGGAATCTTATCCATTGGACGAATTACTTCAAGTAGGGTCACGAGTTGATGCAATCCGAATGGATATCGAAGGAGGCGAGTACGAGGCAATCCACGGTATGATGGAACATCTTAAACGCCACCACCCCGTCCTTTTTATAGAGCTGCATCCTTCTCCAAAAATGAAACCGTTTCTTATACTCCTAAAAGATTTGGGCTATGAGTGCCAGTACTTTGTTGAAAGGCGAAAAAACACATCTTTTCTTGGTGGGCGGATGACAAATCCCAAAGATATTGAAAAGCATCAAATAACTGATCTTATACAAATGAAAGAAACTGAAGATGTCTTCGCTGCTGTCCTGACATAGGTGATATAAGAACAAAACGCATTTATGGGATTTCTAACATTTTGGGAAGATCCTAATGTAAGCATTAAGGTCTCGGATGAATTGCACATGATGCTAGTAATAAGTCGAAAACCAATTCCGTAAATATCCCTGTAAATTATATACAAAATATCTTAATCTTAATGAAAATGCAACGATTTATTCAGTCAATAAATAGTATTATTGCAACAGTAACCTCCCCAAACAGGCTGAAAGCCGTTTTGCATAAGCCCCTCTATGCTAATGCGCTTCACCTTCTAATTAACTATGTAGTTACGGAAGCTATTGGATTTGTTTTCTGGATGGTCGCTACCAGGATATATACTGCTGAAAATGTCGGACTGGGTTCAGCAGCTATTTCAGCAACACAGCTTCTTGCAATGATTTCCTTGCTGGGGATGAATATGGCTTTGGTCAGGTTCCTAACGGACGCGGGTGAAAAAGCAAACGAACTTATTAACTCCTGCCTGACAATAGGCGGCTTTGCTGCCATGATTGCAGGGGTGGTGTTTCTCCTCGGTGTGGGTGTTTGGTCACCGGCGCTGATTTTCATATTACAGAACGGTATTTATTTTGCCGCCTTTGTTATATTCTCAATGGCTACTACTGTATTAAGCATGTTCAACCACATCTTCATTGCTGACCGTCGTTCCGGCTTCGTCACCATTCAAAATACTATAGCTAGCATGCTTAAAGTTGGGTTGGTTATTATTCTATTTTTATTTGGGGATTCCTTTGGTGTTTTTAATGCGTCGGGAATCGCAATATTAATATCAATATTAATAGGCTATTTCGTTCTCCTACCTAAAATCAGGCCGGGTTACCATGCAAGTTTTGTTATCAGAAAAGATATTGTAAAAAAGATATTTAACTTTTCTTTGCTGAATTACTTTTCCAACCTGCTATGGGAAACCCCTAGATTAATACTACCAATCATGGTATTGAATCTACTCAGCGCAGAACAGAATGCCTATTTCTATATTGCGTGGGCACTTGCAGGAATCCTGAGAGCCATCCCAATGGCCGTATCGCTTTCTTTATTTGCCGAAGGCTCTTATGATGCGAAATTGTTAAATGCCACTATATGGCGTAGCCTTAAAATTATACTTATCTTGCTTCTGCCAGCAGTAGCACTCATGCTTGCCATGGGAGATAAGTTATTGCTTCTTTTTGGCCGATCGTATTCCCAATATGGCACAAATCTACTTTGGTTGATGGCTATTGCTGCCTTACCAGTTGCAGTTAATTATATGTATATTGCAGTGAAAAGAATTGAAAAAAGACTCAAAGGGGTATTATTATTAACGACTTTTGTTGCAATTGTTACGCTGGGACTAAGCTGGGTCCTTCTGCCGCAAATGGGATTGCCCGGCGCCGGCGTAGCATGGCTTATAGCGCAGGGGATCGCCGCTGTTGTTATCGTTATCAACTGGATCAGCAAAAGGACGCAGACAAGCTAATGTTGATACGCGTAGAATAATTGAAAAGCGATAATGGATATACGGGAGTGATAAGCAATTGAAAACCAGACATGGCATCGTATTATTGTTAATCAATTTAACAGCAATTTTATTGATAGCAGTTATTAATTATTTACCAGCCGGGGTACGTATTATCCTGGGATTTCCATTTGTCCTTTTTATACCGGGATTCACGCTCATGTTAGCCCTTTTCCCCAAAAGAAACCAGGTGCAAGGTATTGAACCGATAGCGCTCAGCTTTGCCATGAGCATCGCTGTTGTACCTTTAATTGGGCTTGGTCTCAACTTCAGTCCCTGGGGGATAACGCTGACATCGTCATTGTATGCTATAGCTGCTTTCATAATAATAATGTCTGTTACCGGCTGGATCAGGATATACCAGCTGCAAGATGATGAAATATATGAAATCAAGTGGCCCAGCGTAAACTGGCAGTTCGGTAAAAGCGCATGGGACATAATACTGTCTGTAATATTAGTAATTTGCATAATGGTAGCTATAGGGACAATTGTGCATTTTGCCAGTATTCCCAGGATGGCGGACAATTTTACTGAATTCTATCTACTGGGTGAGCAGGGAATGGTAGCTGATTACCCAAGAGAGTTGACACTCGGTGAGGAAGGGAAGGTGAAGGTTGGGATTGTTAACCATGAGAATAAGCGCCTAAGCTACAGGGTCAATATAAATATAAATGGTGAAGAAATAACAAATGGCGATAAAATTACGCTGAACGATAAAGAGAGATGGGAAGGAGCCGTAAACTTTGCACCCCGAAAGACGGGGGACAACCAAAAAGTCGAATTTTTCCTGCTAAAAGGGGAGGAAACCGTTCCTTCGCTGGAGCCACTTAACCTGTGGATTAATGTAAAAAGCAAGAATAAATAGGCGTGTAAAGCGCAGCGAACAAGATTTTATTCTTCTCTGAAACAGATATCATCGAACCATGCCGTTCCCGAACACCCGGCAATTTCGCAATAAATAGAGCCCGTTGCCGCTCCCGCCGGCGCTGTAACTTTTCCATCATAACAGGTCCAATCATTTGTGCCTTTGACATACGGCATAAACCCGGCAACCTTAAGCCCCTTGCCCTCTGTGTCACGCCACTGGACGGAGATCCCAGCGCCACCCTGCCCGGTAATATTACTTGTTTTTATCCATCCACTGATAATATATGCTTTGCCGGCGCGGACAGGTATATTCTGTACCCATCTTGCCACAGGCCACGGCTCGAATGGCTCAGGTGAAGACATTTGTATTGCTGCACAAGTACCTGCAATTCTTCCATACCCGGGAAATATGAATAACGGCTGGTTATTCTGTGACCTCCGCGACCAAAATGCGGGAGGAGTTCCGTAAGCGGCCTCAAAGCCGGCATTTTGCAACATATTGGCCGATGTTAAATCGATTACCATATTAAAATCAGTAATAAATACATTATCCCTTACCCTGGCCAGCTTATTATTATTACACTGCAGACGGTTATAAATTAAGTCAATCTTGTTTTCTTCAATAAAACCGGTGTCCGGGCACCCGTTATTTAGAAAGCGGTAAATAATATCGTCGACAGGTTTTTGCTTCTCCGTAATACGATGCAGTATATTTTTACCGGTCAGGGCGGAAAATGCGGAAGCCTTCCAAGGATCTACGAGAGAGACGGCATTGTCTGTTATAGTATGGTCCCTGATCCAGATAAACGCCCTGTAATCATCATCATCGATCATGTGATAGTAGGGAATATTAAGACGTGCAGGTACAGCAATTGACAGGATTGTGACCATGGACATGGCACACAGGATAACACCTGGATTCCTGAATAATTTAGATCTATGTTCAACTAGGAGCTGAGTCGGTATAGGAAACGTCCTAATCCAGAATAGTCCAGCACCAGCTATGATGCTGATAAGTAAAAGCATAGTTGTTAATCCGCGAAAATACAGGATCATCAATCCAAAATGTAGCTGTACTAAAAACAGTCCAACGATCAATAATAAGACGAGTCCGAGCATCAGTCCGAAATTATATCGCCCCCCTTTTTTTACCAGGAAGATAGTGCCAAGAAAAAAGAAAATAACCGGCAGTATTCCGTATATCAATAGAAGCGCAGGGACATCTACATGAGGAGGAAGATACTGGGGTACCAGCAACTTATTGGCAGCAGGAAGAATCCGTATGAAAAACCATGGCAGGAAAATTATGAGCGGAACCAGGATAGCCAACAATATACTGAAACTGTTCAGCGGATCAGCTTTAATATTGATTAATACATATGGCAACAGGATGATAATCAAGATAGCTGCAGTGGGCGGATGCAATAACCATAGAAAGCCGACGATCAATAGCAATAGTAAATACGCCGGCCATGATTTAATGAAAAAAGCCAGGAACAACGATAATGGGATGAAAAGCAACCCCAAAGCCATAGGCACCATAAAGGCCGGGCCGAGTATGCCGATTGAGGTGGGCAGCAGGCAGGTGAAAAAGGCAGCCTCCAGGCCATAGCCCTGCCTGTTGGCAAAGATGTAAACGCAAAGCACGGTGAGCATGAAGATGACGGAGGGGCCGAAGCGCCAGAGCACCAACCAGTCAATGCCGGTAACTTTCTGGGATACCGCCAGCAATATGTGATAGCCGACCCAGACGTTATCCGAGCCAACCTCAGAAATATCATCTGCCACAAATGGGTTAGGGAAAGTAATGGCGCCTGTTTGCTGAATAGCTTTAGAATATGCAATGTGTGTCCACTCGTCCATATGTAGTGGATACGCGTAGTCGATATGCGGGATGAAGGCCATGAAGAAGGCTACGAGTAGGATCAATATAAGCAATAAGGTTTTTGTCATCAGTGGTTAAACCTTAGTAATGTTGTCAATTCATTTTAACACTTATTTCAACGTCTTCGCTTAAACAGATTGCCGCGTCGCTACGCTCCTCGCAAAGACATATGAACGGCGGATCGCAATGATAACGAATTACATTATCATAAAGCGACATTTTTCCATTGTAAGTATACATACGCATGTCATATTATTGACTTCATGCGTGATATTCCTGTTTTACCGGGAGAAGATTCAAATTGGAAGGACACCGGCTGCGAATTTCATCCACATTGACTGGGATGCCCTTTTCCGCGTTGCATGGAGAAAAAGCCGCGGGGAAAGCAATAGACACGCCTGAAGTTGAGGCTTCGATGATGAAGAAAATGAATAGATTTACCTGTTACCGGTAATCTGATAACCTCTTTTCTTATCGATGAATGTACATCATCCCATACATATCGATTAATTAGTGCCCTGGGCTTCACTGTCAAACCAATTCCTGATATTACATGTAGTCGAGCAGTAGACAGCGAGATTTTCAAGATTGCCCAGAATAAGACCTTTGTTATTCTTTCGCTCAATAGAGGTTTTGGTGATCTCTTGAAGGAGTTGCATTCCAAACACCCTATCTCACAGCCATCCCTGCGAAAAGAAGGCCTTTACTTGTTTCTGAATGATAATCCTGACGGTGAAAAACAGCAGGATGAGGAAGCCGGCGATTTCCGGTATGTAAAGGCGGGGCTCCTCAATAAGGCTCTGCACCCAGCTCTGCAATATCCATACAGAAATCCCGGGATGGGCCAGGAAGGCACCATATAAGGGCCAGTAAAAGGTGACGGGGTCGGTCCACATGGCATCCATGATGAAATGCATGAGCACGCCGAAGGCGATGAAAATCCCCCACATCGCGCGCCTCTGCCGGTAGAGCATTGCGGCCGCCAGCAGGGTGAAGGACAGGAAAAGAAGCGTATGCAGAAAGGTACGGCCGTTGGCCAGCACGCCGGGCAGCAATATCAACCCCAGCGGCTTATCGATAATATCCAGCAGGAGGGACCCCAGCAGTATGAATCGGTAATCGATGCGCAGGGACCCACGGACGGCGGGGCCGGCCTCAGGCCTGTCATCTGCTCGCCGGCAATTGACCGCCTTCTCGATAGCGTAAGCAGCCCCCAGGGTGATGCCGCTGTGCGCTAGCAGGTACATTAATGCTTGTCCCTGCCTGTTTTCATGAAGATTATTATAGCTTTTTTCCGATGCCGCGGGCCCGGGCGTAGCGGAAGTACGCACCTGCGGCTTAGTATTTACCCCGTACCCGGCTTGACGGCCTTTCTGCCTACTTGTATTATGGGCCATTACCCCGGCAAAGGTCACCCGGGTAAATACCGGTTAAAACTATTTGGTAAGGAGGTCATGCGTGGCAATAGAGTCGGGCGATTCTAAACAGTACAAAACCGGCAAAGGGGCTTCAGTTTACATCATCATTATCTGTACCCTGCTTTACATGGTGAACTACATGGACCGGCAGGTGGTGGCGGCGGTGGTGGAACCGATGAAAGCCGCCCTCAACTTGAATGACGGCGACGTCGGCGTACTGGGCACGGTATTCCTGCTCAGCATTGCGCTTTTTTCATTCCCCGTGGCTTACCTGGTGGACCGCTGGAGCAGGCGCAAGGCTATCGGTATCATGGCTCTCCTCTGGAGCGCCTTCACCTTCCTCACGGGCAAGGCAACGAGTTACTGGACGCTGCTGATACCGCGCAGCCTGGTCGGCGTGGGCGAGGCCGGGTTCTCTTCCGGCGGCACGGCCATGGTCGGCGCGGCCTATTCTTCTAAAGCCCGCGGAGCGGCTATGGGCGTTTTCAATATGTCCATCCCCCTCGGCGTGGCGCTGGGCTCCGTGCTCGGCGGCACCATTGCCAAGGCCAGCGGCTGGCAGGCCCCATTCCTGGTATTTGCCATACCGGGCATTATCCTCGGCATACTGGCCTTCTTTATGAGGGATTACAAGACGGTTCAACATACCCATGAATCCGGGGCCAGGGTCACCTTTTTACAATCACTTAAAAAACTCTTCCAGATACCTTCATTAGTCTGGGTGCTGGTCGGATACGGCCTGGCCAATATCATGGCCATGTCCTTCCTCTTCTGGACACCCGCTTTCATCGGCCGCGCCTGGGGCGTGGACGTGGCAGCGGCCAATACCGTTATGGTGCCCATCGTCCTGGCCGCTATCGTAGGCTCCCCGGTGGGAGGCATCCTGGCCGACGTCTGGTTCAAGAAAAACCCGCGCGGCAGGCTCTATATCCCCGCTATCACCATCATTTTGAGCGCCATTTGTATGGCCGGCGCCCTCTACTTCCAGATGAAAGGCATCGGTATGGCGCTGATCGTTGCCTACGGCGTTCTCAACGTGATGGCCCTGCCCTGCCTGAGCGCGATATCGCAGGACGTTGCGCCCGCGGCGCAAAAGGGGCTCGTCTGGGGGCTGATGGTCTTCTGCATGTATGTCTTCGGCGGAGGCTGGAGCCCTTACCTGGTCGGCGCTATCTCAGACTCCCTGGGCCAGGGCGCGCAGGCCCTGGGCACAGCCCTCACCATCGCATCGATCGGCGGCGTGCTGGGCGGGATATGCTACTTCATGGCCTCGAGGCCCTACCCTGCCGATATGGAAAAGGTCAGGCATGAACAACTGATGGCTGAAAAGTAAGGCTATTACTATAGACCAATAAAAGGGGGGATAATAGGCGATTATCACCCCTTTTTTATTTCCCGAAGATGCTCAATAATCCGATATCCCCTTCCGCCCTGCATTTGCCGTCCAGGAATGCCTGCGCGCCGTCTATCTTGCCGGCGATGATGTCGGCCCAGACTTCGAAAGCCGTGTCCACTTTAAGATCCGCTCTGTCCGCCTGACCCTCAAAGGCCGCGATCCTCCCGTCAGCTACCCTGAAATAGCATGAACCGGTTACCTCCCGGGTAAAATTGAACTGCAGGACGCCCTTTCTACCGGCGGCTTTCTTTGGGTTAAAGCCTATTTTGAGCACGGTCATAAGCGTTTTCAGCGAGTCAGGCCGCAGCGCCCGTCCCCGCTTTTCGAATTGCGCCGGAGTCAGTCCCGCCTCTATGCAACTGCGCCAGGAAAGGTTGGCCATCTCCAGCACCGTCGCATCCTCATCCAGCGGCTGCTGAATGCGTGCCAGCGTTTCAGGTTTAACCCTCCCCTCCTCAACAAGCTCCCGTCCGGCCTGACGGGTCGCGTTCAGTATGTCCTCCAGCTTCTCTGCCACGAAGACCATCATCTGGCTGGAAGTGCGGTAGATCTCCGCGGCCAGCTTCACGCCCGGCTGACGTCCGTTCCGGCCGAAGAGGTAATTAGCCCAGCCTGAAAGCTGGTGAAAAACCTCCAGGCCGGGGAAACCGGCAACGGAGAGCATCACCGCAACCGGGTATCTTCCATGCAAAGGATGATAAAAAGCGCCCCGTGATTGTTCCAGATAGGGCAGGAAGGCCGGCAGAGTACGCTCAATGAAGGCTTTCATCGAGGCTGTCACCGTGTACTGATAAAGCGGCGAGGCATAGATAACCATGTCCGCCTCAAGAAATTTCGGCAATAATTCCCGGGTTATATCGTCCCTTTGCGCGCATCTCCCGGGAGTCCTGGCCCAGCAGGTGTAACAGCCCGTGCAGTAGCGCACTTCCTTTTCACGCAGGTTGACCGTCTCCACATCCGCCCCGGCTTCCTTCATGCCTTTTAACAAGCTCTCCAGCATCAGCAATGTCCTGCTTTGCCCCTTCGGCCTGGGACTGGAATTGACAGCCAGTACTTTCATTTCATGCCTCACGTAGAAATTTGTTACGCAAGTATAATGCACCTGCCGGCCACACATCAAAATGTGATGAAAGCGGTTGACAAAACCTGCGGATGACTTAAAATTACATTTGGACTTTAACTTCACCCGCCAACAAGAATTAGGGAAGTATTAACCCAGAGGAGGGCAGGATTATGACAACCCAAAGCTGTGGAGTGCCAAAATACTCCATTAAGGAACCCAAAAGCCTGTCGCCGCGCATTCAATGGCTGCGGGACTACTATTTCCGGGGCAACGACCGCAAGTGGAATAACGAGTTCGTCGGGTTCACCACGGGAACGCCCTGGGATATCCAGTACCAGGAGGGGAATTATTACATCGTCCCTGAGACCTACACCTTCTTCCCCACCTTCACCGGCGCCTTCCAGCAGGCCTCCTTCAAGATTGAGCTTGCCGAGGGTTTCTGGGAGTGGAGCCTGCCCGAGCGCCAGGCCTGGTTCATTAAGGAGGCCATGGTCTACTACCTGCCGCACGAGGTGCTGCCCGGCGACCTGATCGCAGGCGGACGCTTTAATATACAGACCTCAAAATGCTTCACCGAAAAGGAAGCCAGCGAATATTCCAAAGCTACCTACGGCAAGCAGGGCGCGCGCGCCGCTGAATTATGGTTCCATAACCATGGATACGGCAACGCGGGCGCCACCAGCGGCCACCTGATACCCGATTACCCGCGCATACTGCGCGAGGGCTGGAAGAGCGTACACGAGGAATTGAACGTCAAGCTGTCCTCGCTGTCCCAGAAGGAATACGGCGGCAAAAAGGGCGCCCAGATCAAGGCCATGCTGCTTGCCGCTACCATGGCGCGCGACGTTGCCTTCGAGTACAGCAGCGTATGCGCCGACCTGGCCGCTAAAGAGTCCGACCCCGCCCGCAAAGCAGAGCTTACCAAAATGGCGGAAATGTTGCGCCATGTGCCCTGGGAGCCGGCGCGCAATTTCTGGGAAGCCCTCCAGTCGCTCTGGCTCACCCACATGCTGGTCATGAGCGAGGAGAACTACCCGGGGCCCGGTGTCTCCTTCGGCCGCGCCGATCAGTACCTGTATCCCTTCTGGAAGAAATCTCTCGATGAGGGCATGGACCGCGAATTCGGCAAAGAACTGCTGAAGTGCTTCTGGATACACTGCAATTACGCTTACGACGCTATGATCCGCACCGGGGGCAACCAGGGCATCACCGCCGGCTTCGGCCAGCTTATCACACTCTCCGGCATGGGCAAGGGCGGCGTCGACCTGAGCAACGACCTCACCTACGGCATGCTGGAAGTTATCGATGAATTGTCCCCGCTGCTGGAGCCCAAGCCCAATGTCCGCCTGCACCGCAACAGCCCCGATAAGCTGCTGGACAAGGTTGTGGATATGATAGCCTCCAGCCAGGGTTCCCCCTTCCTGCTCAATTTCGATGAACGCTCTATAGCCGGTATGCTCAGGGAGGCCAGGATGGCCGGGGTCGAGAAATTCATCAACGCCGATAATGTCTTCGATTACGCGCCGGTAGGCTGCCTGGAGAATACCATGTGCGGCAACGACCGCTCCGGCACGGTGGATATCAACCTGAACCTGCTCAAAGCCGTGGAGCATGCGCTCACCGGCGGATACGATTTGATACCCTGGACGGACCCCATGACGGGCAAACAGGAAACGCTCAAACCCTGGGGCGCCGCCACAGGAGATGCCAGGAGATTTAAGGCCTGGGATGAATTCTGGGATGCCTATGCCAGGCAGAC
>CAIMUM010000021.1 GCA_903844685.1 uncultured Dehalococcoidia bacterium
GGAAATAGGCCCACCTGAAGCATTGATTGAAAATATCGATAGCACGTGGTCTGATTACAGGGGTCAATATCCCGGTTTTGATGTAAGGTACTGAAGCTAGCTCTCGAGTTCGGCTTTGCCAGCCTTGATGACATCCAGGTATTGAGTATCCAGTCCTGCCATGACGGTAGCTTCCCGGTCAATATCGTAGGGCTCACCTTCGAATATCTTACCCAGATTATCCGTCTTGCCTTTAAAAGACTCATCAGCAGAGCTGAACTTTTTTCTACCGTCAATGATCGCAAGGTCAAAGGGAAGTGTGAAATAAAGATCTGCAAGCACTTTATCCCATCCGAATTCATCGAGAGAGCCCCATCCCCCCCCAGACCCTTTTTTATATTTACTCACCGGTAACAGGCTCAACAAGTTTCTTACACTCAGTATTCCCTGGTTGCCAACTGTGCGGAACGGGGAGACGCTTATAAGGTAATCGCAGGATAGTACGACGTTGGGTACCCAAAACGTGGCAACGGCAAACGGGTGAGGAAGAGGATTTTCAATTTCTACCCAGATACAATCCCTTACATCGAGCATAAGTACCCTCTGGAAATCGTATCCAAGTGATTTATATATAGGATATACTGATTCCCCGCTGACCGTTCCCTCCAGGACGATGATATCGGCATCGCTGACCTGTTTAATCTTATCAATGATTATTCCTAGCATTTCCCTGCTTGTACTGAACGGGTAAGGGTGGGGATAGGTGGCGCTGGGTTTAATCAGGATTTTATGAGCCCGTGAGATAAGGGGCGGGGGATCAAATACATATTTTGATGCGTCGTATATCATTTCTGGAAATATTCAACTTCCTTCTATTGTAAAATCAACCAGTCCAAGTAAAGGTGGTTCCACCGCTTTCCCCATAGCTTGGTGATTTAATTTTACCATCGAAGTCAATGGGTAGATATACTTTTACAAAGAAAAAACCTTAACATCTGGATAGTGGAAGGAAGAAAAATTGATTTCAAAAAGAACGACAGTATTTCTACCATCGAACGACCTAGGAGACCATTCTCCCTAGAAAGGAGGTGATCCAGCCGCACGTTCCCGTACGGCTACCTTGTTACGACTTCGTCCCAGTCACCAGTCCCACCTTCGGCGACTGCCTCCCTTGCGGGTTAGCCTATCGACTTCAGGTGTTACCGACTTCCATGACGTGACGGGCGGTGTGTACAAGGCCCGAGAACGTATTCAACGCAGTGTGCTGACCTGCGTTTACTAGCAACTCCAACTTCATGCAGGCAGTTGCAGCCTGCAATCCGAACTGAGGATGATTTTTTGGATTGGCTCCAGATCGCTCTATTGCAACCTATTGTATCACCCATTGTAGCGTGTGTGTAGCCCAGGATGTAAGGGCCATGCTGACTTGACGTCATCCCCACCTTCCTCCGCGTTATACGGGCAGTCTCGCTAGAGAAATTAACTAGCGACGAGGGTTGCGCTCGTTGCAGGACTTAACCTAACACCTCACGGCACGAGCTGACGACAGCCATGCAGCACCTGTGCAAGCTCCTGATTGGATACAGGTCGTCTCTCTTTCGAGTTTCTACTTCAAGCATGTCAAACCCTGGTAAGGTTCTTCGCGTTGCATCGAATTAAACCACACGCTCCGCTGCTTGTGCGGGCCCCCGTCAATTCCTTTGAGTTTTAGCCTTGTGGCCGTAGTCCCCAGGCGGAATACTTAAAGCGTTAGCTTCGGCACAGAGAGGGTCGATACCCCCTATACCTAGTATTCAACGTTTAGGGTGTGGACTACACGGGTATCTAATCCGTTTCGCTCCCCACACTTTCGGGCCTCAACGTCAGGAGCATCCTAGAAAGCCGCCTTCGCCACTGGTGTTCCTCACGATATCTACGCATTTCACCGCTACACCGTGAATTCCGCTTTCTTCTGATGCCCTCAAGCTCCCCAGTATCAATTGCAGTCTCCCAATTGAGTCGGGAGATTTCACAACTGACTTAAAGAACCGTCTACACCCGCTTTACGCCCAGTAAATCCGGATAACGTTCGCCTTCTACGTATTACCGCGGCTGCTGGCACGTAGTTAGCCAAGACTTATTCCTCGAGTACCGTCATATTTCTTCCTCGAGAAAAGGGGTTTACAACCCGAAGGCCGTCATCCCCCACGCGGCGTCGCTGCGTCAGGCTTTCGCCCATTGCGCAAAATTCCTTGCTGCTGCCTCCCGTAGGAGTCAGGGCCGTATCTCAGTCCCCGTCTGGCTGGTTGTCCTCTCAGACCAGCTACTGATCACCGACTTGGTAGGCCATTACCCTACCAACTATCTAATCAGACGCAAGCCCCTCCCCAAGCGCAAAAGCTTTGCTGATAAGCTAAACGCTTACCAGAATATGCGGTATTAGCCTGCCTTTCGGCAAGTTATCCCCCACTTAGGGATAGGTTACTTACGCGTTACTCAGCCGTTCGCCACTCCCTGATCAATCTTGCGAAAAATCAGGGCGTTCGACTTGCATGCATCAGGCACGCCGCAAACGTTTATCCTGAGCCAGGATCAAACTCTCATATTAGTTTAGTTTAGAACCTTCCTTCCACTATCCAGTTGTTAAGGTACAATTAGGAAAACGGAATACATGTTAGCACAGGGATATGGGCGTGTCAACAAATACCCTATCCCTGTTTCAAACAGGCCCTGTTTTCAACGCGTATCATTATAACAACAAACCTTGACGTTTGCACGCTTACACTGCTACAATGCCCGAGCGCCTTTTAAAAAATTCAGACAAGAATCGAGGTATTTAAATGCAGCAAACTGGACCTGATAAAATCCGCAACGTCGCCCTGCTATCACATTCCGGCTCCGGCAAAACCTCCCTGGCTGAAGCCATGCTCTTCGATGCCGGCGCCATCAGCCGCATGGGCAACGTAGCCGATGGCACCACCACCTCCGATTACGACCCCGACGAGATAAAGCATAAGATAAGCATTAACCTTACCATACTGCCGCTGAACTGGAAGAACACCAAGATAAACCTTATCGATACACCGGGCTACCCGGACTTCGTGGGCGAGGTCAAATCGGCCCTTCGCGTGAGCGAAGCCGCGGTCGTCGTGGTGTGCGCCGCCTCAGGGGTTGAGGTCGGCACGGAGCAGGTCTGGGGCTATGCCTCGGAGGCAAAGATACCGCGCCTGATTTTCATGAGCAAGATGGACCGCGAGAATGCCAACTTCTCCTCCACCCTCGAGCAGATACAATCCAAGTTGAATACACGCTGTCTGCCTATCCAGATCCCCATCGGCTCGCAGAAGGAATTCAAAGGCGTCGTCGACATCATCGCCAAAAAAGCCTATGCCGGCGCGCCGGTCAAGGAGATCGAGGTGCCAGCTTCAATGGCGGCGGATATCGACAGCGCCCGCGACAAGCTTATCGAGGCGGTAGTGGAAATCGATGATGAGATAATGACCAGGTACCTCAATGGCGGGGAGATAACCACCGAAGAGATATATAAATGTTTAAAGGCTTCCACCCTGCAGGGCGGCATAATCCCCGTACTGGCCGGATCAGGCCTCACCAACAATGGAGCGGCGATGCTGCTTGACGCCATCGTGGAATACCTGCCTTCACCGGTTACCGCCGGCACTTTCAAGGCAGTCAACGCCAGCGGCGCGGAAGAAGAAGTTAAGCCGGCAGCAGAGTCCCCGCTGGCCGCACTGGTATTCAAAACGACCACCGACCCGCACGTGGGCAAGGTCAGCTTTTTCCGTGTCTATTCAGGTGTATTATCCAGCAATTCACAGGTTTGGAATGTGAATAAGGCGGCCGTCGAGAGGATCGGGCAGGTCTCCGTGCCGCGCGGCAAGAGCCAGGAAACCGTCAACCAGGTCATAACGGGGGACATCGGTTTGGTAGTGAAGCTGGCCAATACGGCGTCCGGTGACACACTCGGCGTTAAAGAGCATCCTCTTAAACTCGCTTCCATCCAGTACCTGGCGCCTATTTTAAATAAGGCTGTCCACCCCAAATCCAAGGCTGACCTCGATAAGATGAGTTCGGGTCTGGCCAGGATCTGCGAGGAGGACCCCAGCTTAAAGGCACAGCGTGAAGCCGATACAGGTGAGCTCACGCTGGGCGGCATGGGCGACACCCACCTCGATATCGCCGCCAGCAGGCTGCAGCGCAAGTTCGCCGTGGAAGTGCTGCTGGATGTGCCCAAGGTACCATTCAAGGAAACTATCACCGTCCCTGTCGAGGCTGAATACAAGCATAAAAAACAGACCGGCGGGCACGGCCAGTACGGTCACGTTGTAATTAAGATTGAACCGTTGCCACCGAGCGGTGGTTTCGAATTCGAGTCAAAGGTAGTGGGCGGCTCGGTACCCAGGAACTTCATACCGGCCGTCGAGAAAGGCATCAAAGAAGCACGTGTCGAGGGCGTCATAGCCGGGTTCCCTGCCGTTGATATGAAGGTCACTCTCATAGACGGCAGCTTCCACCCGGTCGATTCCTCGGAGATGGCCTTCAAAATCGCCTCGGCCCAGGCCTTCAAAAAGGGCATGAACGACGCGTCGCCGGTATTACTCGAGCCTATCATGAATATCACGGTCACCGTGCCCGACTCGTTTACCGGGGATATCATCGGCGATCATAATACCAAGCGCTCCCATGTGAGCGGCATGAACCCCAGCCAGGGTATGAATGTCATCCAGGCGCAGGCCCCCCTGGCCGAGATACTCAGGTATGCCATCGACCTGCGCTCCATGACGCAGGGCCGGGGAACCTTCACCGTTGGGTTCAGCCACTATCAGGCGGCGCCGGCGCCTATCGCACAAAAGATAGTCGCCCAGCACAAGGCCGCCGCTCAGCACGAGTAACGTAGGGACGGGTTTAAAAACCCGTCCAGATATGGGTGCAGGTAAGTCTATACCCATAACAATTTCTTCAGAGTAAAACAAAAAGTCCCTGCCGGTTCACCGGCAGGGACTTTCAATATCTTACCTTATTAACTTATTAACTTTGAATTACGCGGCCAGCTCTTTGACCTTGGCAGTGAAGGCGGGCAGCACGATTTTCCAGTCGCCGACCACGCCGAAACGGGCCTCTTTGAAAATGTTGGCCTCGGGGTCTTTGTTGATGGCCACGATGCACTTGGAGCCCGAGCAGCCCGACATGTGCTGGCTTGAGCCGGAGATGCCGATGGCAATGTACAGCTCGGGGGCAATGATTTTGCCGGTCAGGCCGACCTGGATTGAATCAGGCACCCATTTGTTGTCGCAGGGAGGCCTGGATGCGCCTACCGCGCCCTTGAGTATCTTGGCCAGGTCGGCAAGCTCTTTGCCGAATGGCTCAGGACCGCCCATGCCACGCCCACCGGCAACTACTGCCGCGGCGTCCTCTATCTTAATGCCGGCGACTTCCTCTTTAATAGTCTCCAGCACCTTAGCCTTGATTTTGGAAGCGTCCAGCGCCACAGCAAACGCCTTGACCTCGCCGGCGCGTCCCGCGTCCGGGGCAATGGGTGAACTGGCCTTGGACCTCACGGTGGCTATCTGGGGCATCGCCTCCGAGGTGAAGATGGCCTTGGCGTTGCCGCCGTAAACCGGCCGCGTGCACTGCATCAGCTTGGTGGACGGGTCGATGGCCAGTTCGAGGCAGTCCATAACCGCGCTGACGCCAAGTTTGAATGCCAGCCTGGGAGCCAGGTCGCGGCCGTTGGCGGTCTGACCCATGATGATAATCCTGGGCGCGGTCTCTGCCACGGCTTTTTCCATGACCTGCATGTAGGTGCTGTTTTCGTAATCTTTAAGCTGCGCGTCATCGGCCACGTAAACCTTGTCCGCGCCCGCCGCTACGGCGGCTTTACCCGCGTCTCCAAGTTGAGCGCCGATAAGGATGCAGCTCAATTGTTCTTTCAGTTCATCAGCGAGACGCCTTCCGGCGCCGAGAATCTCAGCAGTAATCGGGAGCAGTTTGCCTTCAGCAACTTCACCGACAACCAGAATACCTTTATTATCAGCCATTGTATCCTCCTATTAATAATCCTGTCGTTACGGTTAAATGACCTTGTTCTCGCGCAGTTTCTGTGCGAGCAGGGCGCCTGCCTCGGCCGGTGAATCGGCGCTGACGATATCGCATTTGCCTTCTTTCACGGGCTGGAAGAGCTTGACGACCTTAGCTTTCCTGGCTGCGGCGCCGGACTTGTCCACGCCGATATCGGCGGGTTTCCATACGATCGGCTGCTTTTTGCTGGCTGCCATGATGCCCTTCAATGTGGCATAGCGGGCTTCGCCGAGCTCGTTGCTGACGGTGATGAGCGCCGGGTACTGTACCTCGAGCACCTGGTAGCCATCGGCCACCACCCTCTCGACTTTTACCTTGCCGCCTGCCTGCACTTCGACTTTCTTGGCCACGGTGACACTGGGAATGCCCAGCAGTTCGGCCAGGCCGGAGCCAACCTGTCCATCGTCCCATTCAGATTCCTGCCTGCCGCAAAAGATAAGGTCAAAAGCGCCCACCTTTTTAACGGCGGCCGCCAGGGCGGA
>CAIMUM010000022.1 GCA_903844685.1 uncultured Dehalococcoidia bacterium
ACGGTTACGGCCCCGTCCATCCCCACCTTGCCCACGCTGTTATCGATAGTCACTGCGCCAGCATCCGTAACGCTCCAGCGCAGGGTAACATTTTCACCCGGCAGGATGCTGGTGGCGCTGGCGGAGAAGCCGTTGATTACCGGCCAGGGCTTTTTAGCGGGCGCAGGAGCGGTGACGTTAGCGGATTGAGGCGGGGCCGCGGGTTGTTTAGGCTGCAGGCAGGCCGTATTTACCATTAATCCTGCCAGAACAAGCGCCGCAAAAAACGTTCTTAACATATTCCAAGTATAGCGCATTTATTTCTGTCCTGAGAGTATATGTTAACCGGTCCGTTCATGGGATTGCTTCGCCGCTGCGCTCACGGTAATGAAACTTGCGTATGGGGATTGAATGCTGGAATATTTTAGAGTATGCTAATTAAAATAATCAATTCTTGATTAAAGCGGCAGGAGGATGTTAAATGACTGAGACATTGAAGGCAAAATATGACGCAGTGGTGGTGGGGACGGGACCCGGCGGCGCCACGGTGGCCCGCGAGATAACCAACGCTGGTAAAAAGGTGCTGATGCTCGACTGGGGCTCCAACGCGCCGATCAAAGGCAGCAACGCCCAGGCTTTGGGCTACATCGGCATGCCCTACAAGAGCCTCTATTTCATCAACGGCGGTCTGGGGCTGGTGCGCGCCATCACGGTAGGCGGCAGCTCGGTGGTTTACTACGCCACCGCCTGGGAGCCGCCCTTCGAATACTGGGATAAGTACGGCATCGACCTGCGCGGCGAGGCCGCCGAGATAAAGAAAGACGTGCCCATCGGGCCGCTCAAGGACGAGCTTATCGGCCCCTCGGCTAAAATGATAGCGAAAAGCGCCCTCGACCTGGGCTACAAATGGCAGAAGTTAAACAAGTTCGTATACCAGGATAAGTGCCGCGCCGCCTGCGATAAGTGCGACCTGGGCTGCCCCTACCACGCCAAGTGGAGTTCGCGTATGTTCGTAGAGGATGCCACTTCCAAAGGAGCGGAACTGCTGGACATGGCGCATGTTACCAAAGTAATCGTGGAGAACAAGAAAGCCACCGGCGTGGAATTCTGCCGGCACGGCAAAAAATATATTGCCAATGCCGACACGGTGATAGTAGCGGCCGGAGGCATCGGCTCGCCCATCATACTGGAGAACAGCGGTATACCACAGGCCGGCGCCAATTTCTTCTACGACCCGCTCATCGCGGTCTTCGGCACGGTCAAAGGCCTGGACGACGGCCACGAGTTCCCCATGGCCATGGGACAGCATATGGTAGAAGACGGCTACCTGATGACCGATATGACCATGCCCTGGTTAATTTACGACATTTTCACATCTGAAGTCTTCCGCTTTGATAAGCTCTCGAATAAGAACCAGCTCACCATCATGATCAAGGCCAAGGACAAGCTGGGCGGCAAGATCAGCAAGTCCGGCTGGATAAACAAGCCGTTCACTGCGAACGAGCGCGGCAAGCTGATGCACGGCTTCGAGCGCGCCAAGAAGATACTGCTCAACGCCGGCGCGAAGGACGTCTTCAAGACATGGTGGATAGCATCCCACCCGGGCGGCACCTGCAAGATAAACGACATCGTGGATTCCAACCTCAAGACCGAGTTCGACAACCTGTATGTCTGCGACTGCTCGGTAATACCCGACGAGTGGGGCCGGCCGCCGGTCTACTCCATCCTCTGCCTGGGCAAGCGGTTGGGCAAGCGCCTGGCCGGCAGCAAAGCCGAGGCTAAGGCGCACGCCTGAGAGCCGGGATATGTCATTGTGAGCGCAGCGAAGCAATCTTAAAGATTGCCGCGTCGCCTTCG
>CAIMUM010000023.1 GCA_903844685.1 uncultured Dehalococcoidia bacterium
CGATTTATTGGTTTTCACCATTATGCTGATGGCTAAATTGACAACTGACAGCAGCAGCGAGAACAACATTTCAGGCGCACCTCCGCATTTGATTCACTTCAACGTCACTTTCCCGCGCAGGCAAGGATAGACCTTTTCACCATGGTGCGCGCGACAGCAACCATGTATTTATTATGTTCGAGGGGCTTGGCCTCGGCAACAGCAGCCTGCCCGGCCTCCCCGGCCAGGGCCTCGTCTATGCTTTTACCGGTAATGACCTGCTCGGCCTGTGTGGCGCGGTAGGGTACCACGGCCACGGCATTGAGGCAGATGCGCGCCGCCGTGACCTTGCCGTCGGCCCTGGTGATGGCGGCCGCGCAGTTCACGATGGGGAAATCGATGGCCTGGCGCAGCGCGAACTTAAGGAAGGCGCTGGACGTGCCTGCCGCAGGCGCCGGTACCTGTATCTCGGTGACTATCTCATCGGCTTTGAGCACGGTGGTCTTGACCGGCTTGACCTCGAAGAAGTCCTGGGCAGCGATGGTGCGCGCCGAGGTCTTTATGCTGGCATTCAGAGCTATCAGGGCCGGCGCGGTGTCGCTGGGATGCACGGCCATGCAGCCGCCAGACACGCTACCGCCGAAGATGGAGTGATAGCGGTTGTCGCCCTTGATGGCATAGCACCTGCCACCCTTCTTGCGCAGGCAGGAGAAGCGGTTATTCTGGTTGCGGTAATACCAGCAGCGGATGTCCTGGCAGAGGTTGCCGGCTATAGTGCCCATGTCCCGCAGGTGCGGCGAGGCGGTCCGGCAGGCGGCCTGTGCCAGGGCGGAGGCCTTCGACCGTACCAGGTCGCTGTGGGCAATCTCGCTGAGCGTGGTCAGGGCGCCTATCTTCAGCATGCCACCGTCTTCTTTTATGTAGTTTAACCCGGGGATGGTTTTGATATTGACCAGCGCCTCAGGGTAGGCCGGCAGTATGGCGTCCTTCATTTTCCCCAGCAGGTCGGTGCCTCCCGCGATGATGCAGGCCCGGTCGCCGTAGTTTCCCATCAGGGATACCGCCTCGTCGATGCTGTAAGCGTTGAAGTGTTTAAATTCTTTCACTTTTCACCACCTGCCTTTACTTTTTTCGCCGCCTTCATTTTTGCAGCGGCCTCCCGGACAGCTATGGGATGCTGCGGGTAGGTGCTGCAGCGGCAGAGGTTGCCCGCCAGGGCCTCGACTATCTCCTCCTCGGTCGGGTCCGGGTTGTGGTCGAGCAGGGCCTTGGAGGTGACCACGAAGCCCGGCGTGCAGTACCCGCACTGCATGGCGTGGTTGTTCACATAGGCTTCGATCAGCGGGTGCCCGTCGGCGGCGATGCCCTCCACGGTCTCCACGGTCTTGCCGTTGCACTCGATGGCCAGCATCATGCAGGAGAGGACAGGCTTGCCGTCCACGATCATAGTGCAGGAACCGCAGGCGCCGCGGTCGCAGAACTGCTTGGCGCCGGTCAGGCCGAGTTTATCATGTATCAGGTAGTAAAGCGTCCAGTTCGGCTTGACGTGGAACTCGTATTCGGCCCGGTTGATGATCAACTTTATGCGCCCCTCGGGAGCCGGCAGGCCGCGTCCCTTGTGCGACTTGAAGACATGCTCTCTCAGGCCTTCAGCCGTATCCTGTGTTTCCCCGCAGTAGGGGCAGGTCAACTTCGTTATTTCTTTATTCAAGTTCTCGCCTCCTCTGGTTATCTCTGTGTCCCGGGTTATTCCTTGCCAAGGGCTTTCAATATCTTGCCCGGCGTTATGGGGAAATCATCCATCCAGACACCGATGGCGTTGTAGACCGCCGGAGCCATGAGGCCGGGGACCACTGTGCCGATATCCTCGCCGACTCCGATGAGGCCGTACGGTCCGTAGCCCATGCCGGTCTCAACCAGTATCGTGCTGACAGGGCCGAGGTCTTTCATGGTGGCTATCTTATAGTCGAGCAGGTTGCCGTTTAGTATCACGCCGGTTACCGGGTCATGCACAACCTCTTCGAACTTGGCCCGGCTCACGCCCATGATGCTGCCGCCATACTGCTGTCCCTCGCAGCTCAGGCGGTTGATCACCTTGCCCACGTCATTGACGTTGACCACGCGCGTTACGAAGATCTCGCCCGTCTCGGTGTCCACCTCGATCTCCATGAAGTGGGCCTGGCGGCAGAAGC
>CAIMUM010000024.1 GCA_903844685.1 uncultured Dehalococcoidia bacterium
AAAATCCCCGCGGCTGGTAAGCCTCGCCCAAATACTCACGGTTGGTATTCTGGTTAAGCAGTATCTGCCTTTCGGCCTCATCTGCCGGGATAAGCGGCAGGATAGGATGAAATTTCCCCGAACCGGTGAACTCCACCTGCCTGGCCGCCGCCAGCTTGCGCATGCCGCTGAGCACATCGGTATAGCCGTACAACCCCAGCATCTCGGTAAGCACGCCGTTGATATTAAAGGTTGCCCGGGCATGGGGGAATTCATCAAATATGGCAAGTATCGGGCGGTATGATTCATTGGCCACCTTCATCAATACGGCGGGCGTTTGAGTGGGAGGCTGGTAAAAATGGAAAAGCGGCGCCCAGTAAATCATCCCTTGGCCCCCAGGCTTTCCTGTGTATATATCGCGGCGCCCATCAATCCTGCGTCCATGCCCAGTCGCGGCCTGACCAATCTAACCGTCCGTGCAGGCAGCTTAAAAGCGTGTTCCTTCATTGATTTCCGGGCAGGCCTGAACAGCATCCCTCCCATCCTGGATACACCGCCTCCCATGATAATCATTTGGGGATTTATTATGTTAACTAAGTTGGCCAGGCCGATGCCAAGGTAGCGGGCTGCTTCATCGATTACATCTAATGCCAGACTATCGTCCCGGCGCGCCGCCTCTGAAACCAACTCAGCCGTGACATCCCCTATCTTTCCATGCGTCAGCTCAGTGAGGCAGCTCTGCCCGCCCGCTTCAAGACGTTCCACAGCCACACGGGCAATCGCCGTGCCGGAGGCCAGGGCCTCAAAGCATCCGCGCTGACCGCAGTTACATAATGGGCCGTCAACCAGTACTATCATGTGCCCTATCTCAGCCGCGCAGCCGTCTGTGCCGTTGTAAAGCTGGCCGTTGATAACCAGGCCACCGCCGATACCGGTGCTCACCGTTATATAGATCAGGTTATCCAGTCCGCGACCGGCGCCCATCCTGTGTTCCCCCAGCGCGGCGGCGCTGGCATCGTTCAATAAAAAAACCGGTTTTCCCAGCGAGTCCGCCAGGCTGTCCCGCAAAGGTATGTTGTGCCAGCGCGGCAGGTTGGGCGCATCGGATACCAGGCCCCTGCCGATATCGATGATTGCTGCAGCGGCTACCCCTACGCCTCCGATAGAGGACAGGTCAAGGCCGGCTTTGCGCAGGGACAACCGCACGGCGTCTACCATGTGATCGATTACTTTCTTAGGGCCCTCATGGGCCAGTGTCAGGCTGTAGATGCGCGATATCATTTTGCCTTCGCCGGTTATCACGGCGGAGGTAATTTTAGTCCCGCCGATATCAACGGCAACCACCGGTTTATTAGAGCGCGCCATTTGTATCCAGCTCCAGCGCCTTCTTGTACAGCATCTCGTATTTCTCAGCAGGATCGTCCCAGCTGAAATCCTCCGCCATCACCCTCCTGATTAACTCCTCCCAGGCAGGCTTGTTGCCATAGGCGGCCACCGCTTTCCTGACCGCGAAGACCAGCGCCTTGGCGGAATAATCTTTGAAAACAAAGCCCGTGCCGTGGCTCAGGTCGCTGTCCAGGTTCTGCACGGTGTCCGCCAGGCCACCCGTCCGGCGCACAACCGGTACAGTGCCGTAACGCATGGCGATCATTTGCCCGAGCCCGCACGGCTCCCAGAGCGAGGGCATGAGGAACATATCAGCTCCGGCATAAAGTAAATGCGCTTTGACATTATCGTAAGTAATGAAAGCCCTGATGCTTTCCGGATACTTGACCTCAAGCTCGTGGAGGGCCTCCTCGTAATAATCTTTGCCCCGGCCGAGGAAGACAAAACGTACTTTTGCAGAACCCAGTATCTCAGGCATGGCGCCAATAATAATGTCCATGCCCTTCTGCTCGTCCAGCCTGGCTATCATGCCGATGATGGGTACCTCGGTTGCTTTCCAGCCGGCCATCTTCAGGATTTCGCGCCGGTTAATTGATTTGCCACTGATGTCGTCGGAACTGTAATTGGCCGCGATAAGTTTATCGGTCGCCGGGGCGTATTCCTCGCCTCCCAACCCGTTACGTATCCCGTAGAGGCTGTCCTTCCTGAACTCCAGTATGCCCTGCATACCGCAGCCGTATTCCGACGTAAGTATCTCACGTGTAAAATTCTCGCTGACCGAGTTGACCACAGTTGACCACAGGATCCCCTGCGCCATGAAATTCCAGGGTATGGCGGGACCGCCGTCTATGCCCGCTCTCCAGTAGCGGGCCAAATCCGACCTGTTGAGGACCTGTTCGTCAAAACCACCCTGGTACTTGATGTTATGTATCGTGAAGACGCTGCGGTAATCTGCACGGCTTCTCCGTACCAGCAGAGGAATTAAAGCGGTATGCCAGTCATGGCAATGGAGGATCGCGGGCTGCCATCCAATATAAGGCAGCGCTTCGACTACACAGTCACAGAAAACCCAGAATTTCTCGATTTCGTTCTCGCCGTACACCGAGTTGGACAGCGCGAATACATCGGCGGAAACCAAGTAAACGGCCACTTTTTCAATCTCAATTTGCTCCACCCGGATGCTGCGGTATTGCCCGAGGGAAAATACAACCAGGCTATTGATCACGGTCCTGCTTTCATAGCGGGTGTAATCTACAAAACCGTATTTTGGCACGATCACACGGACGTCGTGCCCGCGCCGGATTAATTCCGCCGGCAGTGACCCCACAACGTCGGCCAGCCCGCCGACCTTGGTAAGGGGTGCGATTTCAGCAGCAGCAAAAAGTATCTTCATGCCAAATAATCACGGTTTCGCGGAGACAGCCGGCGGCATGCCGGCACATACAGCTCATATCTGGTAGCGGCGCGGGCTCTTGCTCTTAATAGTCTCACCGCTTTCCACGGTTTTGGTGAGGAAGTCCGATGCCTCCACCCTGGGCTCGATTTTACAGTTCCTGCCTATAGTTACCTCGGATGGTATCCTGGTGCCTTTGCCTACCAGCGTAATACCGGTTTTAAGGTAATCAGGTTCCTCCTTATTAGGTGTGAAATCATCGCCGAAGCCGATGTGGCAGCCGCGGCTGACCCATACCTGTTTATCAATGATGCATTTTTCAATGACTGTGCCGCGGCCGACTGTGGTATCTTCGAAGATGATGGAGTCTTTCACCACGGCGTCTTCCTCGATGAAAACCCGGGGGGAAATAATTGAATCGATAACCGTGCCATTGACGATGGCGCCGTTACAGATCAAGGCCCGGTTGATACTGGCGTGCGGTCCCAATTTAGCCGGAGGATACCCCTGGACGATTGTCCGTATCTCGTTCTCA
>CAIMUM010000025.1 GCA_903844685.1 uncultured Dehalococcoidia bacterium
CGTTCACCTTCCTCATTGCTGCCCCGATGATTAACGAGGTTGCCATCGTCCTCCTCTTCAGCATGTTCGGCTGGAAGATAGCGCTGCTCTACGTGGCAACCGGACTATTTATTGCCATCACCGCAGGCTGGGTGATCGGCAAGCTGAAGCTGGAAAGATATATCGAAAGCTGGGTCTTCGAAATAAAGATGGCTGACTCCACGCTATCCTCGCCTCATATTACATTGGAAGACCGGGTACATTACGGCCTCAATGCAGTACGTGAAATAGTCGGCAAGGTCTGGCCTTACGTACTGGCCGGTATTGCGGTGGGAGCGATTATACACGGGTATGTACCGGAAGGCCTGATGGCTTCATTTATGGGCAAAGACGTCTGGTGGGCCGTGCCTGCAGCCGTCCTGCTCGGTATCCCCATGTATTCCAATGCGGCAGGGGTCATACCGATAATGCAGGCGCTCATGGAGAAAGGGGCGGCACTGGGCACAACGCTGGCCTTTGTGATGGCAGTCATAGGCCTGTCCCTGCCGGAAACCATCATACTGCGAAAAGTGTTGAAGTGGCAACTCATCGCCGTATTCATAGGGGTTGTAGCCGCCGGCATTACCATTACCGGTTACCTTTTCAATATAGTGCTCTAAATAATTAACAGGCAGAAAGGAGTGTGAATATGAATATAAAAGTGCTGGGACCCGGCTGTGCCAAATGCCAGAGCCTCGAAAAAACCGTTAAGGAAGTTGTTGCAGCGCTCAAACTCGACATCCAGGTTGAAGAGATAAAAGACATTAAGGAGATCATGCAGTACCCCATCCTCATGACGCCAGGCCTGGTTATCAATGAGAAGGTAGTTATGAGCGGCAAGGTCCCATCCAAAGCTGAGGTCAAGCGGCTAATTATGAATGCGCTTGATACCCGGGACTGAGGGACAGTGCAGGTTTTAACCAAATTTAATATACTTTATTGTAGCAAAGAATTATCTGGAGATTGAAGTCGAGCACACTATGAAAATATCAACTATTCAGGTCTATTTACTCGCCATATTGAGTGCAGTCACTCTTGCCCTGCAACCGGCCTGCGCTCCGCCACCTCCTGAGGTCAAGCAGTCAAACCAGGCGCCGGTAATTGAAAGCATCAATTATGCCAAAGATGCTTTTGCCAATTCAGAGGTGCAGATAGATTGCACCGCGAAAGATGCCGACAGCGACAACCTTACCTATAAATGGACGGCGGAAGCCGGTGAAATCAGGGGCACAGGGTATAGCATACTGTGGATGCCCCCGGGCAAGATGGGCACGTATCCTATAACGCTGGCAGTATCAGACGGTAAAGGCGGGGTGGCCACGGAGAACATCAGCATCAGGGTGCTCACCAACGCGGACGGCACCGCCACGCCCATGGTGGATCTAACCTTAAAGCTGGGAACTGCTGAACCGGTCATAGTTGATAAGCAGCGCGTCCGGATCTGGATGACAACTGACATACTCTGCACGGTAGAGAACGCCGGCGGCGGCGACCTGACCTATACATGGTCGGCAACGGACGGCAAGCTGCAGGGCAACGGTTTAGAAGCAGGCAAGGCAAACAAAGTCAGATGGATTGCACCGGGTGTAAAAAGCGATGCCACTGTCAGCGTGACGGTTAAAGACAGCCAGGGCAAGGAGGCCAAAGGCCAGGTTAACTTTAACGTATTTTGCTGCGGCAACTGATTGGGTAATACAGGGGAGAGCCCATCCGGGCATATTCGAACTTTTGGCCGTCCACAATAAATCCGCTATTGCCCCTTTCCATCAAGAGCGTTGCCGATCGTAACCCTGATGAAGCCAACCAGCCTGTCTTTATTGGCGTCCCCGGTCATATCCCAGATCTCGCTGACAGGATATACCCGCTCGCTATCACCGCGGACTTCCCTGATGAAAAGCGAAAAGGCCATGGCATCATATTTTTTCACCGTATCGGCGTTAGCCGGGTCATCGGAAACAATCATGCTCAGCGCAACCTGCCCACCGGCCACCTCGTCTTTGAAATAAGTATCAACAGCATATTCTATGCTATCACCCACCACAGCCATGCAATGGCAGGGGTTTTTTGTATGGAAATAAATCAGTTCCACCCTGTCTGGCTTGATCTGCTTTATGGACAGGGATATCGAGGTGTTCTCCACCAGGATATCGGCCGTTCCATTTTCGGCAGTGTTTCCCCTGCTCGCCGGTGCGGCTACCGGTCCACTGCAGGCCACTGCCAACCCGACAAAAACAACACAGAGTGCCGATATTGAAATTCCAAAATATCTATTCATTATAATCTTCCCTGATTCGGCCGATCCCATATTATCCTGCATATCCAAAACTATATTACAGGCCGCCCCGGATAGCAATTTTTCCCTTGACAAATAACAGTGCACTTATTATATTGTATGCAAAATATTTGTGTTAAAATTATTCAGAAAAAGCTATGTACGACGCCCGTGAGCACATCTGCTTCAATGTTGGCCGTGTGATGCGCAAGGTTTATGAGCATTACGACTCGCGCCTGGCGCCATTCAACCTCACTACGCCCCAGTACATGGTCTTCGCCGCGCTGTGGATGGGCGACGGCATCACTATAGGAGAACTCGGCCAGCGCGTCTCGCTGGACGGCTCCACCATAACCGGCATCCTCGACCGCATGGAGAAGAACGGCTACGTGGAGCGCCGTCCCAATGCCGGGGACCGCCGTTCCGCACTGGTACACCTCACCGAAAAAGCCCGCGAGGTGGGTCCTCAGATTATCAAATTCGCCGACGAACTGGATGATACAATCAGGAAACGCTTTTCGTCCAAAGACATGGTTATTTTCGAGCGCGTGCTACAGGAACTGGCCGAACCGCAGGCATAATTAATCCCGCAATCATCAGCTTCAATTCGATGTGAGGAGCATGACCATGGATGCCAATCAACGCACAATCGCAGAATATGACCGTGAAATTTATATAAAACTAATTGACTGGCTCAAGCAGAGCTGGTACGGTGTGCCCGACTCCGATGTCCTTCTGCCGTATGTGGCCGCGCGCTACACCACCGAAGAGGCCGCCCTGCTGACCGGCATGCCCTTTTCGCCAAAGACGCTGGCTGAGCTTGCGGATTTAACTAAAATTAACGCTGGCCTGCTTCGCCCGAAACTCGATTCGCTGGCCTCAAAGGGATTAGTCTACAAGCAAGTTAAAGAAGGCATTGTCCGCTACCTTCTTCACGATATCTTTACCATTTACCGGGGCTTCGGCTGGCCCGGCGGCCACGATGCGTATGACCAGGCGGTGGGACCGCTTCAGCATAAGTACCTGACCGGCGGACTGATGTCCCCCTGGAAGAATGTAAAAGAGAAAGGCCTGCGCGTGCTGCCGGTAGATGCCACCATCGAGGACAGTCGCGGCGTGCTGCCTTACGAGGAAGTACGCAAAATACTGGATAAGGTCGAGTATTTCACCGTGAGCCACTGCCCCTGCCGCCACGCCAACAACCTTGACCCTGACTCAGCGGATTGCCAGTACCCCACCGAGGTCTGCCTGCACTTCGATAAGCTGGGTCACTACATCGTGGAAAACGGCATGGGACGCGAGATAACCCGACAGGAAACGGAGGAGATACTCAAACGTTCTGCCGAACTGGGGCTTATCCACGGCATCTCCAACCAGCAGGAGAAGCCGGATACCATCTGCAACTGCTGCCGGGACTGCTGTATCTGGTTCTTAGCCATGAATAAATACGGGCACAACGGCAGCCTGACCCCTTCCAACTTCCGTGTTACGGTCAACCAATCTACCTGCACCGGCTGCGGTTTGTGCGTCAAGCGCTGCCCGATGGAAGCCCTGCATTTATTAGACGCGCCACCGGTTAAGGGTCGCAAGACGACTATAAAAACGAAGGAAGGCAGGCAGCGTGAACTGACCAACAAAACCGGCAAAATTGCCGAGCTCAACCCTGAGCGCTGCATCGGTTGCGGCATCTGCGCCTATAAGTGCCAGTCGCAATCACTGACCCTGGCGCGCACCCAGGTTGAGCATCATCCACCGCAAACCGGCCGCGAATGGATAACGCAATTCATCGCCGACACCCGCGGCTAAACTTAGGGGCGCAGCTAAAGCTGCGCCCGAAAAATAACGGACAGGGCTAAGGCCCCGTCCCTGCGTCAGGAAACTTGAAGCTGGGCGTGTATGCCATGCAGTCAATCTTCAAAACGTCCAACGGACCGGTCATCGTCAAGGGCACCGTGCACTTCATTCAGGATGACGCCGGCGAAGAGGTAAGACAACGGATCGTAGAGTGGATGCGGCTTAACTGAGATGTTTAGCCGTACCCGGAACCATGAATATATTCATTCGATATGCAACTAAATAGAACAGGTTAAAATGGGAGGTAAAGGTATGTCAGAAAAATTAGTGGTTACACAGGATAAGGAAATCGTAAAGTTGCTTTTCAACAGGCCAGACTTCTTTAATGCCTTTGATTTAGAAACGATTGAGCGCCTGGCGAAGTTGCTGATCGGCATAGCAGTTGATAATAGAGTAAGA
>CAIMUM010000026.1 GCA_903844685.1 uncultured Dehalococcoidia bacterium
ATAAAATAAGCCTCTCGCCGAAGGGGCGAGAGGCTAAGCTTCGCGGTGCCACCCTAATTAGTTCATTGCTGAACCATCTCTTTCAGGTACGGCCATTTTACCGGCGATACCCTGGATTCTGATTACGCTATCCCTGCGTCAAAGCCTACTTGAACCAGGTTCTTTCGGTTTGCGGCTCCCGGGTCCATTCAATCTCCGCTCCGGCGTCAGCTCTCACCATCCTGACTCTCTGTAGCCTTCGCTGCGAAACCTACTATTCCCGTTCACAGCCTTTCAAATATTCAATTGCTATTATAATAAACAAAAACCGGGATGGATGTCAATTGATGCCCGTGCGCTGCCTGCGCCAGAGCATGACAATGCCAATTAAGAAAGCCAGTGCCACCAAGGTAGCGCTGAGGATGAGTATGCCGTCAGACTCCCTGAAAAGCTCCACCTTGAAGCTGCCGGCCGGCACGCCGTCCACATAAACGTTGTAATCACCGGGCTCGCTCCGGGATACGTTGAAGGTCAATTTCGAGGAGCCGCCGCTGTTTACGGTCACTCCCTGGGTTGTTTCTGCCTGCCCGTTTACGTACAGCGTTACTTTCTTGTTGCCGTTGACCGCGCTTTTGTTGGCTATATCCGCGGTCACCGTTACGGGCGTCCCAGGTGTTACTGCTTTTGGCGATAGGCTGGCGCTCTGCACTACCAGGTTGGACAGCAGGATTGGTGCAGATGGCGGGGTCACTATACTTGCGGAATGCGAAGCTAGTGGTGCTGCCCGCATTATAGCCGGCCCGCCCGGATCGATAATCGTGCCGTTAGCCAGTCCATCGGCATCGCCTAAACCGCCATCGCTGATTGTGAGCGTCAGGATGTTGTCGCCGTCGTTGCTTCCCAGCAGCGATGTGCAATCCACGAGTTGGCCGTTAATGCACTTATAATAAACAGCTCCCTGGGATATAGATGAAGGCAGGGTAATCGTGATAGTCGCCTTAGCGCCGGGGGCAAGCCCCACAATCTTGAAGGAGAAACAGCCAAATGGGAAGATATACTGTGAGGCGCCAATACCCTGTCCTCCCAGGCAATTCAATTGGTTGTATGCCTGCAGGTCCGTGATGCCGCCGCCGCTCGTGGCAAAGGTCGCATTTCCCTGCCCGGTAGCTACCGCAGTGGTAGCGGACTTGTTAAGGTTGACCTCGTAGGCGCCGATGGTGCAATATGTTGCCTGCGGCCTGGCTACCCCCCTCTGGTCTGTGGCCGGCGCGTCGTTGTTGTCGCCCCTGTTGAAAGCCGGGCTGTTGGTGCCGATGGCGCAGGTGAAAGTCGGGCCACCATTATTCTGCAGCGGTCCCAGCAGGGGATTGGTATTGATCTGGTCTCCCGCCGCGGTGAATCCGCACTCGTTCAGGCTGTCGATATTGTGGCCCAGCGAGGTGGGCGTAGCATTATCCGAAGTAAAGCAGTTGTTGGTACCCGCCATACTGGCGGTGTTGTTGGCCACGATGCAGTTCTTAAAAGTGGTAGCGCAGTTCTCAGAACTGAAAAATCCGCCGCCGCTCGTATTTGCTACAGGGACTGTTGTATTGTTGGCGATGGTAGTGTTCAACAGTTCCATCTGGCTTTCTAAAATGTTGACAACCCCAGCGCCGCCTAAGTCTGTAACCCCATCCGGCATAGTTCCTATGATGCTGTTGCCGAAAATAGTGCAGTTGGTTAAATTGCCGGTAGAAAAAGATGAAATGCCCACACCACTGCATATCTCGCCGGCCGTGTTGTTGCTGACGGTGCAGCCAGTCATGGTAAGCGATGTGTAGTAGGCGCCTGCTACGCCTCCTGGGCCCCAACCCGCAGCGTTATGGTCGATGGTGCAGTCGTTCAATGTCAGGCTTTGCAATTGGGATGGTGATGGTGTGCGTGGGCCTGTCAGGCCGGCAGTGGGCACTCCGAATAATCCCCGTGTATTCCCGCCCGGGTTTGCCTGTCCCTGACTACCGAGAGCAACGATCGGACTGCTGCCTATACCGCCATACTCGTCACCTGCTTGATTATGGCTGATCGTGCCGCGGTTCAGTGTCAATGTGCTGCCGATCTGGAAAAGCCCGCCGCCGAAAGTATCGCTCTTATTGTTGGTGAGCGTGAAGTCATTCATCTCCGCTGATGCTATGGCTGTCGACAATGGCCTGCTTACTCCCAAGCTGCGGCCGGATTGCCATTGTAGACGGTTGCTACCCTGCCCCGCAGCGGGTTGGTCAACGGTGAATATATCAGACAGGTAGACGATGCCTCCGCCGAGGCCGGTGGCGGTGTTGTTATCGAAAACGCTGTTATTATTGATCTTGAACGGGTAAAACAGGGAGACCAGTCCCCCGCCACTGCCGCTGAAACCAATGCCGCCGATGCCGCCCGGCGCGTTTTCACCGGGAGCGACGGGTATGCCTAAGTCGCCTGTGGCAGTGTTGTTCCTGACGGTGCAGTTGCTCATTGTAAGCGGTCCCATCGCAACTATGCCGCCACCGCTGCCGCTGACATCGTAGCCAAAAGATCTGGGGGGTTCGCTGACAGCCGCAGGCACGGTCACTGCGTTGGAAGCAAGGTTGCCCTGTACGGTGCAGCCGGTCATGGTCAGCGGGCTTTCTATTGCGACTATGCCGCCGCCGCTGCCGGCGGCGTAAAACGCATAATCCGGTAATACTCCCGCCGTGCCGTTCATGCCACTTCCGGACAGATAAGTGCCGCCGCCGCCCGACGCGCTGTTTCCGCTTACGGTGCAGCCTGTCATGGTCAATGGGGTGTTGATGGCCACGATACCGCCGCCGCTACCGCTCACATCCGCACCTGTGCCCGACGCGCTGTTTCCGCTGATTGTGCACCCTGTCATATTAACGGTACTGTCCATTGCCACCAGACCTCCGCCGCTGCCACTAACATCCATACCGTAGACCGTCGCAGTTTCGGGAGCGGGGTATGGAGGATTGATGTTGCCCGTGGCGGTATTGTCAAATAGCTTGCAGCCATTCATGGTCAATGTGCTACCCTCGATATATATACCTCCTGCCGAGCCGTCATATATGTATGAGTCGGCATCTGTTGCAAGGGCTGGGTGGGACGCACCGGAAGCGTGGCCCTGTTCCGTCAGGCAAAGGCCGGCATGGTTCCCGCTAATGGTGCAGTTAGTCATGTTTACCGTGTTGCCGGGAAGCACAAAGATGCCCCCCCCGGAACTGTCTTCATAATTGCAGGCGTAGTTTCCGGTAATGGTACAGGAACTGAAATTGGTAGTGCCGTTGTCCGCGTATATCCAGACACCGCCCCACGTCGGGCCGCCCGTGATGGTGAGGTTCGAGATGTTGACCGTGCCAACGGTTGTGTGTGCTACCGAAACGACCTCCCAGTCTTCCAGGCGCGAGCCTTCAATGATGGTGCCTGCAGCGCCGGCTCCCGTCAAGTTGAGGGGCTTGCTTATCCAGACGTGGTTATCGCCGGTCAGACTGTATGTGCCGGCAGCGATATTGACTGTCCCCGTCCCGTCATCACAGACCGCGTCTATGCCCATCTGGATGCTATGCTTGGGGCCCATCAGTGTATCGGGGATACGTACCGGGACGCTGCCGTCCCATCCGTCATCTCCCATATCTGGATTGCCGTTCACATAGATTGTACACAGGGCGGGGCGGGCAATTGCCTTGCCCGCTGGGACAGCGGCAAATAAAGGCGGCAAAAGAAATACTGCCAGCAGTAAATAGAAAGGCACGCGCAGTTTTGATCTCATCTTGTTTCTCCTCGTATCACTTGCCTGCTATATGATCACCGGGCGTACGCCCAATTAATCAAACCGCCCTGATCAGTAGCTATTGATTACCAGATTATCAGGTTAACTATAATTTGTAAATGCCTCTTATGAAGGCCCGTCCCTACAGTTACTGCCCCGTCAGGAAAGCGTGTATAGAGGCCGCCGCCCGTTTTCCCGCCCCCATGGCGCTGATCACTGTAGCGGCACCCGTGACGACATCGCCGCCTGCCCATACCCTGTCCTTGACCGTTTTACCGCTCTGTTCGTCCGCTACCACGGTGCCACGTTTGGTAATCTCAAGGCCCTTGGTGGTGGCAGGGATAAGCGGGTTGGGCGTGGTGCCGAGGGCAACTACCACCACGTCGACGTCCATAATGAATTCACTGCCCTGTTTGGTGACGGGGCGCCGCCTGCCGCTGGAATCAGGTTCACCCAGTTCCATCTCGTAACATTCCATGCCTTTAACCCAGCCCTTATCATCGCCGATGATCTGTTTGGGGTTGGTGAGAAGCTTAAAGATGATCCCTTCCTCCTCGGCATTTTCGGCTTCCTCATGGCGGGCGGGCATCTCGGCGCGCGACCTGCGGTAAACGATATACACTTTGTCCGCCCCTAACCTCAGCGCGCAGCGCGCGCTATCCATGGCAACGTTTCCCCCGCCTATCACCGCGACCCGCTTACCGATCTTTATGGGTGTGTCGTATTCCGGGAAGAGGTATGCTTTCATCAGGTTGACCCTGGTCAGGTATTCGTTGGCGGAATAGACGCCGTTGAGGTTTTCGCCCGGTATGTCCATGAACATGGGAAGCCCGGCGCCTGTGCCCAGGAATACGGCATCGTAACCGGTTGTTAACAGCTCGTCCACAGTCGCGAGTTTGCCCATCACGGAATCAAGCTGTACGTCAACACCCAGTGATTTTACATAATCAACTTCAGCCTGGACCACTTTCTTGGGCAATCTGAATTCGGGTATGCCGTACATGAGTACGCCCCCGGCGGTATGCAGGGCTTCAAACATCGTCACTTTATGGCCGAGCTTGGCCAGGTCGGCTGCGCAGGTGAGACCGGCCGGCCCGGAGCCGATTATCGCCACCTTTTTCCCGGTAGGAGGTGGTACCTGTGTGGGCGAGGCCGACTCTTTATGGCCCAGGTCCCAGTCGGCCACGTAGCGCTCAAGCCGTCCGATGGCTATGGGAGCACCTTTCTTGCCCAGCGAACATACCTGTTCGCACTGGGTTTCCTGCGGACAGACCCTGCCGCAGATAGCCGGCAGGGCGTTCTTGCTCTTGAGGATTTTAACGGCTTCAGGCATATTGTTGTCCCTGACCGCCTTGATGAATTCGGGTATATCCACATTTACCGGGCAGCCGGCTACGCAGGGGCGCTTGGGGCATTGTATACAACGGGTAGACTCCTGCCTGGCCATATCATCGCTGTACCCGAGGGCGACTTCATTATAGTTGTGTGCCCTGACCAGGGGGTCCTGCCTGGGCATATCCACGCGGTTGAGATTGATTTTTGATTTGGGTTTATCTTCCAACTTCAGCCTCTCTTATCAAGATTTGCCGCACTGGCATGATTCCCATTTGTCCAGGGAGTCTTTTTCTTCTTTCAGATATACCTTTTGTCTGTCGAAGGCAATATTCCAGTCAACCTGATGGCCGTCGAAGTCCGGACCGTCCACGCAGGCGAATTTTGTCACACCGCCTACCGAGATACGGCAGCATCCGCACATGCCTGTGCCGTCCACCATGATAGAGTTCAAACTTACGATTGTGGGAACGTTGTATGGTTTGGTGGTCAGGGAACAGAATTTCATCATGACCGCCGGGCCGATGGCAATCACGCGGTCAATCTTCCCCGCATCCAGTTTCTCCTTCAAAGGTTCTGTTACCAGTCCCTTGCGGGCATAGGAGCCATCGTCGGTGGTGACGATCAGTTCATCGCTGACCTTTTTCATACGGTCTTCCCAGAAGAGCAAATCCTTGTTCCTGGCCCCGATGATGGATATTACCTTGTTACCGGCTTCCCGCAACGCCCTCGCGATGGGATATATGGGGGCGATGCCGACACCGCCGCCCACGCAGATCACCGTGCCGAATTTTTCAATATCGGAAGGTAAGCCGAGCGGGCCTACAAGATTCTGAAGATTATCCCCCGCCTTAAGCGCTCCCAGTTTCTTGGTGGATGTGCCGACCTGCATCGCCACCAGGGTGATAGTGCCTTCTTTGGCATCCCAGTCAGCTAATGTCAGCGGGATACGCTCGCCAACCTCGTCCACGCGTATGATGACGAACTGCCCGGCCCTGGCCTTGCGGGACAGCGCCGGCGCTTCGACCTTGAGGCAGTCGATTACCGGGGTCAGTTTCTCCTTGGCAACTATTTTGAACACGCAAACCTCCTTGTCAGGCAGATTTAACTTTTACCGGCGGCTGCATAGGATGCGAGAGCTTTAACCTGTAATGGCATTTATAGCATCTCTTCGCTTCATCGATAGCCGTCTGCTCATTGTACCCGAATTCAACTTCGTCGAAATTGTTCAGCCGCTTGCTGTTCTCAAGCTCCGGCATGGCGGGTTGACGTTTGCTCGAGAAATTAGCATCCTCGCCGAACCATGGTTCCATCTCCTCGATGGGGGCGAGCGCCTCTTCGATTTGACCTTTGCCACCCAGGAACTTATCTATGGACGATGCAGCCAACCTTCCCTGGGCAATGGCGCCGATCACGGAAGCGGGACCTGTGGCTATATCGCCTCCCGCGAATACGCCTTTCCGATTGGTTTCTAAAGTTTTGTCATTGACCTTGATGTTGCCGCGGTTTACCGCCACGTCGAATTTGGCGGGTATATCCGACGCCTGGCCGATTCCTGCGATTATATTGTCGTACTCGGTGATATACTCGCTGCCGGGTATCCTCACCGGGCTGCGGCGCCCGCTGGCGTCGGGATCACCCAGCCTCATTTTTATACATTCGAGGGCAAGCCTGCCGTCCTTTGGCGTAATTTTATTGGGCGCCGCCAGGAATATAACCTGTATGCCTTCGTGGATGGCCGCATCAACTTCTTCAGGCGCGGCAGGCATCTCGGCCCTGGTGCGCCTGTAGACAATCGTTACGTCGCTGGACCCCACGCGGATCGCCACGCGCGCGCAGTCGATAGCGGAGTTGCCTCCGCCGATAATCGCCACCTTCTTGCCGATCTTGAATTCCTGGCCGAGGGCCACGGTGCGCAGGAAATCCACGCCGTCCAGTACGCCCGGCAGGTCTTCACCTTCGGCGCCCATTTTGGAACCCTTATGGTCGCCGATGCCGACGAACACGGCATTAAAACCCTGGTCCATCAGACTGTCGATCGATTCAATCCTCTGGTTTACCTTTATCTCCACCCCGACTTTTCTTATCTCGTCGATCTCGGCATCGAGGATCTCCCTGGGCAGCCGGTAGGCCGGTATGCCCACGCGCATCATGCCCCCGGTTTGCGGCAGGGCTTCAAAGACAGTCACTGAATGTCCGAGTTTGGCTAAGTAGAATGCCGCGGTGAGCCCGGCCGGCCCGGATCCTACCACCGCCACTTTCTTGCCCGTGGATGGCAATACTTTGTTGCCTTTCTTCCACAGTTCATTATCGTGATCGGCAGCGTAGCGTTTGAGGAACTTGATGCACAGCGGATCGTTCAGCTTGCCGCGGCGGCAGGCCTGTTCGCAGGGATGTATGCAAACACGGCCCAGGGAACCCGGGAACGGCACCTTTTCCCTGACCACGGCCAGCGCTTCGGGATATTTGCCGCGGGCTATGTAATTGATGTACCTGGGTATGTCGATGTGCGCCGGGCAGGCATAGCTGCAGGGCACTACGTATCCCTGCCATTCGGAGATAGCCCGATAGCGCGCCAGCTTGTCAACGATGGCGCCTACAGGGCAAACCTCAACGCAGGTGAAGCAATATTTGCAGCCGGACTCCTGGTATGTGGCCTTGATTGGCCCGGCGACCTTGAAACCGTTTATTTCCTTGAAATCAAGGGCTTTGATGCCGCGCAGATCGCGGCAGGCGCGCACGCAGCGGCCGCAGGCTATGCACAGGTTATAATCGAGGTCGAAATAGGGGTTATCCCGCTGTATGGGCAAATTCCTGTACTGGTAAGGCAGGTTCTCGTTGCCGATATCCAGGAAATCGCATACCTGCTGAAGTTCGCAATGCCCGTTTTCGGGGCAGGTGACGCATCTCTCGGTCACTTCCACGTTGCGCAGGCAGACGTCAAACGGTTTGCAGCGCTCCCTGCGCCAGCAGGTCAGGCAGGCATTGGGATGCTGAGCTAATATCTTCTCCACAACCTGCCTCTGTTTTTGCCTGATGGCACCGGTATCCGTATGGACGGTCATATTTCCGGAGATCCTCGTATTGCAGGCCTGCACCGGTTCAGCATTCCCCTCTATTTCCACCGCGCAGAGGCCGCATTCAGCCGAGGGTTTAAGATCGGGATGGGAACATAACTGAGGGATATAGATTCCGGCCTTATTGGCCGCTTCAAGTATTGAATTTTCGCTGTCAGCGCTTATGGATTTTCCGTCGATAGTCAGATTTAATTTTGCCATGACCTAATAACCTCCGAAAATATCAGGCTGCGCGCCGGTGGATAGTAATTCATTGTGGACAAACATGCAAAATAGTAGAATAAGGCCAAACCAGTTAAATAATCTACCAGAAACTGGCTTCAATATCAACCTCGGCTACACTTATAGCGGGAGGATAACAATAGATGCGTGAAGGCAACAGGAAACCGGTATTCGGACTGAATCCCAATATCTTTTATCTGGGCCTCGTGAGTTTCCTCACCGATGTCAGCAGCGAATTGATATTTAC
>CAIMUM010000027.1 GCA_903844685.1 uncultured Dehalococcoidia bacterium
CACGAGTTTGAGCGCTTCAGGATCTATCTTGATGCCCTCCTTTTCACAGATGTGAGAGAGGCGGGCTATCACGGAGGCGCTGGAAAGCCGGTGGAAATCGAAACGCTGGCAGCGCGAGGTGATGGTCGAGATGATTTTGTGGGGATCGGTGGTAGCCAGTATGAAAATTACGTGCGGGGGAGGCTCCTCCAGCGTTTTGAGGAAGGCGTTGGCTCCCTCCCGCGTTATCATGTGCACCTCATCGATTATATAGACCTTGAATTTGAGGATATTGGGCGAATAGTTGACCTTTTCCTTGAGGCCGTTCATATCATCGATGCCGCGATTGCTGGCCTCATCTATTTCGATGATGTCCAGCGCGTTGCCGCGGTTGATAGCAAGGCATGAATCGCAGACATTGCAGGGCTCCCCTTCAACCGGTTCCCGGCAATTGACGGCCTTGGCCAGTATGCGGGCGGTGCTGGTCTTGCCGCTGCCGCGCGGGCCGCAGAAGAGATAGGCATGGGCGATGCGGCTGCTCTTGATGGCATTGCGCAGTGTCTGGACGACGTGCTCCTGTCCGGCTACTTCATTAAACGTCTGGGGGCGCCATTTGCGGTAAAAAACCTGGGAGGTCATGGTGCAGATATTATACCCCACCGCGGCAAACGTCTGTAAACAGCTATATTGTCACAGGTGCTTATTGATGCAAGGCGGGCTCTTTTAATCCGAAAAGGTTAAGAGTATACTCTATTTTCAGTCTGGCCCACACAACCCATAAAGGGGTGAAAGCAGGGGCGGGTATATCAGAGGACCCGGGCTGCTACTGCCGCCGCCGGCCAGGGAGGAATAGATGAACAGGTTCAGCAGGTTACAGGCGGCCGTATTATTATTCGCCATCCTGGCTTCGCTCTTTACACCTTTTTTGCAGCCTCCTACCCCGGCGCATGCCTGGCTACCGCAGACATGGAATACCCAGGCTGCTTTCAATACGGGAACAGTCATTAGCAATGTTGACACCGCTTCCAGCCCCAACAACGTCCTGCTGGCCACCAACATTAATATTGGGGACGGCAGTGACCACGCCCTGACGGTGAACAACTTTGACTTAGTGGATGACGTCAGCACACCTGTGATTTCGTCATCCTCGATCGGCAGTATATACTTAGTCGTCGGCCCGAATCCTGCCGCTGTGGGGTTTATTGCAGGCCAGGAGGTGCTCATCATTCAGATGACGGGCACGGGTGCAGGATCATGGGAGACTAATTATATCGGGGATGGCGGCGTCACTCCGGCTATGTTGTTATTCCTCAATCCGCTCAAGAACGCGTATTACGCGGACGTTGTCAGCCAGGCGCAGGTCATCAAGGTGCCTCACTACACCGATGTCACGATAAACCCCGGGGGATTCCTCGCATGCCATGCGTGGGATCCGGTCACTTCGACGGGCGGCGTCATATTCTTCCGCGCCAGCGGCACGGTCACCATCAATAATGCCGGCTTCATCGAAGCCTCGGGTACGGGTTTCCAGGGTGGCTCCGGCGGCAGTTCACAGGGCAGTGGCGGCGGTGGCACGGGTGGTGCCCATGGCGATAGCAACCAGGGCAATGGCTATGACGGAGCTGTGGGCGGAGGCGGTGGCACGGGCGGTGATCCGGGATTTTGCATTGAGCATGGCTGGGGGGGTGGCGACGGTGGCTATCAGGGATATGGAGGAGCTTCCGGGCAGCAGGGCACGGCGGGTGGAGGCTCGAATGGAGGGAGTTCTGACCAGGGCGGCGCCAACGGCAGCACCGTCAGCTTAAGCCTGATGCAGGCCGGCGGCGGTGGAGGTGGCGGCTCCAGCGGGATACAGGGATATGGCGGCGGTGGCGGAGGTGGCGGCGGCCTCAACGCCTGCGGTTGGGCCAAATTCGGGAACGACGGAAAGAGCGGGAGCTCGGGAGGCAGCTCGGGCGCCGGAGGGGCGGGCGGACTCGGAGGGGGAATAATAGGCATACACGCCAATCAAATAGTGGCAAACCAGGGGAGCATGATTGAGGCACATGGCCAGGAATCCTCGGTATTTGCGGCCAACGGCGGGACAGGCGGGAACGGCGGCGTGGGTGGCTGTGGGGAAAATGGGTGCGGGCAATCTGTTAATGGGCAGTGGCAGAGTTTTGGGGCTGGTGGAGGAGGTGGTGGTGGAAACGGCGGCGGAGGAGGAAGAGGCGGGAACGGTGGTGGTGGCGGTGGCGGCGGCGTTATATGGCTGGCCGCCAACAGTATACAACTTGCAACTAACTCGGCGCTGGCTACAGGTGCTCCAGGTGGCGCAGTAGGGCAGGGCGGCAGCGGAGGTTCTGGAGGAGCGGGTGGATGCGGAGGAAGCGGAGATGAAGGATGCAGTGGTCAGAATGGCGCGAACGGGGCTAACGGTCCGACAGGCCAGACAGGGACGGCAGGCGGAAATGGTGGGGCGGGCGCTGTACGCCTTGATTATGCCACCCTGACAGGGAGCACCAACCCCGCACCCGGCTACACCTCAGGCGTGTATTATGCCTCGGGGACGATTGCTTCAAACGTCTGGGACACGGGCGCGCCCGGCCAGACCTGGACCTACCTGAACTGGCAGGAAACCATGCCCGCTACCACGGGAATCACTTTTGCGGCCAGGGCCAGCGACACTTCATTTAGCGCGAATGATAATACTATCCCATGGGTGGTGGTTGGTGGTACCAGCCCGGTGACATCCGGGCTGCCCTCGGGGCGCTATATGCAGTGGCAGGCCACTCTCACAACCTCTAATAATTTCTATTCGCCGGTGCTGAACAGCGTAACCGCGGCGTCTTCCCTGGCGCCTATAGTCACGACCAACGCAGCTACTTTCGTGAACGCCACAGGGGCAGTGATGAACGGCACGCTTAATTCCCTCGGGCAATCCAGCTCCACGGTCAACGTGAATTTTTACTGGGGCACCCAATCTGGCGGACCATACACCTGGACCGGCTGGCAGCAGATGACGGCGCCCGGCACCTTTGTGCAAGGCTTTCCCAACCTGTCACCCAGCACCACATATTATTTCAAGGCCAGCGCCTGGGACGGTGTCAACGAACGCGTCTATGGAGACGAGATGAGCTTCAACACGACACCTGTTTCCCCGTCGGTCACCACCAACCCCGCGGGCTCGGTCACGGCCAGTTCGGCGGTTTTGAATTGCTACCTGGCCTCGTTAGGTACCTCCTCCATAGTCGACATGTCCTTCCAGTGGGGCACGACGCAGGGCGGCCCCTATCCCAACTCTACAGTAGCGCAATGGCTGGGTTCACCAGGGCCTTTCCATGACAGCCTGTCGAACCTTGGGACAGGTACGACCTACTATTACCGGGCCAAGGCAGATGGCGGCGTCAACGGCATCAACTACGGTGCCGAGATGAGCTTCACCACACTGAGGATACTGCCCCTGGTGGCGACGGGCAATGCCAGTGCCGTGACGTCGAGTTCAGCCACTCTCAACGGCAGCCTGGCCAACATGGGGGCGGCGTCGACCGTGAATGTATCGTACCAATGGGGGACCTCCCAGGGAGGCCCCTATCCCAACTCGACCCCCGCGCAGGCCATGACGTCTACAGGCTCTTTCAACGCCGGGCTTACCGGCCTGGCCGCCAAGACCACATATTACTTCAGGGCAAAGGGGGACGGCGGGACGAGCGGCATCAGCTACGGGTCGGAGAACAGCTTCACCACCTCGGTAGTGCAGCCGACAGTTGAAACCAACGGGGCGACCGGCATCACCGCGGACTCCGCCATTTTGAACGGCAACCTGATTTCCATGGGCACGGCTGCGACAGTGGATGTAACATTTTGCTACGGGCTCCACCCGGGTGAATTTAACCATACCGCCTGGCAGACGCTGAGTACCCCTGGTTCGTTCCAGGCTAACCTGGCCGGGCTGGCACCCGATACACTGTATTACTTCAGGGCTGTCGCGCAGGGCGATGGCTATAATGTGGACGGCGCGGAGCTGACCTTCCGCACCTCCCGGGTACCTCCTACTGTTACTACCAACGGCGCTACCCTTGTGACAACTGTGTCAGCCACATTGAACGGCACATTGACAGGAGTGGGCTCGGCTGCCTCGGATAACGTCTCCTTTCAGTGGGGCACTACATCGGGCATGTACAGCGCGGAGACAGCCCCGCAGACCATGTCCACCACGGGCGATTTCCTGGCTAACCTGACTGGCCTGACACCCGCAACGACCTATTACTACCGCGCCAAGGCCAACGGCGGCATAGCCGGCATCGGGTACGGGGACGAGCATGCTTTCACCACAGGCGCGCTGCCGCCTTCGGCAACCACAAACAGTGCAAGCCAGTTGACGACCAACAGCGCCATGCTTAACGGCAGCCTGGACAGCCTGGGGACCGCTTCCACCGTGAGCGTGTCTTTCCAGTGGGGCACCACGCAGGGAGGTCCGTATCCCAATTCCAGTACGCCGCAGGCGCGCACCGTGACCGGTGCTTTCCAGGCCGGCCTCTCGGGACTTGCCTCCCATGCCACGTATTATTATCGGGCGAAGGCGGACGGAGGCATTTACGGCACCGGCTACGGGGCAGAAAAAAGCTTCAGTTTATCCTCATTCCCGCCATACGTGACAACCGGCCAGGCCAGCGGTATAACGACTAACGCGGCCACGCTCAACGGCAACCTGTATTTCATGGGCTCGGCCAATACGGTGAATGTGTATTTTGTTTATGGGACCGCGCACAACGGGCCGTACACGGGGACTACGCCCTTGCAGCCGTTGACCGCGGCCGGGCCTTTTACGGCCCCACTATCCGGGTTGAATCCCGCAACCACATATTATTACCGGGCCATGGGCGACGGCGGCCAATACGGCATCAGCCGCGGGGATGAATACGCATTCACCACCTCTGCGTTACCGCCCTCCGTCGTGACCGGTGATGCAAGTGGTGTGACCGCCGGCGCTGCCACATTGAACGGCAACCTGACAGTGCTGGGCACGGCCACTACCGTGAACGTGTCCTTCCAGTACGGCAGCACGTCGGGAGGACCCTATCCCTTCTCCACCACGGCGCAGGCAAAGACTGCTGCAGGCACTTTCCAGGCAAGCCTGAGCGGGCTGGATGCCAATACGACATATTACTGCAGGGCAAAGGGCGACGGTGGCATCTACGGCATAAACTATGGGGCTGAGAAGAGCTTCACCACTTCCAAAATCCCGCCGTCTGTCACCACCGACAACGCTACCAATATCACGGCCTCAGCGGCCACTTTGAACGGCTACCTATCCTCTCTCGGCACGGCCGGGACGGTGAACGTGTCCTTTAACTGGGGCACCACGTCAGGGTCCTATCCCAATCACACGCCGCCGCAGGCCATGGCAGCTGTGGGGCCTTTCCGCGCCAATATCAGCGGCCTGGCTGCCCTGACCACCTATTATTACCAGGCGGCAGCTAACGGCGGCGCTAACGGCTCGGCGCTGGGGGCGGAGTGCAGCTTTACAAGCGGGGCGGTCCCGCCATCGGTATTCACGGACAATGCCACCAACATCACCGCAAGTTCAGCTACCCTGTACGGGACACTGCAGGCCATGGGTACTTCGCCCACTGATAATGTCTCCTTCCAGTGGGGAAGGCAACCCGGCGTATACGATAACCAGACAGCTTTGCAGACCATGAACACCCCCCGGGATTTCAGCGCGGCCCTGCTGGGCCTGTCTGGCAATACTACCTACTACTACCGGGCCGTGGCCAGCGGGGGCAGGCACGGCACCAGCTTCGGGGATGAGCATGCCTTTACCACCGGATCCAGCCCTCCATTGGTGGCGACCAGTGCGGCCACCGAACCGACTACAAATACAGCATTTCTGAACGGCAACCTGACCGACCGTGGCACCGCAACCCTGGTCAATGTGTCGTTTATCTACGGCACCAACCCGGGCGGGCCTTATCCTAACACCACCACGCCGCAGGCAAAGGGCGGCGCCGGTACATTCCAGGTAGGTATTACCGGCCTGTCGCCCTTCACCAAATATTATTTCAAGGCCAGGGCGGACGGTGGAATATACGGCACCAGCTATGGGACTGAATTGAACTTTACCACAAACCGTCTTCCTCCCGTGATGGGTACCGGCGGCGCGGTCGATGTTATGACCAACGCTGCCATTTTGGACGGCAACCTTTACCTGCCGGGTACCGCGACCACAGTGGATGTATCCTTTGAATATGGCACAGCCCCAAACTCTTATACCATATTTACATCACCGCAGACGATGAACGTACCGGATGCGTTCCAGGCCCAGTTAACCGGCCTAGCTCCCGTTACGACTTACTATTACCGGGCCAGGGGGGATGGTGGGGCCAGCGGCATAGGATTTGGCAGTGAACGAGCCTTTACCACCGGCAGCCACCCGCCCATAGCTTCCACCGCTGACGCCGGCAGTATAACAGCCAGTTCTGCCGTGCTCAACGGAAATTTGATTTCGGCCGGCAGTTCCCTATCGGATAACGTCTCATTCCAGTACGCCACCAGGCAGGGTGGCCCTTATCCTAACGTGACAACTCCGCAGGCTAAGGCTACCCCCGGAGCCTTTGATTCTTCAATACCAGGGCTATCTGCCCACACCGCTTATTACTTCAGGGCGTTGGCGGACGGCGGCAACTACGGTACCGGCTTTGGGAGAGAGATGAGCTTTATTACGTCAAATATCTCGCCTATAGTGGCCACGGGCTACGCCACAGCAATAACCACTAATGCGGCCAGGCTGAACGGCAGCCTATCATCCATGGGGTCGTCTGCACGCGCCAACGTCTCCTTCCAGTGGGGCGCCGCTCATGGAACATATACCAATGAAACTGCGGCACAGTCCATGACCTCAGCGGGAAGCTTCTGGGCAGACCTTTCCGGCCTGACACAGGGCGGCACGTATTATTTCCGGGCCAAAGCGGCCGGCGATAGCACAGGCTACGGCGCTGAGCAAAACTTTACTACACTTACTCCCGCGCCGCCACCAACACCCCCACCCCCGCAAACAACCACTGCCCCCGCGCCGCATTCGTCCAGCCAAACCCAGCCTGTCCCGCCGGCATTACCCGTGCAGCTGCCCAATATCGTGGTACAGGGAGCGTCCCTGTCGACGGCTTATGCCGCCCCGGGAGCGCCCGTTGAAGTCACAGCGACCTTATTCAATAAGGGCAGCGCGAGGGGACAAACGGCGGTGAAGCTGTATATCAACGGCCTCGAGGAGGAAAGCCGCGGCGTTACGCTGGATGGCGGCCGGTCCGCGTCTGTAACGTTCATGGTCAGCCGGGATGAACCTGCCTCCTACGACGTATGGGTCGGGGGCATGCCCGCCGGCAGCTTCACGGTCGGCCGTAATTTTGTTCCCGATATCATCCTCATTATCAGCAGCACACTGGTAGTCGCGGCCCTTGTTTTAGCCTGCGCCTATATATGGCGCAGACGGCAACAGGGGTACTGAGTTGGGGTATTGACAAAGATATCCGCAAAGCCCTTTATTTGATAGTGCAACGCTTGCCCTGCTGTGCTATAATCATGCGTTATTAGAGTTTTTACAGGAGTACTGCATTGGACAAGGAAAAAAAGCAAGAAATCATGAAGAGCTATGCCATTAACGAGAAAGATACCGGCTCTTCTGATGTTCAGGTTGCAGTTTTGACCGAAAGGGTCAACCAGCTATCGGGGCATCTTAAGAGTCATTCTCACGATCAGCATACACGCCGGTCTCTTCTCAAGCTTATAGGGAGGCGAAGGCGGCTGTTGGCTTACTTAAGCAGGGAAGACGTCAACCGCTACAGGACCCTCATCGGCAAGCTTGGATTACGCAAATAAAATAGAACAGAGGGTTATTAAAATGTCCCAAAACTTTAAGTGCAATATGGGGGACAAAGATCTTATCATCGAAACAGGCGACCTTGCGCAGCAGGCTGACAGTTCTGTAGTAGTACGTTACGGTGATACGGTTGTCCTGGTCACAGCGTGCATCAGCGATGAGGCCAAGGAAAACAGCGATTTTGTCCGCCTTACAGTAGATTACGAGGAACGCCATTACGCCGTGGGCAAGATACCCGGCAGCTTTTTGCGGCGCGAAGGGCGCCCAGGGGAACAGGCGACCCTGGCGGCTCGTCTCTGCGACCGATCGATACGCCCGCTTTTCCTCAAAAGTTTGCCCAACGATATACAGGTAGTGGTCACGGTGCTCTCGACCGATCAGGAGAACGACCCGGATGTGCTGGCCGTCATAGGCGCGTCAGCGGCCCTGACGAATTCGAGTATACCTTTCTACGGCCCTATCGGTGCAACACGTGTCGGCTACATTGATGGCAAGATGGTGCTCAACCCGCTTCTGCCGCAGATGAATGACAGCACTCTCGACCTGGTAGTAGCCAGCAGCCGCGACAATATCGTCATGGTGGAAGCCGGCTGCAAAGAGATATCTCCAGAGGTCTATATAGAGGCACTCAAAATTGCCCACATAGAAAACCAGAAGATCATCAAGCTGCAGGATGAACTACGTGAAGCAATTGGCAAGCCCAAGAGAGAGATAGAGGGTTTCAGCATCAACCCGGCCCTTCTATCGACCATAAGTGCGGATTATGGGCAGAAGATGGCCGAGGCACTGGAAAGTGCCGACAGACAGGCACGGCAGGCTGCGCTCAGCGTCATCGAGAAAGAAGCTAAGGAGAAGCTCAAGGAAACTTATACGGACGCAGAAATAGGCAATGCTATTGAAGAGATATTAAAGAAAACCTGCCGGGCCAAGATATTGCGCACACGGAAGCACGTTGATGGCAGGGATATCAAGCAGATACGTAAACTGAGTGCTCAAGTTGCCCTGCTTCCCCGTACGCATGGGTCGGGGCTTTTCTCGCGCGGGCAGACGCAAGTGCTGGCCATAACCACACTGGGGTCGCTTGGCCAGGCCAAGACGGTGGATGACCTCGGGCTGGAAGCTACCAAGCGCTTCATGCATCATTACAACTTCCCGCCGTATTCAAACGGCGAAGTCAAAAGGCTGGGCTCGACAGGCAGGCGGGAGATCGGGCACGGCGCGCTGGCGGAAAAAGCACTGTCAGCGGTCATACCGGATGAAAAGGATTTTGCCTATACAATCAGACTGGTATCCGAGGTGCTCAGCTCCAATGGGAGCACCTCTATGGGCAGCGTGTGCGCTTCAACCCTGTCCTTGATGGATGCCGGTGTACCCATTAAAGCCCCCGTGGTGGGTATTGCCATGGGGTTGGTTACTGATAAAGAGGACCCGGGCAATTACATAATCCTGACCGATATCGAGGGTATAGAAGATTTCTACGGCGATATGGACTACAAAGTGGCAGGCACAACCAACGGCATAACTGCCATCCAGCTCGACATCAAGCTTCGCGGCGTCAGCCACGAAGTGCTGGCCAAGGCTACACTACAGGCCTGCGAAGCCCACGGGGTGATCCTTGATGTATTGAAAGGCGCTATTCCCGAGGTAAGGTCCTACCTGAGCAAGTATGCGCCGCGCATGTACAAAATCACCATTGATCCTTCCAAGATAGGGGCTCTCATCGGACCCGGCGGCAAAAACATCAAGGCCATCATCGAGGAAACCAAGACGACAATCGAGGTATCCAACGATGGTACCGTGGTCATCGGGTCATCCAGTGAGGAATCCGCCCAAATGGCTATCCGCAAGGTGGAGGGTCTCACTCAGGACGTAGAGGTCGGCGCCATTTACACCGGCAAGGTTACACGCCTGCAGAATTTCGGCGCCTTTGTGGAAGTGCTTCCGGGCAAAGAGGGACTGGTGCATATCAGCGAACTGGCGGACCACCATGTAGCCAAAGTGGAGGACGTAGTTAAGATCGGCGACGAGATAATGGTGAAGGTCACTGAGATCGACCGGCTTGGCCGCATCAACCTTTCCCGCAAGGCGGTATTTGCTGAGTCTTCCGGAGGAGCACCGGCTGAGAGGCCGGCAGGCGGCGAGCGGCCCAACGTGCCACCGCCCGGGCAGGGTGGTGGGGGAAGGCCTGGTATACCTCCGCGGGGGGCGTATAGGAACGAATCGAGGCGGCCGCCGCGCTGACCTGACTGAGGCCGGGTTCGAGGACACGTTACGCGGGGCTAGGTGATAGCTATGGCTAAGATTAAAGTGGCAGTCAACGGAGCGTTGGGAAGGATGGGGCAGCAGACATTACATGCCGTCGTTGCTGATCCTGACCTGGAGCTTACCGCGGCCGCTGATATAAAAGCGGAACGGGAACATATGAGCGTGCCCGGATTGCCCAAAAAGACACCGCTGTATAATAATTTGACCTCGGTTATAGAGATGTATCATCCGCAGGTAGTGGTGGATTTCACGGTCCCCGAGGCAGCAATGGGGGCGGCGAGGCTGGCCCTCAAGAACGGCGCCTGCCTGGTTATGGGCACGACCGGCCTGAGCGAAGCCAACCTGAAGGAGATCGACGACCTTGCACATAGGTATAAGAAAGGCGCCGTGGTGGCGGCCAATTTCGCTATAGGTGCGATAATAATGATTCACCTGGCGAAGACCGCAGCAAAATATTTTGATAATGCCGAGATAATCGAGTTGCACCATGATAAAAAGCTGGATGCTCCGTCCGGCACGGCGTTGGCCACGGCCAGAGCGATGCTGCAATCCCGCGGCAAGCCATTCAGCTACCCGGGAACAGAGAAGGAAACATTAAAGGGCACGCGCGGTGGTCAGTCAGAAGGTATCGCCATCCACAGTGTGCGTCTGCCCGGCCTGGTGGCCAGCCAGGAGGTTATCTTCGGCGCATTAGGGCAGACATTGAGCATCAGGCATGATACGGTAAGCCGGGAGAGCTTTATGCCAGGCATAATACTCGCGGTAAAAGAGGTTATACATATATACGGGCTGGTTTATGGCCTGGAAAGGCTACTAAAATTGGGAGACTGACATGAATAACGCTAATAACGGCTACCATGTGGCCATTGTCGGCGCTACCGGCATGGTCGGGCAGGAATTTATTAAAATACTCGTGCAGAGGAAATTCCCTATGGCTTCACTGCAGTTATATGCCTCCGACCGCTCAGCCGGCAGGAAGGTATTCGTCGGGCACCAGGAGATGATTGTCAAGGAAACAGCCCAAGACTCATTCAATAGTATAGATATAGCGCTATTTTCAGCCGGGTCAGAGATAAGCAAACACTTTGCACCTGTTGCGGCCAAGGCCGGCGCGCTCGTCATCGACAACAGCGCGGCCTGGCGCATGGATTCACGCGTGCCTCTGGTGGTGCCGGAGATAAATGCGGAGGATATCAAGAAGCACAGGGGCATCATAGCCAACCCCAACTGCTCAACCATCCAGATGGTGGTGGCGCTCTTCCCACTCCACAGGGTAAACCCGATAAAGCGTATCACCGTGGCGACCTACCAGTCGGTCTCTGGGACCGGCATTGCAGCTGTGGAGGAGCTTACCAAGCAGGCCAAGACCGTGCTGGACGGAGGCAACGTAGTGCCCCACGTCTATGCGCACCAGATAGCCTTCAACCTGCTGCCCGAGATAGACGTTTTCCTGGAAAACGGTTATACCAAGGAAGAGTGGAAGATGGTCGAGGAGACCCGTAAGATTATGCACGCCGAGAATATCGCCATTTCGGCCACGTGTGTGCGCGCGCCGATCTTCGTCAGCCATAGCGAGGCGATACAGGCCGAATTCACCGATTATATGCCGCCGGATGAAGCCCGAGCGATTTTGAGCAAGGCACCGGGTGTGAAGGTGTTGGATGACCCCAATGTCAGCCTCTACCCGCAGCCGTGGCTGGCGGCCGGCACCGATGATGTTTATGTCGGCAGGATACGCTCGGATGCTTCATTGATGAACGGGCTGGTAATGTGGGTAGTATCAGATAACATCCGCAAGGGCGCCGCGCTTAATGCCGTGCAGATAGCCGAGGAGGCCGTCAACCAGGGCTGGGTAAAGCAGCAGAATAACAATAAGTAGCCAGCGGAGGACGAGATGAAGAAGTTCGGACGTTTGCTTACAGCAATGGTAACGCCTTTCACTGAGAAGGGTCAGGTTGATTACGCGCAGGCCAAGAAGCTAGCAAAAGCACTGCTCGCGTCCGGCAGCGATGGCCTGGTGGTAGCGGGCACGACAGGTGAGAGCCCGACACTGACCAGCACCGAGAAACTGCGCCTCTTTGTAGAGATTAAATCGGTCGTTGACGATAATGTGACCATCGTGGCGGGTACCGGCAACTACAATACACAGGAGAGCATCGAGCTGACCAGGGAAGCCGAGAAAACGGGCGTGGACGCCTGCCTGCTGACCGTCCCGTATTACAACAAGCCCAACCAAGAAGGGCTCTACGAGCACTTCAAGGCTATAGCGGGGGCTACCAAGCTGCCCTGCATTGTCTATAACGTGCCGTCACGCACCATCACCAACCTGAGCGCGGAAACAACTATTAGATTGAGCCATGTGAAGAATATCATCGGCGTGAAAGAAGCCAGCGGCAATATGGACCAGATTACCAACA
>CAIMUM010000028.1 GCA_903844685.1 uncultured Dehalococcoidia bacterium
TACAAGAGGCTTCAGCTTTGAGCGCCGCTGGTGTTAACGGCAGCACGGTTCCCATCCTGGGAGCAGGAGCGGGTTCGACTCCCAGCGCGGCGCTCCATGATCTTCGCGTCTCTCTTATTTCACCATTAATTGCAAAGATGTTATTGGAGAAAGAGCACTACCTGCACTCCATGCCCGGCGGCACCATGCTCAATTTCGGGGTATTTCTCAAGGGCAGGCTTATGGGAGCGCTAACCTTTGGGGCAGGGCCTTCGCTTGCCTACCGATTGGTGGAAGGCTCAAAGCGAGATGATTGCCTCGTCTTAACGCGGCTGTGGCTTTCCGATGAATTGCCAGCAAACAGCGAGTCCCGCGTGCTGGGGTTCGTATTGCATTCCCTGCGTCAAGACACCAGGGTGAAGTTCCTGGTCTCCTACGCCGATCCGACCCAAGGGCACGTTGGCACCATCTATCAGGCCACCGGATGGGTATACAGCGGCCTGTCCTCTGCCATGCCTCTCTACGACCTGGGAGACGGTGTTCCGCGCCATTCCAGGTCGCTGGCGCACTCTTATGGCAGCCACTCGCTGCGTTACTTTGCCGGTCACGGCGTTGATATAAAACTCATACCTCAGGCGGCCAAGCATCGCTACATCTATTTTCTGGATGCTTCACTGAGAAGCCACCTGAAAGCTCCAATACTGCCGTATCCCAAGAAAGAGAATAGCAAGGAGAACAACCATGAAGACTGTTGAATTACCTGTAAAGTATCTGCGAGAAGCGCCCTGGAACGCCAACCGCATGAATGAAGAGATGTTGGCGCACCTCAAGGAAAGTATCAGGCGCTACGGCCTGGTCACGAACCTTGTGGCTAGAAAGCTGGCGAATAATAGCTATGAAGTGCTATCCGGCAACCAGCGCTTAAAGCTATTAGCTGAGATGGGCTTTAAGGCAGCGCCTTGCGTGGTGGTAAAGCTTGATGATGCCCGCGCCCGCCTTCTCTCTCAGGCTCTAAACCACATTCAGGGTGAAGACGATATAGGTCTGCGGATAGAGCTGCTGCGTGACGTGCTCAAGGATATCCCCGAAGATGAGGTGGCTGCAATTCTACCGGAGACGGCAAGCAGTCTGAAAGCCCTCACTAGCATAAGCGAGGAGACTATGGCTAGTTGCCTCCAGAACTTTGAGAAGGCCAAGCAAGCTAAATTAAGGCACCTTCAGTTCCAGCTTACCGACAGCCAACTTAAAGTCATAGAAAAGGCACTGGCAAGGGTCCTGCCTGAAGCCAAGAAGAAAGGCGATAACCCGAACGTCAGGGGCAACGCCCTCTATCTACTGTGCAAATCCTATTTAAAGGAGAATGCCGATGAATAACGATATGCCGTTATGCCCTATCTGCAAAAACAAGCTCGTTATAACGCTGGCCAGGGGGCGCAAGTCCAACAAGCCCTTCGTCATGCTGAAGTGCGCCAAGGACGGACGCCATTTCCGTGCTTTTATCAGCCACAAGCCATACGTCGAGAAGGTATTGGAGAGCCTTGAACACAAGCAGTAAGGCAGAAACCATAGGTCTAACGCAGGAAGCGTTGACAAGTATACGCGCAAGTATACACTGTACAGACACGAATGAGAGCGAATCGGATAAGGTCATGATAAGGCAGTTTCTGAATTCTTTAGCTGAAGTGGCCTTAGCCGTGGCTTCGAGGCAGGCGGGGTAGTGAGGGCGGTTGCCTATCTCAGGGTGTCCTCAGCCTCACAGATAGACGGCCATTCCCTGGACGCTCAGGAGAGGCTATTTCGTGAGCTATGCAAGAACCGGGGCTGGGAGCCGGTCAGGGTTTATCGGGAAGAGGGCAAGTCCGCCCACGTAGAGACCATCGCTCGAAGACCCCTATTCAAACAGCTTCTTGAGGATGCCGCCAAACACGACTTCGATGTGGTCGTTGTCCATACATTGGATAGATGGTCGCGCAATCTAAAGATTACCCTGGAATCTCTCACCATGCTCGGCAAGAATAACGTCGGCCTGGTCTCCATCAGCGAGAACATCGACTACTCACGTCCGGAAGGAATGCTTTTCACCCAGATGCTAGGGGCTTTTGCGCAGTATTACAGCGAGGCGCTGGGGAACCATGTGAGCAAAGGCTTAAGCCAGAGGGCCTATGAGGGCAAGCACGTCGGGGGATTGCCTTTCGGCTACGCATCCTGCTGGGCTGATGACGACAAGGGCGGCAGGGTGAAGTTATGCGAGCCGGAGCACCTCGGAGGAGTGCACCCTCATGCAAGCGAGGCGAAAGCGGTAAGAGAGCTATTCCATCGCTATGCTACGGGAACGACCACGCTGGGCCAGCTGGCTAGCTGGCTTAATGACCAGGGCTTCAGGACTAGGAACCGTAATAGCTTTCCCGATGCTGATGGTATCTTAATATCAGGGCCGAGGCTTTTCACCACCTCATCTGTAAGGGGCATACTGCACAATCCTTTCTATGCGGGCAAGATACAGTACCAGGGGAAGTTACTACCCGGAGCACACCAGGCGCTGGTCAGCCAAGAGGTCTTTGATTTGGTGCAGGCCACTCTTAAGAAGAACAACGGGCGTTCCGAGACCTTACATCCCAGGCCGGAAAGACAATACCTGCTCAAGGGGTTGATACGCTGTGCTTATTGCGGAATGCCAATGTGGGCACAGACTTATCAAAACGGCCTTAGTTACTATCGTGAGCATAACAATTCAAGGGGACTTGCCCTATGTCCGGCGGCAGGAGGCTCAATACCCTGCCATGTGGCTGATGAACAGCTAGGCAAGATCATCATGGCTATAGAACTTGGCCCGCAGTGGTTGGAAGAGGTGCTGGCTATCATCAGCATCAAGGATGAGATAGAGAGGGTGAAGGCAGAGCGACAGCAGGTGCAGGAAAAGCTGCGTCGCATGACTAAGGTTTACATAGACGGCCTCTTCCCCGATGAAGAGTACCGCAGGCAAAAGCGATTACTGGAGATGGAGCTTGAGTCGCTGGTCGTGCCTGAAGCCAGCGCCGCCGAAGAGGCGGGAAAGCTGATAGAAAGGTTAGCGATGCTATGGAAAGGTGCCAATCTGGAAGAGAGGCGGAAGCTTCTGCTTACGATGCTGGATGCAGTCTACGTGGATGCTAAGAAGACCAAGTCGATAGTGACCATAAAACCGAAACCGCCATTTATGCCTGTTTTCCAGGTGGCGGTTTCTAAAGAAGGGTCAAATATTCAGTTATATAAATCAACATATCCACTCTCAAAAGCAGATATGAATCGTGTTTCTGGTGGAGGCGAGGGAGGGTCGAACTCCCCGTCCAGAAAAAAGTTGCCAGCACCTCTACAGGCATAGTCTGCTCTTTTATCTCGCCCGCTCAGCCTCTGCAGGCGGAGTTTAAGCGGGCCAGCTAATTAGTCTTAAACAGTCCTTATCAGCATCGGGACTATTGCACCCCGGCATTTCGTCGCCCAATCCAATCCCACCGGGACGAGGAAAGGTTGGACGAGCGGCCTTTTAGGCTGCTACTGGAACTGCTTCGTTGGCAGTTGTGTTTTGCCACCTGATTTACGAGGTAGATGGCGCCTCGGCCTGCCGTACTGTGGGCTCTTCCCTGTCGAAGCCACGCGCCCCCACAAATATTAAGTTGTTAACGTTCTTTCCGGGACCTTGTTTTCATAGCCCGGTCTATCTCACGCGCTGTATCGCGCCGGGCAATGACATCGCGCTTATCGTACTGCTTTTTGCCCCTGCCCACGCCGATCTCCAGCTTCGCGATACCATCTTTAATATATATCTTCAGCGGCACCAGAGTCAAACCTTTCTGGCTGGCCAGGCTGTCTAATTCGGCGATCTGGTTGTGGTGCATCAAAAGCTTGCGCTTCCTGTCGGGCTCATGCGTATTGAACCCACCGGCCTGGTAAGCGGAGATATGCGAATTATACAGCCACAACTCACCTCTATCCGCCCGGGCATAGGCATCCCTGATATTCACCCGTCCCATCCGGATAGATTTAATCTCCGAGCCTTTAAGCACAATGCCAGCCTCGTAGCTTTCCACGATATGGTAATCATGATAGGCCTTCTTATTTACTGTTATCGTCTTGATATTTTCCATTTGTGTTAAAATCCTACCACTGCGCACACCCTAATCATACAGGACAGGAGGAAGAAATGACGGGTATCCGTGAGAAAATGTTACTTATTATAGCAGTATTTCTAATAGTCTGCCTGATCACCGGTATGATCTTTTTCTCCATCCGCCTGGCGCGTCTGCAGCCCGTAGAAATTAAGCTCAAAGAGGTCAACCCCATGGCCGCAGCAGTAAATATCACTGTCGGCGGGGCGGTATCCCGTCCCGGCATATACGCTTCACGCGCCGGTGATACGTTAAGCGCAGTGGTATCTGCCGCCGGAGTCTCCGATAACGCCGATACAGCGCATCTGGTTATATACGTGCCTGAAAAAGGCGAGGCCATACGCCCGCAGAAGGTGGACCTCAACCGCGCCGGGGCATGGATGCTGCAGGCGCTGCCGGGCATTGGCGAGGGCAGGGCCAGGCTGATAGTCGATTACCGTACGAAGAACGGCCCTTTCCGTAGCGTAGAAGACCTGCTCAAAATCGAAGGCTTCGGTAAATCGGTGGTGGATAAAGTGCGAGATTACGCCACAGTCGAGGACTGACCCTCATGCCCCTGCTTTACATCAGCGCCGCATTCTTAACGGGTATATTGATCGGTCCGCTATCAGCTTGGCCTGTATGGCTGCCGGCTGTACCTGTGCCGCTTTTCCTTTTAGCTATCTTTATCCACCGCCACAGGAAAGCGCTTATCATCGCAGCCGTCTGCGTGCTCGCCCTTGCCGGTGGGGCACTGCGGTATCAATCCTGCCTGCACACGGCGGACTTCACGATGCTGCAGTTTTACAACGGCCGGGGTGACGTAAAGATTACGGGAATAGTGGCCGACTATCCGCAAGTCAAGGGCTCCTCACTGGAATTCAAATTCTCCGCCTCCGAAATAAGCGTATCCGGCAATGTCACAGATGTAACCGGCAATGCGCTGGTACGTGTGCCGTTTTACCGGCAATATCATTACAACGACCTGCTCGAGCTGCGCGGAAAGCCGCAGACTCCCGAGCAATACGAAGGTTTCGACTACAAAGATTACCTGGCTAACCAGGGCATCTATTCCGTGATCAACTACCCCGGCACAACATTGATGGATACCGGCAAGGGCATTGCCCCAGTGGCCTGGATTTACGGACTGCGGGAACGCCTGGCCGAAAGCCTTTCTACCTGCTTGCCGGAACCGCAGGGTTCGCTGGCCTGCGCGATACTGCTTGGCCTTAGAGGCAGCTTGCCGGATTCCCTGCTGCAATTATTCTACGCAACAGGCACAACTCACCTGATTGCCATCTCGGGCATGAACCTGACCATTGTGTTGGCTATGATATTTACTGCAGCAATATGGATCTTCGGCAGGAAAAACGGGCTGTATATCTGGATATCCCTGGCCTTGATATGGCTTTATACCATCCTGACCGGCATGCCGGCCACCATGGTGCGGGCAACGATAATGGGCAGCGTATTTCTGCTGGCTGAACTGCTCGGACGCCAGCGTAGCGGCCCGGTTGCCCTGGCGCTGGCCGGGGCACTGATGGCGGCCGTTGACCCGGCGGTGCTACGCGACGTGAGCTTTCAATTAAGCTTCCTGTCGATGCTGGGGCTGGTATATATAACACCATATTTAACCGCCTCCGCAGGTCCGCCCCGGGCGGGCAAGAGCAGCAAATATGTTTACTACCTGAAAAACTTCATGGGTATAGGCTTCGGGGCAACGGTAGCCGCGGTCGTCGCTACCTGGCCGATAACAGCCATGAATTTCCAGGCTTTTTCGCTGGTCAGCGCGCCGGCAACCTTATTCGCCATGCCTTCCTTCCCCGGCATTATGATAACCTCCCTGATAACCTCCATTGCAGGAGTCATCTGGCAGCCGCTCGGCATAGTGATAGGCTGGACGGCCTGGCTATTGCTGAGCTACTTTCTACTGGTGGTGCAGATTTTTAGTTCAATTCCTGTAGCGTACATACAGAATGTTCAACTGCAACCATGGCAGGCCGTCATCTACTACGTGATGCTTGCCGGGCTGCTGCTGTGCCAGCGTTACCGTCAGGACATAGCAGGTTTTATTAAAAACCTCTATCTGAAAGCTCGCGTTTATTTTGCATCGCTACGGCTCAATACATTCAGGCCATTTGTACCCTGGCTTCTGGCCATATTGCTGACTGCCAATATACTAATTTCAATAGCCATCCTGATGCTGCCGGACGGCAACCTCCACGTAACCGTTTTCGACGTTGGCCAGGGCGAGGCCATATTAATAAGGACCCCTGACGGGCAAAATATCCTGGTTGACAGCGGACCCGACCCCACATCCACCAGCGCACAGATGGGTAAAACTCTCCCTTTCTGGGATAGAAAAATCGAGTTGCTCATACTTACTCAGCTTCAATCCGACCACATTTCAGGTACACTTGACCTGCTGCACAAATACGATATAAATTCTGCGGGACTCCCACCTTCATCCAGCAAGTCGCTGCTGCCAACTGAAATAATTAATATGTTGAACACACGGCATGTCCGGTTGTACACACTGCATGACGGCCGGCAATTTAACCTGGGCAGAGATATTAGGCTGGAAGTACTCAATCCACCACCCGCACTATTGACCGGAACATCCGATGATATCAACAATAACTCCGTAGTGCTGAAGCTTACATATAGAAACGTCAGTTTCCTGCTTACAGCCGATATAGGCGCGGACGCTGAAATGCTGCTGGCCGGTAGCCGCGCAGACCTGCGCAGCAGTGTATTGAAAGTCGCCCACCACGGCAGCCGGGGATCAACTTCCGACGAATTCCTCAAAATCGTCAACCCGTCGGCGGCCGTTATATCAGCCGGCGCCGTCAACAGGTTCGGCCATCCACACAAAGAGACTGTGGACCGGCTGCACGCCATCCTGGAAAACAGCAATATATTCGTTACCGCCAACCGTGGCAACGTGGAGTTCATAACGGACGGCCAGGAGCTCTGGTACAGGGCCGAGAAAGCCGCCGATACAGCACCGTGATGTACACTTACCGAAGAATTCAAGTATAATACCGGTAGAAGTGAATTTAAGCACATATATTTCGCCAAAAGATAAGGGCGGGGTAATCAGCAAGAGGAGGCCTCAATGAATGACCGGGTTGCTATATTCATAGACGGTAGCAATCTTTACCATTCCCTGAAAAACAACTTCAAGCGAGTCGACCTTAATTTCGCGGAGTTCACCAAGAAATTAACCGGTTCCCGCCACCTGATAAGGACCTATTATTACAACGTCCTACAAGATGCGGCGCAAAAATTTGATGGCTCACGTGAGCAGCAGGAATTCCTGGAGACCTTGCGCAAGACTCCCTACCTTGAGCTGAGGCTGGGCAATACCAAGCTATCGCAGGGTATTCCCGTCGAGAGGGGTATCGACGTCATGCTGGCCACCGATTTGCTCTATTTCGCAGCCAATAATTCCTACGATATCGCCATATTAGTCAGCGGTGACTCGGATTTCGGCTACACGCTGGGGGTGGTGAAGAACATGGGCAAGCACATAGAGGTCGCCTATTTTGACAACGCCGCCTCAAGGGACCTGCTTAATTCAGCCGATTACCTGCATCCGCTGGATACCAAGTTTTTCACCGGGCTGTGGACTACAGGGGTACGCCAATATGCGCGCCGCAGAAAGGCACCCCGCTACAGGAAAATCAATGCAGTTCCGGTGATCAATGCGGCTGGAAACGGGGACCAGATCACCCCTCAAAACCAGCCGCCAGCACCAGACAGTCCGATATCACCTGCTGAATAGAGACCTCCTGGCCCGTTATACTGTAAGCTCTCTCTCCGTCCCCTGATGAGATGATCAGGTAAACCGGCAGCTTGCCTGCATAAAACGACCACACGCCTTTGATTTCCGTGTATCTGACCAAAATCCTGACGATGGGGGTAATCCTGATGCCGCCAATCACGGCCGCCTCCTCACGGGCTAAATATTCTTTCCTCATCATCCCCCACCAAATATGCGTTTCACCCGGCGGAATTGAGGAGAGCAGGCAAACACCATACACGGCACGATCATTTTCAGCGGGCGCAGGCTGAAACCGGCAAAAATATCACCTTCTAACAGCAGGTCCTCCTCGAAGGCCGGCCGCAGCGAGATCTCCCCCTCAAACCGCTGACCCAGGTACAATACCAGTGGAATCGCCAGTCCCGCCAGCATGCCTGTATAGTAATCATCGCCGGCGCTTACCGTTAAATCCGAGGCCAGGTGTTTCACCTTAACACACGGCGCGAGGCGTCTGGCCAGTTCCCACGACCTTGACCAGATACCCTCGACCTGCGCGGCATTAAACAGCTTTTCCAGGAAAGGGACACCGTCACCACCCGTTTTCACCGGTTCTTTCTTTCCCCCGCCACCATCCGCGTCAAATGAGATCAGCCCGAATAATAGCCTGAACCGCGTTTTCGATTCTGCGCTCCCGTAGATAGCGGCAGAGATCTCTATCTCGACCGGGATGGCCAATGCCAGGACGATAAGCGCCAGTATACCTATTAAAATAAAGAGAGGCGCCAAAGGTTACTGGCCCTTCTTACGTTCGCCCCACTTGTCGGCGATCTTCTCCACCACGCCGGGGACTTTTTCACCTAATTTCTCAATGGCCGCCGCCACGCTGCTCTTGATCGGCTCGATGCGTACGCCGTCCTTATCGATTACGATAATAGCAATAGGCCTCATGCCGCCGGCGCCACCCGTGCCGCCTTTCAACCCATCACTACCCTGCCTGGCATCTGCTTTGCCGGCGCCGCCGGCCGCGCCAAAGCCAAAGCCCATGCTGAGCAACGGGATAAGTGTGGTTTCCCCCACTGTAATGGGTTCACCAACGACCGTCTTGCTGCTGAGCACCTTTTCGATCTGGCTTATAGTGGTTTTCACCATGTTTTCGATATCTTCCATGTAATTCCCCCTGTAAATTAAAACGAGGCTCCTATATCATCAATTGTACAGTAACTGCAGGTCAACGTTAAAAGGACGGCTGTGCTATTTGGTTGCGTGATATGTCTCAAGGCTGCCGATATCGATCCACTTTTCCTTGAAAGGATAGGCAAACACGTTCTCTTTTTCGATCAGATAGGTGATTAAATTGCCCAGGTTATCTTTGCGCTCTCCCCTGCAAAACTCTGCAATGAGAGGGAATACCCTGGCCGGCAGTATCCAGCAGGCAGTAGAAACGAGGCTCGATTTGGGGAAGGCCGGCTTTTCTTCAAGCTCAATAATGCGGTTTCCGTCGATCCTGACCACCCCGTACTGCCTGGCATTGTCTTTTTCCAACACGTCGTAAATAGCAACCAGCACGTGCCGGCCATCGAATTCGGACATAAATTTAGCGAGGTCGAACTCGAAATAGTTATCGCTGCCGAATACCATCAAATCCTCACGGATGCCCTTCTCGCTTATCCAGTGATGCAGGGCGCCCACCGCGCCCAACCGCTCGTCTTCAGACGAAACATCCTCAACACATATATCTATCCTGCGGTCCTGCTTATCCTGCCACTCATAAAAATCGCCCGCGAACTTTTTATTCACGTTTACCAGTATATCGATATCGTCCGGTATCTTATCTACGATATGGTTTATCATCGGCTTGCCCTTATACGGCAACAGGGCCTTGGCCTGCTCCATGGTCAGGGGATAAAGCCTGGTACCGAAACCACTGGCAAGTATCAAGCATTTCATTGTTAACAACCTTATTTTGAAACGTATAGATTTATTGATTTCAAAGTTTACCCCACCATCAACCCATTATCAATTATAATTAGGTTAATTCTTCAACTATGAAATCCAGGGTAAGAAATATTAATATGCCGGCCAAACATAACCCCCGCCTGGTCATTATCGGGCAAGAGCAGATAAGACTCCAGGATAGCACTGTCAGTTACACAATCAAGCAAAGTTACCGCATCAGGGCTATCAGGCTGGAGATACGCCAGGAAACCGGCCTGACTGTGATAGTACCGAGAAAATATAAGCCAGAGCAGGTGGAGGATATCCTGGTGCAAAAATCACGCTGGATACTGAGACACCTCCACGGGGGAAAACCCTTGCAGATGCCTCTTTTCAAGCCGGCGCCGGGTCATGGCGATAGCCTGCCTTACCTCGGTAAAACAATTAAAATAGCCGTAACTGCGGAGGCAGGCAAGCATCCTGCCGCCAGGCTGATAGATGGCAGGTTACTAATTCCGCTAAACAGCGGCGCAAATACCACCCCTATTCTTGAAAAATGGTTCAGAGAGCAGGCCAAACTGGTCTTTAGGCAAAAGGCTGATACCTTCAAAGTTATCATGGGCTTGAGCTATAACGCCTTACTTATCAGGGGCCAAAGGACGCGCTGGGGCAGTTGCTCACCGACAGGGAATATCACGCTGAACTGGAAGCTGCTGATGGCGCCGCAGGAGATCGTAGATTACGTGATAATCCATGAGCTTGCCCACCGCAAGTACATGAACCACTCCAGGAAATTCTGGCAATTTGTTGAGCGCTTCTGTCCACGCTGGAAAGAATGCCGCAAATGGCTCGTTAAGCACGAGTATGAGCTTAAATCATCGGCTGCATTCGGAATATAATGAGCTGCCTGGGATTATATCCCCGTCACTCTGATTCCGTTTGACATAGTCTTACCATGAGAGCTACCATATATCTTTATTGCATACCTGCAAAACCAAGAGAGTAATTATTGATGGCACAGAAATCTTCCCTCAGCAACCGGCCCCTTGAGATCAGGTGGCATGGCCGCGGGGGACAGGGAGCCATCACCGCAGCCAAGATTATTGCCCAGGCTGCCTACCTGAAAGGCTACAAGGGAGTAACAGCCGCCCCGTCGTTCGGCGCTGAAAGGCGCGGCGCCCCGGTTAGCGCCTCCACAAGGATATCCACAGAACCGGTGCTGGTGGTTTCCCAGGTCGAGAACCCGGAGATCGTAGTTGTCCTCGATCACACATTGCTCAAATATCCCGATGTCACCCACGGACTGGGCAAGAACGGCTGGCTGATCGTGAATTCTCCGCTTTCCCCCAGGGAACTCGGATTAAAGGGCGAATTCAATATCGCCACGGCCGATGCCACAAAGGTATGCCAGGACCTGGAGTTAATCGTAGCAGGACTGGTAATAGTCAACACGGCGATACTCGGCGCCCTGGTACGGGCTACCAAGATAGTTGACCTTCCCACGCTGGAAAAAATTATACGTGAAAGGTTCTCCAGGAGCACTGTTGATATCAACCTCGCAGCTATAAATAAGACTTACGAGATAACGAAAACAGGCAAATAAGGTAATTCAGAATGGGAACCAGGGATTGTAATCACATTTGCGACGAGTCATCGCCCGGGATAGGCGAAGCGGGCAAGACGGGCGAATGGCGCACCCACCTGCCTATCATCGACGACAAAAAGTGCACGGCTTCGAAATTGAATAAGCCGACCTGCTTCCTCTGCTGGTTATACTGCCCGGAGGCCGTTATGACCAAGGGCATACCGCCGTCAATAGACCTTGAATATTGCAAGGGCTGCGGCATATGCGCCCAGGTCTGCCCGGTACAGGCCATCACCATGATCGCGGAAGAAAAAAATATAGGCTGATAACCGTATGGCAATACAGAGAAAATCCAACATGCTGATTATCGATGGCAACCAGGCCGCCGCCATCGCGGCCAAGATGAGCCGTGTCCAGGTAGTGGCTGCTTACCCCATCACCCCGCAGACTCCGCTTACCGAACAGCTTTCCCTGTTTGTTGAGCAGGGAGAACTTAAGGCAGAATATGTTGCGGTCGAGAGCGAGCACAGCGCTATGGCGGTATGCACCTCGGCGTCTATTGTCGGGGCGCGCGCCTTCACCGCCACCAGTTCGCACGGTCTGGCCTACATGCACGAGATGCTGCACTGGGCTGCAGGGGCGCGCCTGCCCATCGTGCTGGCCTGTGTGAACCGCGCTATCGGCGCCCCGTGGAACGTGCTTAATGACCAGCAGGACTCCATCTCCCAGCGCGACACCGGCTGGATACAGATATATTGCCGCAATAACCAGGAGATAATGGACACGATCATCCAGGCTTACCGCATAGCCGAGCAGGTCCATGTGCCCGTCATGGTTTGCTACGACGGCTATATCCTGTCCCACACCGAGATGCCTGTGGATGTCCCGGAGCAGGCGGACGTGGATAGATACCTTCCACCCTATAAACCCCACACTTCGCTCGACCCTGCCGATCCCAAGAATTACAACCTTGTGACTTTAGCAAACCCCCGCATCGGGGTCGATGGCAAGCTCTGCCACGGTTACATGGAACTGAGATATTTATTGCAGGAAGCCTTGCAAAATTCACGCGAAACTATCCTGCAGGCGGGCAGGGAATTCAATGACATTTTTGGCCGTGATTACGAGCATATGTTCTGGGAAGACCGCAACGACGACGCCGAGATAACCATCGTTGCCATGGGCAGCCTGGCCATGGAAGCTATCGTAGCGGCCGACATGCTGCGCGAGGAGGGTATCAAGGTGGGCGTGCTGGGGCTGCGTGTTTTCCGGCCCTTCCCCAAGTCCGACGTGGTACAGGCCCTGCGCAAATCCAAGCTCATCGTGGTCTTCGATAAGAACATCAGCTACGGTTCGGAAGGCGCCACCTGTTCCGAGATAAAATCGGCGCTGTACGGCACCTACATCAACGCTTCAGTACGCAATTTCATCGTCGGCCTGGGAGGGCGCGACATAAAAGCACGTGAACTGGTCGAGGCCACCAAGAAGGCGATCGCTTCACTCAAGGAAACGGTCATTAACCCGGACTACCCGGAATGGATATGCCAGATATAGCGGGGAGATCACATTGAAAGCTAATGCAGTTAATTTAATTGAAAAAGAATGGATACTGCCGGGTAACCGCACCTGCCCGGGCTGTGCCCTGTCGCTCGCTTACCGGCACACGCTGAAAGCGCTGGAAGGACAGTGCATCGTGACCGTCCCGGCCAGTTGTGCCACGGTGCTGCACGGTATGTATCCCATCACCGCCGTTAACGTTCCCTGCGTGAATACACCGTTCGCCTCCACCGGCGCCTCTGCTACCGGTTTGGTAGCCGGACTCAAGGCACTGGGCAGGAAGGGTATAACCGTGCTGGCCTTCGCCGGCGATGGCGGCACACATGATATCGGCATCCAGTCCCTCAGCGGCGCGGCCGAAAGGCAGATCGACTTCATATATATCTGCTACGACAACGAGGGCTACATGAATACCGGCAACCAGCGCTCAGGCTCTACCCCGCTTGGAGCCGTATCCGGTACCACGCCGGTTTTAGGCAAGCAGCAATACCAGAAGGACATGACCGCAATCATGGAAGCACACGGGTTGCCATTTGTAGCTACATGCTCGGCATCCTACCCGCTCGACCTCTATGAGAAAGTGAAGAAGGCCAAGACTATAGAGGGCACACGGTTTATCCACATCCACACGCCCTGCCCGCCGGGCTGGATCTTCCCTTTCAGCGACACCATCAAGTTCGGCGAGATGGCCGTGGAGACGGGCCTGGTCGTCCTTTATGAGGTCGAGGACGGCATCTTCAGGCTAACCTCCGCCAGCGAATCCATAGCCCGTAAGGGAGGCAACCTGCAGCCGGTGCGTGAATATTTCACCTCGCAGGGCAGGTTCAAAACTATCACCGAGGAACAGATCGACGAACTGCAGGAATGGGTGAACGCCCGCTGGAAGCAGTGCCTGCACCGGGCCACCAATTTGTGAACCTTTTTCCTGTATACTGAAAACCATAATCTATTTGTCAACAAAGGCACACATTTTGAGACTGCTGAAAAAGTGCAGGGACAGGGCTGAAGCCCTGTCCGTTCTTGCGGGCGCAACTAAAGCTACGCCCCTACGTTATGGTTTTTCAGCGTTCCGATTTTGTATACGTCCGGGGTAAGTTAGCGGCCATGAATTTAGGAATTGCCGGTAAAACCGCAATAGTGTCGGCGGCCAGCAAGGGGATCGGCAGGGCTGTGGCAATCGGGCTGGCCAAAGAGGGCGTCAACATGGCGATCTGCGCCCGCAACGAAGCCGAGCTATTAAAAACCGCCCATGAGATAGAATCATCCTGTTCAGTGAAAGTCATCCCTGTCGTAGCCGATTTGACCAAAGCAGGTGATGTTAAATTCCTTGTCCAGGAAACTATCGATAGGTTCGGATGGGTCGACATCCTGGTAACCAACGCCGGCGGTCCACCCACCGGTCCATCCCTCAGTTTCAGCGACCAGGACTGGGAAGATGCCATGGCATTAACCCTTCTCAGTGCGGTAAGGCTCTGCCGCGAGGTCATTCCCATTATGAAAGGGCGGGGCTGGGGCAGGATAGTCAACCTGGTATCTATGGCTGCCAAGCAGCCACTCGAGGGTATGATTTTGTCCAATTCCATCAGGGCCGCCGTTATCGGCCTGGCCAAAACGCTCTCCATAGAAGTTGCCGCGGATAATATAACCATAAACAGCATCTGCCCGGGCTGGATACTTACCGACCGGCTTGTTTCCATCGTGAAGAAAAGGGCCGAAAGCCAGAACAGGTCATATGAAAGCACTCTTGCCGACGTGGCGTCCAGCATTCCCATTAAGCGCTGCGGCACACCTGAAGAGGTTGCCAACCTGGCCATATTCCTCGCCTCCGAGAAAGCCAGCTACATCACGGGTACCACCATCCAGGTTGACGGCGGGTTGATTAAAGGTCTCCTGTAATCCACCCTGCCACCTCTTGACAGCCTGCATTTTTCTTGTTAGACTGCATGCAAAAATATTGCATGCAAAATATTCCGGTAAACTTAAATGTTGAGGTGATAAATGGTTGATGCAGCCTATGAGAAATTAGCAGGAGCGCTCAATGCGCGTTCCACGGCCTTCCCCGCGGTAAAATGCGACGAATTCTATGACCTGGTAAGCTTCCTTTTCACGCCCGAGGAGGCGGCCATCGCCGTCGCCATGCCGCTGGGCAACGCGACGGTAGAGGAGATAGCCAATAATCTCCCGAATAAAGACCTCAAGAAGCTGGCCGGCCAGCTTGAAACGATGGCCGACAAGGGGCTTATACATATACGGGAACGGGACGGGAAAAAACTGTATGAAGCGCTGCCCTTCGTGCCGGGAATCACCGAGTTCCAGCTCATGCGGGGCATTGTGGACGAGCGCCACAAGAAAATAGCCATGCTGCTGCGCGATTACGCGAAAGCTATGATAAAGTCTTTCATGTCGGCCGACCCGCCCAAACTTGAATCGTCGGCGCCGGGAAAGAAAGTGGCCGTCGACAAGGAGATCGAGCACAAGTCGACCATAGTGCCCTTTGAAGAACTGAAAGGTCTGATCATGAAGACCGACTATATATCGGTCGGGACATGTATTTGCAGGCACCAGGCGGCCCTGCTGGGCAAACCATCGGACAAGCCGGTAAATAACTGCATGATTCTCGGTGAGTCCGCGCAGTTCGCCGCCGAGAGGGGCTTTACAACACGCATGACCAAAGAAGAGGCTATCAAAAGGATCGAGGAAGCGGAGGATGCAGGACTGATCCACACATTCGCCAACAGCCCTGATCTCTTTACCAACCTGCTTTGCAACTGCTACAAGGACCGCTGCATGATTGTACGCGGCATCAGCAAATCACCCGTTCCCAGTATGGCCGTCAATGCAAGGTGGGTAGTCAACATCAAAGAAGATGATTGCACAGCCTGCGAGGCCTGCATACCGAGATGCCAGATGGATGCACTGAAAATGGTGGATGGCAAGCTGGTGAGGGAGGAGATGCGCTGCATCGGTTGCGGCATTTGCATGTGGGTCTGCCCGACCGACGCCCTCGTACTGGAGCCAAGGCCTGCCGGCAAAATCCCTCTGCGCAGCTGATCATTCAACTGAGAAAAAAAGAGGTGAGAAATGGTTGAAGCTATTTACGACAAACTGGCCGCTGCTCTGAACGCACGTGGGACGGGCGTACCCTCAATTGTATGCAAGGAATTCTATGACCTGGCCGAGTTCCTCTTTACCCCGGCGGAGGCCGCCATAGCCTGTGCCATGCCAATTGAATACGCCACGGCGGACGTGATAGCCGCAAACCTCGGCACAAAGGACATAAAGAAAGTGGCGGCGCAGCTTGAGACAATGGGCGATAAAGGGCTGATTCATATCAAAGACGCGGGTGGAAAAAAACTTTATGAGGGGCTGCCACTCGTACCCGGATTGTTCGAGTTCCAGCTCATGAAGGGGATCGTCGATGAGCGCAGCAAGAAATGGGCCGTCCTATTAAACGATTACTCAAAAGCGGTTAAGAGGGAATTCATGTCAGGTAAGCCGCTGAAAATCGAGAAATCCCTGCCCGGTAGAAAAGTGCCGATTGATAAAGAGATAAGACAACTTACCTCCCCAATCCCTTACAGGGAAATGAAACAACTGATTTTAGATACCGAGCATATCGCGGCGGGAACCTGCGTCTGCAGGCACCAGGGCAACCTGCTGGGAAAAACAAGCAATGAACCTATGGGAAATTGCATGGTCTTCGGTGAGTCGGCGCTATTCTCCATCGAACGCGGCTTTACTAAAAAGCTTTCCAAAGATGAGGCATTGAAGGTACTTGAAGAGGCTGAAGAGGCCGGACTAGTACACAACTACGTCAATAACCCCGGCCAGTTCACCAACCTGTTGTGCAACTGCTGCGGCTGCCACTGCTTTATCCTGAGGGGAGCCAAGAATTCGCCGGCCCCCAGCCAGATGGTCAACGCCAGGTATTTAATTCACATCAACCAGGATGATTGTACCGCCTGTGAAGCCTGCCTCGACCGCTGCTGGGTGAAGGCACTTAAAATGGAGAACGGCAAATTGGTGCGTGACGAGCAGCGCTGCATAGGCTGCGGCCTCTGCATGTGGGTCTGCCCCACCGATGCACTATACCTTGAGCCCCGGGAAGCCGGTAAAATACCGCTCCTGAAGTGCTGAGTTAATCCGACTTTTCCTGGCCCTTCTCCCTTCTAGCGGCGCGGTCGCGCGCCCAGCGGTGTATCTCGTCCAGCGCGGGAGGGGCCACGCTGAAGACATCGATATCCGGGGGGAACTGCACCAGATGGCCTTCCCGCATAAACAGCAGCGCCACATCCCCATCCTTTAACGCCTCGTCAATGGCCTTGCTGATATACTGGTACCTTTTTCGAGTAGCCTCAGTGTAAAACTCGTAAATCCGGCTGGCTACCTTATCATTGAGCAGACCCATCACCAGGCAGCGCTCCCAGTCCATGACCTCGGTGAGCATATCCGGGTCCTCGACGCAGTACAGCCTGGCTTCACCTTTACACCGGCCGCAGGCAAGTTCGTAGCTTTTCAAGTTGAGCGTCTCCAGTATCTTGAGGCCTTCATCGCCCCCGGCGCTCACAGTTTCATGGAAGATAACCGTTACGCTGCCCAACCGGCTCTCCAGTTTGGCGATATTCTCCGCCACCTGCTGCCAGTATTTCTCAAAAAGCTCAAGGTAATCCGCCGGCGCGTCTTTTCCCGCATAGACCAGGGGGACCTGTAGCACCTTCCGGTTTTGCTTGAAGCTGGTGACTTCCGGTTTTTCTATCTTACCCAATTCCTGTGACATAGCTGCAACTCTCTCACTTTCAATCAGAAATACAAGGATATTGTAAATTTATGCCGTGCCGCTGGCAAATAAAATCCGCACTACCAATCGCAGGCAAATTATAATACAATAGGTAGCGGTTTTTACCCGCTCGCGAAATTTATCACAATGCTGATAACCCCGGAGGCTGAAAATGGATTTTGAACTTGGAGCCAAGGCTGAAAAATTAAGGGCGGAAGTCAGAAAATTTGCCCTGGCGGAAGTAGCCGGCAAGCCCTACCATACTGCCATGCTGGAAGAGGAGAGTGCAGACGAGGACTGGGAATTCTCGCTGAGCATATCCAAGAAGCTGGCGGACAAAGGCTGGCTATGCATGGGCTGGCCGGAGCAGTACGGCGGCAGCAATGCGTCATACTGGGAACAATTCGCCTACCTGGAGGAAGCGGGCTATCACGAGATACCCGGCACCGGCATGGGCATCTCCGGCACCGGTATCAACGGGCCCAGCCTGATGCTTTTCGGCAACGAGGAGCAGAAAAAGAAATACCTGCCGCTCATCGCCTCCGGCGACCCCGACGGCATTTGGTGTACGGCCTACAGTGAACCGGATTCAGGCTCCGATTACAACAAGATCAAGACCACGGCTATCCGCTCGGGAGATGAATACATAATAAACGGCCAGAAAGTGTGGACAAGCTGCGCCCACCGCGCACGCTGGTGCTGGCTGGCCTGCAAAACCGATCCGTCCATCAGCAAAATACACAAGAGCATGAGCATCATCATCGTTGATATGAAGAGCCCCGGCATAACGACGAGGCCCTTAGTCAACCTGGCGGGCGTACACAGCTTCAACGAACTTTTCTTCGACAATGTCAGGGTGCCCGCTTCCAACCTGGTGGGTGAGGAGAACAAGGGCTTCTATATGCTCATCCCGGCCCTGGCCATCGAACGGCTGTCCATGGCACCGCACATCCTGGGAAACGGCAGACGCCTGATGGATATGCTCGTGCGCTACGCCCGGGAAACGTATGACAAAGGCCAGCCGCTGAGCGCCAACCCGGTGGTACGCAACAAGCTCGCCGAAAGGGCCATAGAGCTGGAGACGCTGCGCACCTTCGGACTCGAGATAATGTGGAAGATGAGCACCGGCAAGATGCCCGGTTATGAGGCTGCCAGAAACAAGCTTTACAGCAACCTGGTCACTGA